>JAGPGD010000007.1 GCA_018056165.1 Paludibacteraceae bacterium | reverse complement strand
AGGATATCAAAAATATTCAGTACAAACTGAATCGAAGACCTCGAGAAAAATTAAACTTTAATTCTCCTAAAAATGAGTTTTTCAAACATTTTTTATAATTTCGCACTTGCTGGTTGACTCTACTGTTATTTATTTTAAGACGCTTCGAGTGCAAATGTCTGATTTTTTTTGTATCTTTGCATAATAAATGAATTATTTTAGTTGGGAATAATGAATCAAGTATCAAAAGTATTATACATTTCCCAGGAAATTTATCCTTATTTACCTGAGTCTGAAATGTCAATGGTGGGAAGATACCTTCCACAAGAAGTTCAAGAAAAAGGTTTGGAGACCCGCACATTTATGCCTAAATTTGGTTCTATCAATGAGCGGCGTAATCAACTTCACGAAGTAATACGACTTTCAGGAATGAATTTGATTATTGACGATACCGATCATCCACTTATTATCAAAGTTGCTTCTATTCAGCCTGCCCGTTTACAAATCTATTTTATTGATAATGAAGATTATTTTCATCGGAAACATACCGTCGCCAATGAAAATAACGAAGAATATGATGATAATGATGAGAGAACTATTTTTTTTGCACGTGGTGTACTGGAAACAATAAAAAAACTACGGTGGACACCTGATGTTATCCATTGTCAGGGTTGGATGACTGCACTCGTTCCATTGTATATAAAAAAAGCATATAATGATGATCCATTTTTTAAGCACTCAAAAGTAGTTTATGCAGTTTTTAATGATGAATTCAAAAAACCTTTCAATAGTAATTTTGGTGAAAAGTTAATGATTGATGGTATTCAAAGAAAACATATTGCCTCTCATTTAAAAAATCAACCCATTGATTATGTCGCTCTCAATAAATTGGCAATAGATTATTCGGATGGAGTTATTCAGGCAAGCTCTACCATCAATGAGGCTGTTTTGGAATATATTTTGTCTACCAAGACAAATTTCCTTGCATTTGAGTCAAACGATGACTATGCTGATAAATATATTAAGTTCTATAACAGCCTATGAACCTAATTTTGCCACTTATCATTTGTTAATAAAAATCAAATTATTCAATCGCACTATGAAGATCAAAAGTATTTTCTTAGTTTCTCTTTTTATAATTTTATTTTCTTCCTGTGGTGATGATTTAAGTGAAATAGGTATAAATATTCAGCCATCAAAAGATTTTATCAGTGTTTATACGGATACTTTCCATTTAAGCTCTCAAAATGTTTTTGTAGATTACATTTATTCCCGTCCTGATTCGTTTCTTCTTGGAACATTTTATGACCAGAAATATGGAATAACTCAAGCCGATATATTGGCTCAAGTAAATTGTCCTGTCGGTTTTACCTATCCAGAAGGTTCTGTTCCCGATTCAGCTAATATTGTTCTCCGATACCTCACATGGTTCGGCGATAATTATTCACCAGTAGAAATAAATATTTATCAGATGAATAAGGCAACTTTTTCTTATTCTCAACCTTATCCTTCCAATATAGACCCTGCTGATTATACCGATAAAACCATACATTTAGGTAAAAGAATTGTAACAGCCAAAGATGCCAGTGGTTCGAAAACAGATACTATGATGATCCGCTTTAAGCTGTCGGACGATTTTGTTAGATGGTTTTATCCGTCTTCAAATAAATATACGAGTCAGCAAGAGTTTCTGGAAAAATTCAAAGGTATATATATTACTCCCAATTTTGGGACAGCAACAATGTTTTACATTAATCAAATCGACTTGTATTATTACTATCATTATACTTACATTCGCAAAGCTCTGGATGGTATTACTGACTCAACAGTAACTGTTAACAATGTTATTACTTTTCCTGCAAACGAAGAAGTAAGACAAGTAAACCGTTTTATGCATCCAAATCGGGAACAAATTATCAAACAAAGAGAAGAGGTAAATTATATATCTTCGCCAGCTAATGTGTTTACCAAAGTTACTATACCATTAAAAAAAATCAAACAAAAATTAGACAACAATATCAACGATAAATACTTATCTATTAACAGTGCTGTCCTTCAAGTTGATGCAACAGAAGTGGAAGATACTACACTGGCACAACCGCTTGTAAAATATTTGTTGTTAATCAAAGAATCAGCAATGGATAGATTTTTTAAAAATAATGAATTACCTTCTGATACTTGTTCCATTTTAGCTACCTATTCTACTACAAAGAATAGTGATAACACTTATAATTATTATTATACATTTAATCTTGCTACTTTGCTCACCAATGAATTGAAAACTGCTAAAACAAACGCTGCGGAACTTCCTGACCAATTAAGTTTTCTATTGGTCCCTGTTAGGATAAAATACAATAGCAGTGGTTCTGTCACCGAAGTAAAACATCAATTCTTAATGAGCGCTGTTACTATTTGCAGTGGTAAGCATCCTTCCAAACCGATGAAAATGAATTTAGTTTATAGTGGATTTTGATAAATTCTAAAGGGTTTTTTAGTTTATTCTAAACTTTATTTTTGCCTGATAAATAATTGAATAGGTGTTCCTGTAAAATTCCACTGCGAACGAATTTTATTTTCCAGAAAACGACGATAAGGTTCTTTTACATATTGGGGTAAATTGGCAAAAAAGAGAAAAGTAGGTATTTGAGTATTAGGTAATTGTGTCACATATTTTATCTTAATATATTTTCCTTTCCATGCTGGTGGAGGATAATTTTGAATCAATGGCAGCAAAAAATCATTCAATTGTGCAGTAGGAATTTTTCTGTTTTTGTTCTCATAAACTTTCATAGCCGATTCAATCACTTTGAAAATTCGCTGTTTTGTCAAAGCTGAAGCAAAAATAATAGGAAAATCTGTAAAAGGAGAAAAACGTTCTCTGATGGTTGCTTCATATTCTTTTACGGAACGGCTATCTTTATCCTCGATCAAATCCCATTTATTGACACAAACCACCAATCCTTTCTTATTTTTCTGAATCAATGACAAAATGCTTAAATCCTGTCCTTCAATACCAACAGTAGCATCAATCATTAAAATGCAAACATCGCTGTTTTCAATGGCACGAATAGAACGAACAATGGAATAATACTCCACATCTTCATTTACTTTAGTTTTTTTTCGAATACCAGCAGTATCAACCAGATAAAAATCGTAACCAAATTTATTATAACGAGTATAGATAGAATCGCGAGTAGCACCAGCAATATCGGTAACAATATTCCGCTCTTCTCCCAAGAATGCATTTATCAATGATGATTTACCAACATTAGGACGACCTACTACTGCAAAACGTGGCAAGTTTTCTTCTGTTTCCATTTCTTTTTTTGAAGGAAAATAAGAGATAACTTTATCCAGCAAATCACCTGTGCCTAATCCATTGATAGCGGAAATCAAAAAAGGATCACCTAATCCTAAACGATAAAATTCTGCTGCCTGATATTGCCATTCGAAAGTGTCACCTTTATTGGCAACCAAAATGACAGGCTTATCGGAACGTCGTAAAATTTTCGCCACTTCCAGATCATAATCTGTTATTCCACTTTGAACATCAACTAAAAAAAGAACCACATCACACTCTTCTATTGCCAGCAAAATTTGACGTTTAATTTCTTCTTCGAACACATCAGAAGTATTTACTACCCAACCACCTGTATCGATCAAAGAAAATTCAGTTCCACACCATTCACATTTTCCATATTGACGGTCGCGCGTAGTTCCCGATACAGAACTTACAATGGCTCGACGGGTGCTGGTAAATCGATTAAACAGAGTTGATTTCCCTACATTTGGTCGTCCAACAATTGCTACGATATTCCCCATTTTCTATTTTTCTCATTAACTTTTTCTAAACAAAATTTGATACAAAGTTACGAGATAATTTTCAATTTATGCTGTCTTACAATTAGAATTGAAGGATCGTCACATTTAATTTTCCAATGATTGTAAAAGGAATTGGTTGTTCCAATCAGCTTTTAAGCATTTGGTAACCATTAAACCTTTATACTTGTCTTTTCTTCAACGAATTAAACGCAATCTTTCGAATAAAAAGGAAAATTCTCAAAATATTTAGAAGCAAAAATATTTTTTTAACAACAAGTAATGTCATATTTAGTAATGACGGCATCCTTTTTTCTTCTATATCATAATCATTTTTGAATAGAGACTTAACCTCTATACTTTATTTACTGATTCAACGCTTTCAACAATTCGCGTTTCATAGTGTCGGTACCTAGAAAACCTACGGCGTGAAAAGTCTGATGCCCTTCTCTGTCAAGAATAATGTATGTGGGCACTCCTCCAACTTTCTTCTGTTGACTAACATATTCCCATTGTGCATCGTTCATCCGATAATGATTGCCTTTCAAGTCTGTGATCATGTTACGCCAGGTGTTTTCGGGCGAAGTATATCCGGTCATATAAACATATACCAAATCTTTACCGGCCAGTTGAGCTTTCAACGGCTCCATTTCTTTGTTTGCCTGTCGGCACGGACCACACCACGTTGCCCAAAAATCCACCAGCACCACTTTACCTCGGAAAGGCTTCACCATTTCGTCAAACAGCTGTTCATTAGGAACTTGCGGCACTTCCAACACCGTATAGCCCGTTTTCTTCTTGTTTTCCTCTATTTTCACCAGCAGTTCCTCGTCCTGCTCCAGCAGCGTAGTCCGTATGACTTCGGGATAAGTAGCCAGTTCCTGCTTCTGCTCATCGGTCAACGGATTGTAATCCCTCAATGCAAAACTGATTTGTTGCGAACGGATGAGATCAAACAAAAAAGCATCTTCCGTATTCCACACCCTCTTCAGATATTCCACTCCCATATTTTTCCGGTTGTATTCTTTCACAAGCGGTAGGTATTTCTTGTATAACAAGTCGATCGAATCCGTTTTTTCGAACATTTCTCTCTTTTCATAAGCATTGATATACGCACGAATAAGCGCTTTTTCGTCGGCCGATACTTCTTCACAATCGGCCAAATAGCGCATGATTATCGTCGGATCGTTCGAATCCCCACGGGCGTATCCCAAACTTTGGATATAAAGGGGTATATCGGGAACCAACAAAATAGTGGGGTCATCATAGGGCAACAACCGATAAAAGTCGTTATAATCATCGGTTTGTGACGAACGCCTCATTTTTTTCGCAGCCTCGGCATAAGAAACCTTGTATTTTTGAGCATAGGCGCTCAGGATATAAGAATTGGCATTCATCAATATATTGGTCAGCAAAAATGCCTGACGGGTATTGAAAACCTGTTGGGCAAGCGGACTGATACCGGCCGAAGCACTTGTTGCGAGCAATTGTTCGTAGCGCTCCATCAGGAAAGTTTTCAATTCATCGGCATTCCTATCGGCCGCAACATCAAAAATATCCGCAGTAGAAAGATCCGTAAGCGCTTCGTTCTGCAAATCGGTATTGAGCTTTGCCAGATAACCGGCATAATACACCTCCTTGCCGTAAGGTTCTTCCTTTTTATGCAGACGGGAGTACTTCCGGGTGTATTCGGGAAGATTGACCAGCAGTTTCGATGTCTTACCCGGAGCTGCCTTCACGGGAAACGAAGCCGATCCCAGGCGGAGATAAAGGTTGGTGGGACTGCATACTGTAATTGCCGCACGAAACGAACCATCGGCATCGACGTTTACCGGCACTTCGTCTTCTTTACCGGTAATCGGATTGCCGTACACCAGCTTAACATTGCCAAAGTTGGGACGGTAACCCCACAACGTGCCGCTCACAATGGCTTCGCCTTTCACCAATTTCAGCTCAAGATCGTTTTCTGGTGGATAATCACGGCTATATTCTTCCGGAATATTGGGGGATTTCAACCGTTTATTCTTGAGATCCACGCCGTAGATTTTAAAACAATTCTCGCAATCGCTTTCTATAAAATCAAAAGTAAGGGTGTTGAGGGGCAGCGGTTCGAAAGCGAGTTTAAAGGAAGCTTCACCCGATGGAGGCATCCAAAAGAGCGAATCGAGGTCGATGCCCTCCCCGCTGCGAATCATGTACTTCTTGCCGTCGGCCAGCAGATAACTGTCGGAAACAATTTTTATCCACCAACCCGGACGATAAAAAGCCGCGATATCCAACACGGTAGCCGTATCGGACAGGGTTACTTTGCCGATTTCCACAGACCGTGTATTGCTAAATACGGCCGGAGGAAGTTCAACTACGTTGTCTTTTGCCTTGACACCTGCACTCAGCAGCGTCAACATGGCTACGATTAAAAATTTTGTCGTTTTCATCAGTTTAACGAATTAAGTTCTTATTAAAATCAATTTGTGATAAATAACTAAAGTTTCGCATTTCAGAAAGGGTTGAAAATAAAGAAAAAAAAGAGTCAAGAAAGTAAAAAAAGTAGTATATTTTATCTAATATCCCATTAAGAATGAGTATATTAGCCGTATAATTACAAAACAGAAAAATATGCTACAGGACAAAGTTAGAAAAAAGATTTCTGAAATTTTAGTAAATCATAATTATTATCTTGAGCTTTTTAAATGATAAAATTGTAAAAAACGGTCAACGTTATTTAGGCATTAACAATTAACAACATAACACTCAAAACTCAGAACTAATATTGTTCGCCTTTCGATTTAAAAGCTAACGCATACAATTTCATTTGCTTGAGCATAGCAAGTAATCCATTGGAACGTGTGGGTGACAAATGTTCACGCAACCCAATTTGATCGATAAAATAAAGATCTGCATTGAGAATTTCATCAGGAGTATGTCCTGAAAGCACTTTTATTAACAAAGCTATTATTCCTTTCACCAATACCGCATCACTGTCGCCGCGAAAATATACTTTTCCATCTTTCATTTCTGCTTGCAACCAAACTTTACTCTGGCAACCTTCAATCAAATTTTCTGGCATTTTATATTTACTGTCAAGTGGTTCAAGGGAATTCCCCATATCTATCAGCAAAGAATACTTTTCTAACCAATCGTCAAACTGATTAAATTCTTCTATAATTTCCTCTTGAATTTCATTGATTGTCATGATTATTTTCTATTGTCTAAAACTTTTTCTTCTTTCTCTTTGTAAAATTATTTTCTTGAAATAAACATGGGTACAATTCGTTTCAATGCAACAATGAATTCATCAATCTCTTCTTTCGTGTTGTAAAAAGCAAATGAAATACGAATCGTACCGGGAATTCCAAAAGCGTCGATCACTGGCTGGGCACAATGATGACCAGTACGAACAGCTATACCCAATTTATCGAGCATCATACCAATATCATAAGGATGAATATCGTTTATCAGAAAAGAAATAACAGAACATTTCCTCTCGGCTGTACCAAAAAAACGAATGCCTTCGATCTCTTTCAGCCTTTTAATTGCATAATTTAGTAGTTCGTTCTCATAATTGGCAATGACATCCAAACCAATTTTTTGGACATACAGCAATGCTTCCGCCAATGCCATCGAACCAATATAATCAGGTGTTCCTGCTTCAAATTTAAACGGAATTTCACTATAAGTAGTTTTTTCAAAAGTAACCGTAGCAATCATTTCTCCACCTCCCTGATAAGGTGGAAGAGCATTTAACCATTTTTCTTTCCCATAAAGAACACCAATTCCTGTTGGTCCATAAATTTTATGCCCTGAAAATACATAAAAATCGGCATCTAGAGCTGTTACATCGACTGCAAAATGAGGAACTGCCTGAGCTCCGTCCACTAACACTGGAATATTTTTCCGGTGAGCTATTTCAATGATTTCCTTAACAGGATTTATCGTTCCCAATACATTTGAAACATGCGTCACTGCTACTATTTTTGTATGTTCGTTGAGCAAATGAGGAAAAGCATCTAATTGCAGTTCGCCTTTTTCGTTCATAGGAATTATGCGGAGTTTCATTCTTTTTCGTTCGCAAAGCATCTGCCAGGGAACCAAATTGGAATGATGTTCCATTGCTGAAACCACAATTTCATCACCCGGCTTGCAAAAAGCTTCACCAAACGAAAAAGCAACCAGATTGATGGATTCAGTAGCACCACGCGTAAAAATAATCTCTTCCCGTTTTTCAGCATTCAAAAATTGAGCAACAGTGCTGCGAGCCTCTTCATAAGCTTCTGTAGCTTTTTGACTTAAATAATGAACGCCACGATGAATATTTGCATTCAAATGATAATAAGCATATTCCATTCCCTCCACCACACAACGAGGCTTTTGCGTAGTGGCTGCATTATCCAGATAAATTAAATTTCTGTTGTATATTTTTTCGCTTAAAATAGGAAAATCTTCCCGTATTTTGCGTATTTGATTTTCATTCATGAGATAGAAATAAATTTTTAATGATTTTAATTTGCAAAAGTACAAAAAAATGAAGAAAAGCTTATAAATTTGTCGTGTAGCTTTTGGTTTTCTTTATCTCTTTATTACAAAAGCAAGTTATATTAATTGTAATAATTTTCAGAAATATAAAAATAATCGCTTATGAAAGTCTTATTTATAGGTGGAACAGGGAATTTAAGCTCAGCCTGCACAGAGATAGCTATTAATAAAGGAATAGAAGTTTATCACTTAAACAGAGGATTAACACAAGAAATACAGTCAACTAAAAAAGTAAAAACTATTATTGCTGACATTCACGACACGAAAAAAGTGGCAGAATCACTCAGAGAAATGACTTTTGACAGTGTGGTTGATTTTATTGCTTATGAACCGACAGATATTCTGAATGATATTCAACTTTTTAAGGATAAAACGCATCAGTATGTATTTATAAGCACTGCCTCAGCTTATCAAAAACCGCCTGAAAAACTTCCCATTATAGAAGAGACACCGCTATACAACCCTTATTGGGAATATTCGAGGAAGAAAATTGCCTGTGAAAAATTATTGGTAGAAGAATATCAAAAATCAGGTTTTCCTTACACCATTATCCGTCCTTCACATACTTATGGAAAAACAACCGTTCCTTTAATTGGTGGTTATACGGTTCTGCATAGAATGTTGAAAGGCGAACCGGTGATTGTTCACGGGGATGGAACTTCCATCTGGACACTAACTTATAATAAAGATTTTGCAGTAGGAGTAATAGGTTTACTTGGGAATATGGATGCTATTCACGAGGCTTTTCATATTACTTCTGATGAATGGCTTAGTTGGAATGCTATTTATGAAATTATAGCAAATGAATTGGGCGTAAAACCTCAGTTGGTGCATGTTCCCTCAGAAATTATTGCAAAATATAATCAAGAAATGGGTGATGGGTTACTTGGTGACAAATCGCACAGTATGATATTTGACAATTCGAAAATCAAAAAGTTTGTTCCTGAATTCCATCCACAAGTTTCTTTCCGTGAAGGAGCCAAAGAAATTATAAGTTGGTTCAAAGAAAATACCATTCATCAACCAATCGATCCTGAAATTGACGAAACAATGAACAATATTATTCATGACTTAAAGCAATGTCAGTGGTTCCCTCTTTCCAAGAAATAAAAGAATGAACAAATATTCAATTGCCGAGTTATATACTGATAATCATTAATTTTTCATCGAGTACTTTTCTATTTATAAAGAACGGTATATTTTTTGTATCTTTCCAGGAATAAACATTTTTAACATTAACTTTTAAAAAACAAAGCAAATGAAAAAAGTGAAATTTTTGTTGGCATCTTTAGCGATTATCGCTGCTTCAAGTTTAAATGCACAAGGTTTTGGTGTGCAAGCAGGTTACAGCAATTCTACTACTTTTATTGGTGAAGGTGATACCCTGTCAAACCTGAATGGTTTTCATGTTGGTCCAATAGCAGAACTAAGAATTCAGGGACCTTTCAGTTTGCGGTACGGTTTGTTCTATAATTATCAGACAGGAACAAAAACTTTTAATTTAATAAAAACAAAAATGACTACTACTTTTCATTCTGTTGATATTCCCGTACATCTTGCATTCACTATTCCTACCGGTTCACCTGTTGGTGTTTTTGTATTTGGAGGTCCAAGTTTTAATGTTGGCATCAGTAAAAAAACAACCATAAAAGTTGATTCAAAATCTCTTGAACCTATTGATTATTACAAAACCGATGATAATGGAGACAGTCGTCAATCCCGCTTTGATATTCAAATGGGTGTAGGTGCCGGCATTAAATTACAGAACTTGCAATTTCGGTTGAGTTATGATTGGGGATTGCTGGACACGAACAACAGTGATAATTACAGTCTGACGCGTGATGAACTAAAAGCTTCTGTTGCTTTTGTTTTATAGAAAAATTGTATAGAAATTTAACAAGTAATTTTTAACATTCCCGTCGGCGGTTTCTTCGTCGACGGTTTTTTTATGAAAAAAATTTTTGGATAAAATGAATCCAGTTTAAAAGAAATCGAAAGAGATTATTTTGCAAAAATATATGAACCAACTCAGCATAAAGTATTTTTTAACCTCTCATAATCGAATGAAAATTGAAAATTATCTTGTAAATTTGCATTTTATAGAGGATATTTTCAAATCTTTATTATGTTGTTTTCTCAAATCATCGGTCAAAAGAAAATAAAAGAAAGACTTCTCCAGAGCGTTAATGAACAGCGTATTCCTCATGCTCAAATGCTATGTGGACCTGAAGGTATTGGTAAATTTGCATTGGCTTTGGCTTATGCTCAATATATTTGCTGCGAAAACAAAACCGAAACAGATGCTTGCGGCGTGTGTCCTTCCTGCATTAAATATCAAAAACTCACTCATCCTGATTTACATCTGGTATTTCCTATCATCAAACAAGAGAAAAAAAAATTAGTGGTTTGTGATGATTACATAGCACAATTTCGGAAAATGGTAGTGGACAATCCTTACTTCAGTGAAAATGAATGGTACGCTAAAATAGGTAGTGAGAACAAGCAAGGAATGATTTATACCAGCGAAAGTGAAGAAATCATCAGGAAATTAAATTTAAAAACTTACGAAGCTGAATATAAAGTAATGATTATCTGGCTGCCAGAAAGAATGAATCTTGAAACTGCCAATAAATTATTGAAAATTCTCGAAGAACCACCTGAAAAAACCGTTTTTCTTTTGGTTTCAAATTCGCCTGATAAAATAATTCCTACTATTTTATCGCGAACCCAGCAAATTCAGATACCACGTTTAAATAAAGAAGAAATTATTGAAGGATTGATAAAAAACGAACATATTGCTGAAGAAGAAGCTTTTAATGTAGCTCAGATTTCAGAAGGAAGTTATTTGAAAGCATTATCCTATTTGAATGAAGACGATATTAATAAGCAGAATTTTGAACATTTTGTGAAGATTATGCGTTTAGCCTGGAAGTTAGGGAATAAAAAAGATTATGCTGCTTTGAAAAGCTTGAAAAATTGGGCAGAAGAAATGGCTACTACGTCGAATGGCGGAAGGGAACGACAGAAAAATTTTCTGACTTATGCTCAAAGAATGATTCGTGAAAATTTTATTTTTAACCTGAATGAACCTGCATTGAATTACATGACTTCCTTTGAAAAAGATTTTTCATCGGGTTTTTCACCTTTCATCAACGAACGAAATGTTGAGGAGTTGATGAATGAATTTGCTTTAGCAGAAAATCATATTGAACGTAATGTAAATCCTAAAATGGTATTTTTTGATTTGCTAATGAAAGTAGTTATGCTGTTGAAAAAATAAATTGTAATTTCACATTGGCATTTTCAAAAAGATATTTTTTAATAAATTCTTGTTTTTAGTTTATTTTAGATATGAAATACAAATTAGATATTGGTGGCTATAATATTAACAAAAAAGGATGTCACCGTACCAGTGCCCTCAAATTGAGTGCAATTGACTGGATGTGTGATCTTCCTGAGTCAGTAAAAGAAACTGATTTTGTTGAAGTTCAATTTAAAAACACACGAAAAGGTTATTATCTGAACAGCAATAAAATTCCATTGGAAAAAGGAGATATGGTGGCAGTAGAAGCTTCTCCCGGCCATGATATAGGAGAAGTTACACTGGTTGGAAAGCTGGTGTTACTGCAAATGAAAAAAAATAAAATTGATCCTGAGAAAATAGAAATTAAGCGTATTTATCGAAAAGCGAAAGAAACCGACCTTGAAAAATACAAGGAAGCCAAAAATAAGGAACACAGTACCATGATTAAAGCCCGTCAGATTGCTGAAAAGATGAATCTGAAAATGAAAATTGGCGACGTAGAATATCAGGGAGATGGCAGTAAAGCTATTTTTTATTACATTGCTGATGAACGCGTAGATTTCAGAGAATTAATAAAAGTTTTTGCCGAAACTTTTCACGTGCGTATTGAAATGAAACAAATCGGAGCTCGTCAGGAAGCTGGACGCATTGGCGGAATTGGTCCCTGCGGACGAGAATTGTGTTGTGCGAGCTGGATGACTAATTTTAATTCAGTAGTCACAAGCTCTGCCCGTTGTCAAGACCTGTCGTTAAATCCACAAAAATTGGCAGGTCAGTGTTGTAAGTTGAAATGTTGTATGAATTACGAACTCGACTCTTATCAGGATGCCATAAAAGATTTCCCTTCAAAAGAAATTCAATTGGAAACCTTAGACAATACTTATTTTCATTTTAAAACCGATGTGTTTAAAGGATTAATATCTTATTCCACTGCTCAAAATATGGGGGCTAACCTCATTACTATTTCAGTTCAACGAGCAAAAGAAGTCATAGCTCTCAATAAGCAAGGCATTAAACCTGACAAATTGGAAGACCAAGTATCCGAAGAAATAGCTCAACAAGAGCAAAATACAGAAAATTATGTATGCCAAGATAATATTACTCGCTTTGACGAAAAAAGAAATTATCATCAGCATAAAAATAAAGGAAAAAATAAAAAAAAGCAGGCAAATTCAACTAATCAGTCACTAAAGTTGAGAAAAAACACAGAAAACAATAGAACAAATGAAAATAAAGAAGATAAGTAAACTTATAATTTTCTTTTTTGTAGGAATAATAGGAACAGCTTGCGTTCATCATGAAACTTTTCTGGAATACAAAACTTTACCTCCACAAGGCTGGAATAAAGACAGTGTTCTGACTTTTCAAGTAAATATCACAGACACTTCTTCACTTTATAATATCTATATAAACATCCGTAATAGAGGGGAATATCCTTATCAGAACTTATGGCTTTTTCTTAACATTCAACCACCACATAGTACGTTGCCTATCAAAGACACGATAGAATGCTATTTGGCTGATATTCATGGAAAATGGCTTGGCTCCGGTGTAGGCAATGTTTTTGAAATGCCTGTCTTATACAAGCAAAATGAGTGTTTTAAACAAAGTGGCACTTATACTTTTCAAATTATTCAGGGAATGAGAAATGAAGTACTTCCGGGCATCAGCAATATTGGGCTGAAAGTTGAAAAAATTTCTTCACCCAAAAAACACAATTAAAGTGAGCAGAAATAAATTATCGAAATTTGCGGATATGAATTCATTTCCTCATGTTTTTCAATTTCCTGCTTACCCTTTTTACCGAAGTGATACCGAATTCA
Source organism: Paludibacteraceae bacterium (assembly GCA_018056165.1). Classification (GTDB taxonomy): domain Bacteria; phylum Bacteroidota; class Bacteroidia; order Bacteroidales; family Paludibacteraceae; genus MVYY01. Next base: position 50,759 of record JAGPGD010000007.1, on the reverse strand, counting down.
ATTTAAAAGGAAAATGGAACAAGGATTTTTTTCAAAATGATTTTCCCATTATTCTCGAATTGGGTTGCGGGAAAGGAGAATACACCATTGGATTGGCAGAACTTTATCCTGAAAAAAATATCATTGGCATTGATATCAAAGGAGCACGAATGTGGACAGGTGCAAAATATTCGTTTGAAAAGCAAATGAAAAATGTGGCTTTTTTACGAACCAACATTGAAGCTGTTCATTATTTTTTTGGCGAGAACGAAGTAAGTGAAATCTGGTTGCCTTTTCCCGATCCCCAAATGAAAAAAGTTCGAAAAAGGTTGACTTCTACTCATTTTATGAAAATTTATCAGCAATTTGTAAAACCTAGTGGACTTATTCATTTAAAGACCGACAGCAATTTTATGTTTACTTATACTTGTGAAATGGTAAAAATTAATCATTATCCTGTAAGATATATAACAGAAGATGTTTATAATTCTGACAACAATGATCCTGCTCTTAAAATTCAAACCTTTTATGAGTCACAATGGATAGAAAGAGGATTAAAAATTAAATACTTACAATTCAATTTAGAAAAAAGAGAAACATTTTTTGAGCCTGATATTGAAATTGAACGTGATACATATAGAAGCTTTGGTAGAAACAAAAATTAGTTTATGTATTTTACATTAATCAGGTCAACATTATTCAAATTCAATTATGGAAATTTACCCAAAGTTAATTCTTGACGCATTAAGTCATGTAAAATATCCTGGAAAAGGGAAAGACATTGTTTCTCTCGAGATGGTACAGGATAATATTCGTATTGAAGGGAACAAAGTCAGTTTTTCGCTGATTTTTGATAAACCGAACGATCCCTTTATAAAATCAGTTGTGAAAGCTGCTGAACAAGCTATTTTAACTTATGTTTCGCCAGAAGTGGATATCAAAGGCAACATTACACCGATTACCAAAGAAGTACCCAAACCAGCTCCCGTTTTGCCAGAAGTAGAAAATATTATTGCCGTTTTTTCTGGGAAGGGTGGTGTAGGGAAATCAACTATAGCAGCGAATTTAGCGGCTGCTCTTGCTTCTTTAGGTTACAAAGTGGGTTTATTGGATGCCGATATTTACGGTCCTTCTATTCCTAAAATGTTTGGAATTGAAGATGCTCGTCCTTTCTTAGAAAATATTAATGGGAAAGATATGATTATTCCAGTTGAGAAATATGGAGTAAAAATTCTTTCTATAGGCTTTTTTATTGATCCTGAAAGTCCGTTGATTTGGAGAGGCATGATGGCAAGTAATGCTCTTAATCAGCTTATTACAGATACTTATTGGGGAGAATTGGATTATTTCATCATGGATTTACCGCCTGGAACCAGTGATATTCACTTAACTTTGGTACAAACAATAGGAATTACTGGAGCAATTGTTGTTACCACCCCTCAAGAAGTAGCATTGACCGATGCACGGAAAGCTATAAATATGTTTCGGGACGAAAAAATCAATGTGCCACTTCTGGGACTGGTCGAAAATATGTCGTGGTTTACGCCTGCTGAATTGCCACAAAATAAGTATTATATTTTTGGAAAAGAAGGAGGAAAAAAGTTAGCAGAAGAATTCAACATTCCTCTTTTGGCACAAATACCTATAGTAGAAAGTATCAGAGTATCAAGTGATGCAGGTGAGCCACTTGCCCTGAATGAAAATAGTATTCTTTCTACTGTTTTTCGTGAACTGGCAGAAAAGGTAGTAAAAAATACGAACATTAGAAATGCAACAATGGCAAAAACCAAAAAAGTAGAGATTATCCAGAAAAATAAACAGAAAAAATAATTGAAAAGTTGCGAGGTTGGGAGTTTTGAATTGTTAATGTCACGTCCTGAAAAAAGTTGACCGTTTTTTGCTTACTTTTTATGATAAGATAAAAAATATGTAGCGTGTTTGAGTAAATCCCACATTTATTGTTGTCCGACACAAAAAACGTTTCAAAAAACGTGGAAAATCAAATAAAAAGCACAAAATGAAAGGATAGAGAAATTGCAAATTAAGCTGTTCCTCATCTTATTTATGAAATGATGAAATTTCAATGGGAAAATGACTAATTTTGCATTCAATTAAAATTATTCTTTACACACTTTTTAGAATACTACTGTTTTATATTAAATAAATTAACTTCTATATTATTAATCATTTTTATCATGCAAGAAATCAAATTTTACAAAGGCGAAAACATTCCTCTCGAATTACACAAAGTAAGAATAGTGCAGAAATTACATCTTGTGCCAATCGAAAGACGTTTGGAAGCTTTGCAGGAAGGGGGATATAACACCTTCAGGTTGAACACCAAAGACGTTTTTTTGGATATGCTAACCGATAGTGGCACCAATGCTATGAGCGATAATCAAATGGCTGCTATGATGCAGGCTGATGACGCTTATGCTGGATCCCAGAGTTTTTACAGGCTGTTGAAAGCTGTTCAGGATGTTTTGGATAAAAAATATTATCTACCTGTTCATCAAGGTCGTGCAGCCGAAAACATTATTTCATACGCTTATGTAAAAAAAGGAAGCATCATACCAATGAACTACCATTTTACCACAGCAATGGCACATATCACCCAATATGGTGGGAAAATTGCCGAACTGCTTTATAATGAAGCTTATGTGATTGATTCTTCGCATCCTTTCAAAGGAAATATGAATCTCGAAAAATTGGAAGAAATTATTCAACTACATGGACCAGAAAATATCCCGTTCATTCGCATGGAAGCATCTACCAATTTGATTGGAGGACAACCTTTTTCAGTACAAAATTTACGTGATGTGAGAGCTATAGCCGACAAATATAAGATTCGACTTGTGCTCGACGCAAGCCTGATTGGCGAAAATGCTTATCTGGTGAAGCAGCGTGAGGAAGAATTTAAAGATGCTTCATTAGGTGAAATAATAAAAACCATGACCGGTTTAGCTGATTTGGTATATTTTTCGGCTCGTAAACTCAGTTCATCACGCGGTGGTGGAATATGTACAAACAGCGATGAAATTTATCACGAATTGGAAGCGCTGATTCCGCTTTTTGAAGGATTTCTCACCTACGGCGGCATGTCAGTACGCGAAATGGAAGCTATGGCAGTTGGACTGTATGAAACATTGGATGAAACAATTATCTGTCAAAGTCCTAATTTCATTAAGTATCTTGTACAAGCACTTGATGAGAAAGGCATTCCAGTCATAAAACCAGCCGGCGTACTCGGTGTTCATTTGGATGCGATGCAGATATGTGCACACATTCCACAAAAAGAATATCCTGCCGGATCACTTGCCGCGGCACTTTTTCTGATTTCAGGAATTCGGGGAATGGAACGGGGAACTATCTCGAATCAGCGTGACGAATATGGTAATGAAACCTATGCTGATATGGAATTGTTGCGTTTAGCTATTCCACGACGCGTGTTCACACTATCCCAAATAAAATATGTCGAGGACCGCGTGAATTGGCTGTACGATAATCGTGAGCTCATCGGTGGACTTCGATTTGTTTATGAGCCACCCGTACTTCGTTTCTTTATGGGAGGTCTTGAGCCGGTAAATGATTGGCCACAAAAACTTATGACAAAATTTAAGGAAGATTTTGGCGATAGTTTGTAATTATAATAGGTTGTTTTATTTTTTGAAACAGCCTCTTGTCTTAAAAAAATATTTTATTAACCTTTTATTTCCCCTGAAAAAGTTGCATTAATTAGTTGAATTTACGAACAATAGGTGAACTTTTCAGGGCAATGAATACTGAATGTTTACAGCAAACACTTGACAAATGTCTTTGGAAATTATTTTTATAACTGAAATATATGAAGCATTAGAAAAGGATATTGATGAACTATTTGTATTGATCATGAACTACCCTAAAACAGCAGAGCTGGTTTTGAAAAATATCTGCTCCTTCGCTACAGAAAAAAGTTTGAGTAAATATAATTGTTAATATATTGATAATCAGGGTGGAAATAGTCAAATCGAACTTCATTATTTCTTGTCTATCAAATCATTAATTGAGGTATGAATAATTAGTAACGTTAGTAACAAATCGCCGTGTACGAGAGCAGCGACAGTAAAATAAGAAGGCAGAGGAACAATTCCTCTACCTCCTCGATTAGTCCCAGGAATAATTCCAAAACATATAATTAAATATCATGCTCATTAATCAGATATTCAGCTATTTGTACCGCATTCAATGCTGCACCTTTCCTTATTTGATCGGAAACACACCAAAAAGTAATTCCATTTGGGCAACTTAAATCTTTACGAATGCGTCCTACAAATACTTCATCTTTCCCAGAAAGAAATGCTGGCATAGGATAGACTTTCTCCTCAGGATTATCCATCACAATCACTCCTTTAGCATTTTTAAAAGCTTTGCGAGCTTCTTCTACACTAATTGGACGTTCTGTTTCTACCCAAATGCTTTCAGAATGAGCTCTCAGGGTTGGAACTCTTACACACATAGCGCTTACTTCGACGTCAGAATGCATAATTTTGCGCGTTTCATTATACATTTTCATTTCTTCTTTAGTATAACCATTCTCAGTAAAGACATCAACTTGTGGTATAACATTAAATGCCAATTGATAAGGAAATTTGTTTACAGTGGGTGATTCACCAGCTAAAATTTGCTTGTATTGCAATTCCAATTCAGCCATAGCAGCGGAGCCAGCTCCACTTGCAGCTTGATAAGTTGCAACATGTACTCTTTTGATATGAGAAATGTTTTCTATTGCATTCAAAGCTACTACCATTTGAATAGTGGTACAGTTTGGGTTGGCAATAATTCCTCTGGGACGGCTTTTTGCGTCACTGGCATTTACTTCTGGTACTACTAAAGGAACATCCTCATCCATCCTGAAGGCAGAAGAATTATCGATCATTACGGTACCAAATTTGGTAATATCTTTAGCGAATTCTTTGGATACGCTTGCTCCAGCCGAAGTAAAAGCTAAATCTATATTTTTAAAGTCATCACCATGTTTCAATTCTTTGACAGGAATTTTTTTCCCGTTAAATTCATATTCTTTCCCTGCACTCCGGTGAGAACCAAAAAGGAATAATTCTGTAACCGGGAAATTGCGTTCTGACAACACACGCAAAAATTCTTGTCCAACGGCACCACTGGCACCAACAATTGCTACTCTCATCATTTTTAAATTTTTTATTTTTCTGAAAACTTTCTTGAATTGATTAGATAATTTATTATTTTTGTTCGATTTATCTTTAAATTTCAGATTACAAAAATAGTCCATTTCGTTGAAATATACTAAAAAATGAGAAAATTAAGCTTACTTTTTATTCTTTTTTCTCCTCTTTTAAGTTTTGGTCAGTTAATCGAGAATTTTTCAGATGGTGATTTTACCAACAATCCGACATGGACAGGAAATATTTCCAATTTTTTTATTAATAATTCCTTCCAACTTCAATCTAAAGCTCCAACGACTTCTACTTCTTTTTTGTTCACGCCTTCTGAAGCCATAGATGATGCTATTTGGGAAGTATGGGTGAAAATCACTTATACTACTTCCTCGTCCAATTATGCAAGTGTTTATATTGTTTCAAATACAAACGATATAACCGATGGCTGTAATGGCTATTTTGTTAAAATTGGTGATACCAAAGATAATGTTTCATTATGGCTACAAGAGGGAATAAAAAAGACTAAATTAATTGATGGAGTTGAAAAACGTACAGACGGAAATCCTGTTGAAATAAAAATTAAAGTTACTCGTGACGAGAATGGTAATTTTTCACTATACAGCAAGTTGCCATCTGAAAATGACTACTTTTTGGAAGGAACCGTTCAGAATTTAGCTATCAAACAAAGTCTTTATTTCGGATTAATGTATACTAATACTAGCACAACTGGTTCAGCTTATTATTTTGACGATATTTTGGTTAGGGGCAATAAAGCTGTTGATATGGAATCACCTCAATGGGAACAACTTACTCTTTTACCTCCTAATCAGTTAAAATTACAGTTTTCTGAGCCGATGGATTTTTTGCAGGCAACTTTTACTGTAAATGAAGAAATAGGAACACCTTCTAATATTGAAATATCTGTCGACAAAACCGTTGTAATACTCACTTTTGAAAATGAATTTCAACGTGGTAAAATCTATACTTTGGAAATTAACGAGGCAACTGATTTAGCAGGAAATCCTCTTTTAAATACAACAAAAATAACAGGCATAACTGAACCAATTGAAATGGGTGATCTGGTTTTCAATGAAATCATGTTTGATAATCCTCTAAATTCAACGGAGTATCTTGAAATTTTCAATCGTTCTGAAAAATTGCTGGATGTTTCAGGTATAGTATTTACTACTCGAAAAAAAGATGGGAATCTTAACACAGGATATGAAATTCCCAAAGGTACACTTTTGAAACCTGCTGGTTGCTTAGCTGTTTGTCCCAATGCTGATTCATTGCTAAATTATTACCATTATCCACCTGAAAGTTATGTTGTTACTACCAGTTGGTCAAATCTTAACAACGAAAGTGCTACTTTGGTATTAGCTAACAATAACAAGGATACGATTTATGATGAATTGACCTATAATGTAAAATGGCATCACATTATGATAAAAAATCCAAAAGGTGTTTCATTGGAAAAAATTAATCCCTCTCTTCCTTCACAGGATCCACAATCATGGCATTCAGCAGCTTTTGAAGTAAATTATGGAACACCAGGTTATAAAAATTCTCAATATAGAGAAATTGATATTTCAATGGAACCTGAAAGATTTATATGGGCAGACCCAGAAGCTTTTTCACCTGACAATGATGGTGTGGAAGATGTATGTCTTATTCATTACAAAACAGCAACGAATGGTTTTGTTGCTACTGCAACAATTTTTAATGCTGTTGGTGTAAAAGTATGTCAATTGCTTTCAAATGTACTGCTCGCTTCCGAAGGATTTTTTCTCTGGAACGGCAAAACAAGCGATGGCAAAATTGCCAATCCAGGCATTTATGTGCTTTATTTTGAAATGATTCAACCTGACTTAGGAATAAAAAAACAGGCTAAAATTCCTATTGTAGTCTCACTACGATAATTTTGAAATATTAACATGTTATTGTGTAATAAATTAACTATCTTTGCACCGCTTATAAATCACTTGTTCATTTTAAGTTAACATGTATAAAAACATTTAGATTTTTTATCAATGAAGAAAACCATCATTTTATTTTTTTCTATCACATTATTGATTATATCCGCTGAAGCAAAAAAACCTAAGAAAACTGAGAGGAAAAATCAATCAGATATAACTTTTACCAATAATGTAGATTCAATGAGTTATGCCTTAGGTCTGCTGGTAGGGAACGATTTTTTAAAAAATATAAAAACCATTCCGGGCGGTAAAACTAATGTGGATTTGATAATCAAAGGATTTGCTACAGCTATGAAAGGCGATTCAGCTATTATGTCTTTTGATTCTGCCAACAACTATTTGAGAGATTATTTTACTGCAGCTCAAGCCAAAGATTCTGAGGAGAGAAAAACTGCAGCGATTGCCTTTATGGAACAAAACAAGAAAAAAGAAGGAATAATAACTACGGAAAGTAGCTTACAATATGAAATTTTAAAAGCTACTGAAGGACCTAAACCTGCTAATACTGACAAAGTAAAAGTCAATTATGAAGGTTTTTTAATAGATGGTACTAAGTTCGATAGCTCCATTGATCGAGGAGAACCTATAGTTTTTGCTTTAAATCAGGTAATTCCAGGCTGGAGTGAAGGACTTTGTTTAATGTCAGTAGGTTCAAAATATAAATTTTATATTCCTTACGAACTTGCTTATGGAGCACAAGGAGCCGGAAATGTAATACCTCCTTTTTCACCTCTAATTTTTGAAGTAGAATTGCTCGAAATTAATCCTGACGAAGAAAACAACCAATAATAACATTATCAAAAAATGATGCAATGAAAAAATTAAGTATTTTGTCCTTAATAGTAGTAATGACTACATTTTTAATGGTTTCGTGTAAAAATAAGTACGAAGCCAAAAAAAGTGAATTGAGCAATCAGAATGATAGCTTAAATTACACACTCGGTCTGGTGAATGGAGAAGGTATAAAAAATTACTATTTACAAAATGATTCTTCCGATAAACCTATCGAAGCATTTATGAACGCTCTTGACAAAGCTTACAAAAGCAAGAAAACTGACAAATGGTATCAATTAGGTTATCAGATTGGCACTTCGCTAAAATTTCAAGAATCTCACGGTTTGATGGCTGACACTACTCTGGCTTTCAATACAAAGCTGGTAAAGCAAGGAATTATCAATGCTTTATACAATTTTGATGGAGGAATGAGCCCTCAACAAGCTCAAGAATATCTTCAAAAAACTATGTACGAATTGCAGGCTAAAAAAGCTTCTGAACAAGCTTTACCATCTGTTCCTGAAAAAGATAGCACATTAGATACTCTTAATACGAAATAAAATTTATAACAATAAACTAATTCGAAATGAAAAAGATTAATATATTCTCGGTTCTCATCATTCTAATTGCTTTTGCCATTGTTTCCTGTAATAGTAACAAACCAGCTAAACCAGTTCTGAAAAACCAACTTGACAGTTTAAACTATGCTTTTGGTGTTGCCAATGGAGATGGTATTAAAAATTATTATTTACAAGGCGACTCTTCTGATGAAACTATAAAATCTCTTATCAAAGGCATGAATGATGGACTTAAATCGAAAGTAGAAAAAGAACATCTGGAAATTTCTTTTTTAGGTACTCAAATTGGGTCTTCACTAAAAGAGCAGGAAAAAATTGGCTTAATGGGTGACTCAACTTTAAAAACTGATATCAACCTAATTAAACAAGGATTGGTGAATGGACTAAGGGGATCAAACATTCAAATGGAACCTGAAGAAGCAAAAGTATATTTGCAGAGCACCATGCAGAATCGGCAGGCTAAACAAATTGAAAAAGAATATGCTGCCACTAAAGCTGCAGGAGAATTATTTTTAAAAGAAAATGCCAAAAGACCGGGAGTAATTATCACTCCAAGTGGCTTACAATACGAAATTATCAAAAAAGGAAATGGTCCCATACCAACTGATAGTAGTAAAGTAAAAGTTCATTATCACGGTACGTTGATAGATGGAACTGTTTTTGACAGTTCTGTGGAACGTAAAGAACCTAGTGTATTCTATGTCAATCAAGTAATCAAAGGTTGGCAGGAAATTCTAAAATTAATGCCAGTAGGTTCGAAATATAAAATTTATGTTCCTCAGGAATTGGCTTATGGTGGTCAGGAACAGGGATTAATTAAACCCTATTCACCTCTTATTTTTGAAATTGAATTACTTTCAATTGAAAAATAAAAGCAGCTTTATAGCAATTTCAATATCTTATAAAAGGATATAAAAGAAATTTTAATAAACCCTGGTTGACAATAAACTTTCAACGAGGGTTTTTTGTTTTTTAAAATCTTATTTTTCTGCATTGGAACGGATTAATATTTTTTTTACTTTGTTTTTCTTAGTTTATTTCTAATTAAAATTAATTGTCTTATAAAATCAAAATCAAAATAAATATACTATGGACAAAAAAACGAGAAAACTGTTAATATCAGTACAACGAAATGAAATCACTGAACATTTTATTTATAAACGTTTAGCAGAAGAATGTAAAGATCAAAAAAATGCTGAAATTTTACACACCATAAGTGAACAAGAAAAACAACATGCAGCATTTTGGCAAGAAAAAACCAACCTTAAAGTTAAACCAAACTATTGGAGAATTACTTACACTGTTTTTCTGGCTCGTTTATTGGGACTGTCGTTTGTATTAAAACAAATGGAAAAACGCGAAGGAACAGGTTCAAAACTTTATAATGAATTGTCAAATATTATTCCGGAGACAAAATTTTTTGCTGAAGAAGAAAGCATTCACGAACAACAATTATTAACAATGCTCGATGAAGAGCGATTACAATATGTCGGTTCTATTGTGTTAGGTCTTAATGATGCTCTCGTCGAATTAACCGGAGCACTGGCAGGTTTTACTTTAACTTTGGGAACAACCAGAATCATTTCATTAGCAGGATTAGTTACAGGAATATCTGCTGCCTTGTCTATGGCGGCTTCCGATTATCTTTCCTCGAAAGCAGAAGGTAATAAAAAAGCCAAAAAATCGGCTGCTTATACAGGTATAACTTATTTTTTCACTGTTATTTTTCTTATTCTTCCATTTTTATTATTATCCAGCAGATTTTTTGCTTTATCGCTAACATTATTACTGGCAGTATTAATAATTTTCTTTTTTAATTATTATATCTCTGTGGCAAAAGATCTCGAGTTTAAATCTCGTTTTTTTGAAATGTGCTTTATCAGCTTAGGAGTAGCAGCCTTTTCATTTTTTATAGGTTATATACTTAATAGTGTATTAGGCGTAAATGCTTAATAGAAAAAGTTTTGAGTTTACGAAGTTGCGGGAAGAATGAAGATTTTTTTGTAGGGAAATTTTAATTTGTATCAAAACAACTGAAGCAAAGCTGAAATTGCCAAAACAATAAAAAAAATTGAGTAAAAATTTCTTACATTCAATTTTGAAAAGTCTCAATTTTTTGAATATTTTGTCGATGCATTATATTGAAATTTAAATAATTATAAAGTACTTTTTCTAATGACTGCCATTAGAAATTCAATCCTAATGACAAATTTGGTAAGAATTAACTCAAAATTTTTTTCTTGTTCTTTCTTTTGAAAAATCTGCTAATCGTTTTTCTAATTCAGGAATTTGGTCTTCTCTTACAAAGGAGACACAAATTCGCAAACCATTTGGGTCGCTGCTTCCTGTAATGGTCAACGAAATGGCACTTAAACCATAATAAAGAAATTCTTTCAATAATTCGTTGCTCGTCATTCCAGGGTAGGCAACAGTAAAATAAAAACCATCTGCCAATTTTCCACCTTCATCATAAACGAGATAAAAACCATTTTTTAAAAACAATGATTTCATTTGTCGGGCTTTTTCTCCATAAACAGCAAGTTCTTTTAAAAAATCAACCTCGCCATCGTTTATTGCTTTCAAGGTAGCAGCTACCGCATATTGTGCAGTATGTGAAGTCCCAGCAGTTGTTGCATACAAAACTCCATAAGGAATGAAATGTCCCAGCACATCACTGGTAAAATAATTTTTCAAAAGTGGATAATGTCGAGTTCGTAACTTTTCAGAAATGATCATCATTCCTATTCGTTGACCAGCATAGCTAAAAATTTTCGAAGCAGAAAGTAACAAAATATAATTATCTGTATAATGTGCCACTGTGGGTTGATAAGGCGGGACACCAGGCTTTCCATAATCGTAACGAAAATCCATTCCAAAGTAAGCCAGATCTTCTACCACGATCACATCATATTGAGTAGCCAGTTCACCAATGATTTGCAATTCTTCTTCTGTCAAGTTAATCCATGAGGGATTATTAGGAGACGAATAAGTAATTGTACAAATATCCCCTTCTTTTAAATAGGAAAGCAATTTCTCTCGAAGTTTCTCACCTCTGAAATTTAAAATATCAAACGATTTATAAGGTAATCCCAACAGTTGTAACTGTGATTTATTAACAGGGAAACCTGGATCGATAAAAAGTGTATAGGGCTTTTTAACATTGGTACGAGCAGATGCTAATAAAGCTGCAAAACTTCCTTGCATTGCTCCTACTGTTGGAATACAATTTAAAGGACTGACTTCAAGATTTATGAATAATTTAGCAAAACGTGCTGTCTCCGTTTTAAAAAATGGAATTCCTTCAATGTCGGAATAAAGTGAGGTTAAACCTTTATCTAATGCTTCCTTTTCTGCCTGAACGGTAACAGGTAAAGTGGGCAAACCCGGCACACCCATTTCCATGTGAATAAATTCTATACCGCTTTGTTTTTCAATTTGAGAAACCAGTTTACCGATTTCACGAATAGAGAGTTGATTGATATCAGAAGTACCAAATTGGGCAAATAGTGAATCAACAAGTTCCTTATCAATAATCATGATTAAAAATTCTAATAATATCTTTATATTTTACGGAATAATTGAGTTTTTCAAAAATATCAAATCGTATATTCCATCAAAAAATTATTTGCTTTCTTCCTTTTTTCGGTTATCAATTACCCTGACTGCTTTTCCTTCGCTTCGCGGAATGGAACGAGGCTCAACAAGTGTAACTTTGATGCTTAAACCAATAGCACTGCGAAGGGAATGTTCAATTCTTTTCGATAGACTTTCCAGTTCACGAATAGTCTCCACCATTTTAGATTCATCCAATTCCACTTTCAATTCCAGATAATCCAGGTTATCTTTTCTATCTACATATAAAAGATAATGGGCACTCGTTTCGCACATTTCCAACAAAACTTGTTCAATTTGAGAAGGAAATAAATTCACACCCCGAATAATGAGCATATCATCACTTCTGCCAGTAATCTTCTTCATTCTAACCAGCGTACGTTCACATTCGCATTTTTCATGATTGAGCATAGAAAGATCGCGCGTATTGTATCGCAAAAGCGGAATACCTTCTTTGGTCAATGTGGTAAAAACAAGTTCTCCTTCACATCCATCTGGTAATGGCTGTTTGGTTTTCGGGTCGACAATTTCTGGAAAAAAATGATCCTCATTGATATGTAATCCTTGATGAAAACTACAATCATGAGCAACACCCGGTCCCATTACTTCACTTAATCCATAAATATCAAAAGCCTGGATTCCCCATTTTCTTTCCAATTCAAGCCGCATGTTTTCAGTCCATGGTTCTGCTCCGAAAATACCCAATCGCAATTTCATATCGGCACGTGAATAACCAAATTCCGGCATCGCATCTACCAGATGAAGAGCATACGAAGGTGTACACGCAAGGACTGTAACACCATAATCAGACATTAACTGTAATTGACGTTTCGTATTCCCTCCTGAAGCTGGGATAACCGTAGCACCAATTGTTTCAGCTCCATAGTGCAAACCCAAGCCACCTGTAAACAAACCATATCCATAAGAAACTTGCACCACATCTTCTTTTGTCACACCTGCCATCGTCAAGCAGCGAGCAAGTGATTCGCACCAGTTTTGAATATCATTTTTTGTATAACCTACCGTAGTGGGTTTACCTGTTGTGCCACTGGAAGCATGTACTCTAACAATATCTTTCATTGGGACAGCAAAAAGTCCAAATGGATAATTGTCACGTAAATCGTTTTTATAAGTAAAAGGCAGTTTGGAAATATCATCAATGGAGTGAATATCAGAGGGAGTAATATTCATTTCCTCCATTTTTTTGCGATAAAAAGGCACATTTCGATATACTCTGTTCACTAAATTTCTTAAACGTTCACTTTGAAGTTCTCGCATTTCTTCGTGCGACATACACTCTACTTCCTCATTCCAGATCATACCGTCAGTTTTAAATCTGATTCATAAATGGGTTTGAATTGATATTTTTTAATTACTTCTGTTGCCTTATCCATATTGTTGGTTCGCATTACCATAATGGATTTGCTTCCAAAACTAAAAGCATAAAGATATTCAATAGAAATGTTTTCAGCCGTAAATTTATCAAGGATGCGAGCTAATGAGCCAGGAACACCTTCCAATTCCAAAGAAAGAACGTCGTGAATGCGGACAGAACAATTTTCAGCTCTGAGTACTTCTACTGCTTTTAACGGATCGGACACCAACATACGTAAAAGGCCATAATCGCTGCTATCGGCAAGTGTTAAGGCAATAATGTTGATATTATTGCGAGCCAAAATATTTAAAATTTCGTTGAGATGACCAGTTTTGTTCTCCACAAAAACAGAAAGTTGACGGATTTTCATTGCAGAAATAATTTTAAAAATTTAAAAATGCAAATTTACAACAAATAATAAAAATAAACAGCATAAATTTAGATAGCTTATTTGGCGAAGTGTATCGACTCGTCAAAGTTTTGACACGAGCAATGGCAAATGCAAAATATTATTTGCGTTTTAAAACAACTTTATCCAGAATGTTGAGAAAAATAGAAATTGCTAAAGCTGCAAGAAACACAATTAATGTCACCTTGTCGACCAGTTCAGCATTAATGTTCAACCCTGTAATTCTATCAAAAAGGTATTTGAGATAAGAATTTGGAAGATTTGTTTTCCCCAGTTTTTCCAGTACCATAAAATGCCAGTCGGTGAGTGGACAATAACCCGGTGTACCGACAATCATTCCCAGAAATAGCCACGAAGAGCCCGTAAGAAGAAGCGTGATCAGATTAAGCAATCGAGTTTTCTTCCATACCCAACCAATGGCATTGAAAATAGTTAGTGAGGTATGAAAAATGACGAAGAAAATATCCAGTATGGAATAGACGGTATGCATAAAAAATTTCTTGTACAACAAAAGTACAGCAATTTTTAAAAGTTGAAACCACGGAGCTGAAAATTATTTTTAATAAGATGAAGAAAGAAATAAAACTTAGCTAAAAAATGCAGCTTAATCAAACGCTTTGAACAAATTCGAAAAGCTGCGTCTATACTTTAGACAAATTTATCCTCTTGTTCGGTGTACCTTTCTCACCATCTTACACTAAAAATTAAATTTTCAGATTTGTTATGACGGTTTTCAGCAAAATAAGATTGAAAAAATATTGCCTGAATTTTATTTCACTGTTTATTTGCAAAAGTAACCTCATCTTATTTCAAATTAGATTTCCTCCATTGCCTGAACTGAAAATCAAAAAACTTCCCAGTGCTCTGTAAAAGGGAATTCTTACCATAAATTAACTTTTAAAAATTGCCCATCTGAAGAAAAATGAGTAATTTAGTACAATTTTTCAAGAAGATATAAAAACAATATAAATGGCTGAAGAAGAAAGAATTATTAAAGTGAACATTGACGAAGAAATGAAATCTTCGTACATTGATTATTCAATGTCTGTGATTGTATCAAGAGCATTGCCTGATGTGCGTGACGGTTTTAAGCCCGTGCACCGAAGAGTGCTATATGCAATGAATGAATTGGGCAATACTTCTGATAAACCTTATAAAAAATGTGCAAGAATTGTCGGTGAAGTGATGGGAAAATATCATCCACATGGCGATTCTTCTATTTACGGGACACTGGTTCGTTTGGCACAACCGTGGTCAATGCGTTATCCACTGGTTGATGGACAAGGCAATTTTGGTTCTATTGACGGGGACAGTCCTGCTGCTATGCGATATACTGAAGCTCGCCTGCAAAAAATAGCCGAAGAAATGTTGGCTGACATTGACAAAGATACTGTTGATTTTCAACCGAATTTCGACGAAACATTGAAAGAACCTGTGGTATTGCCATCACGTTTACCCAATCTGTTAATAAATGGCTCGTCAGGGATTGCTGTTGGAATGGCAACCAACATGGCTCCTCACAATCTTTCCGAAACTATCGATGCTATCATTGCTTACATTGATAATAAAGAAATTACCATACCAGAATTGATGAAATACCTCAAAGCTCCTGATTTTCCGACAGGTGGCATCATTTATGGCTACGATGGTGTGAAGGAAGCTTTTGAAACAGGACGAGGACGAATTATTATTCGTGGAAAAACTGAAATTGAAGTTGATGCTTCAGGTCATGAGAAAATCATTATAAAAGAAATTCCCTATCAGATAAATAAAGTTGAGTTGATAAAAATTATTGCTTCTCTGGTAGAAGACAAGAAAATTGAAGGAATTTCAAATATCAATGATGAATCTGACCGTGAAGGGATGCGCATTGTAATTGATGTTAAGAAGGATGCGAATTCCAATGTTATTTTAAATAAACTATTCAAAAACACGCCCTTACAATCCTCTTTCAATGTCAATAATATTGCATTAGTAAATTACCGACCTTATTTATTGACATTAAAAGATTTAATTCGTCACTTTGTAAATCATCGCCACACGGTTATTACTCGTCGTACCAAGTTTGAATTGGCAGAAGCTGAAAAACGGGCACATTTACTGGAAGGATTTATGATTATCCTGGATAATCTGGATGAAGCTATTCAAATCATTCGTGATTCAAAAAATCCTGATGAAGCACGCACTCGTTTAATGGAACGTTTTAATCTTACGGAAGTTCAGTCAAGAGCCATTGTTGAAATGCGATTACGCCAACTTACGGGTATGGAGCAAGATAAATTGCGAGCAGAGTATCAAGAAGTGCTACAATTAATAGCTCATTTAAAAGAGATATTAGAAAAAGAATCTTTGCGTATGCAAATTATTAAAGATGAGCTTCTTGAAATCAAAAAGCAATATGGCGATCCACGTCGGACTGAAATTGTTTATTCTTCTGAAGAATTTAATCCAGAAGATTTTTATGCCAATGAACAAATGATTATTACCATTTCTCATCTTGGCTATATCAAACGGACACCATTAAGCGAATTCCGTGCGCAAGGACGAGGCGGCATTGGTTCAAAAGGAAGTGATTCAAGAGATGAAGATTTTATAGAATATATTTATCCGGCTTCCATGCATAACACCATGCTATTTTTTACCCAAAAAGGAAAATGTTACTGGCTGAAAGTTTACGAAATTCCAGAAGGAAGTAAAAATTCCAAAGGAAGAGCCATTCAAAATATTCTGAACATTGATCCTGATGACAAAGTAAATGTGTTTATTCGCATCGAAAGCTTATCTGATCCTGATTATAATCAATCCCATTATTTGATTTTTTGCACAAAGAAAGGGGTTATCAAAAAAACAAGTTTGGAAGCTTATTCACGTCCACGACAAAATGGTGTAATTGCCATTCAGTTAAGGGAAAACGATGAAGTCATTCAGGTAAGGTTGACCGATGGAAATTCTGAAATTATCATGGCCAATCGAAATGGGCGAGCCATTCGCTTTCACGAGTCAAATGTTCGTGAAATGGGACGTACTGCAACCGGTGTTCGTGGAATGACACTTGATGAAGATGGAGAAGATGAAGTAATTGGCATGATTTGTGTAAATAAAGATAGTGGAGAAAATATTTTGGTGGTTTCAGAACAAGGTTACGGAAAACGGACTTTGCTTGATGATGAAAACGGTGAACCTATTTATAGAATTACTAATCGGGGCGGTAAAGGTGTTAAAACAATGAATATCACAGAAAAAACTGGTAAATTGGTAGCCATCAAAAGTGTTACTGACGAAAATGATTTAATGATTATCAATAAATCAGGCATTACCATCAGGTTGAAAGTTTCTGATATTCCTGTGATCGGTCGTGCCACACAAGGTGTTCGCCTCATCAACCTCGAAAAACGGAGCGATGAAATAGCTTCTGTTTGCAAAGTGTCTTCTGAAACGAATGAAAGCCAAGAATTTGAAATTGATGAGGAAAATAAAGAAGAAAATTTATTAGCAACATCTAATGAATTTTTAGAAAATTAATTTTAAAAGAATTTGTTCAATCTTTTGATCTATTGTATTTTTACAGTCTAATAAATTATTCAATCAATTATAAACAAAAAACTTTATTGAAAATATGAAAAAGTCCATTCTTACCTTGTTTCTGATAGTAAGCTTTGTTTTTTCCTATGCTCAAAAGAGCAATGTCTCAAAAGCGAAGAACAAAGTTTTAATGGAAAATCCTGATTTTACAGGTGCGCGTGAATTAATTCAACAGGCGTTAAATGACTCCACTACTAAAAATGATCCTACCACATGGTATGTAGCAGGCTTGATTGGTTATCAAGAAAATGATTATTGGTACAAAAAAATGTTGCTAAATCAAAATTATGATCCTGACGCAAAAGGACAGGCTATTCTTGAATCGTACAATTATTTTAAAAAAGCTGCAGATTTAGACCAATTGCCGAATGAAAAGGGGAAAGTTAAACCAAAATATCTAAAAGATATCAAAACAAAAATGAAGGAGTATTATTCCCTGCAACCAAATTTAATTGCTTACGGTGCCTATCTCTATGAAAAAAAAGATTATGCAGGTGCTTTGAAAGTTTTTGAAACTTATCTTGAGATTCCAACTTTACCCTATATGCAAAACGAAATAAAAATTGATACTACTTATAATATGATTAAATATTTCGCAGCTATTTCAGCTACGAGTGCAGGCATACACGATAAAGCAATCAAACTATATGAAGACCTAAAAGATGACGATTACGAAACATTAAGTGTGTATCAGTTGTTGGCTCAAGAATACTACAATATCAATGATACAGTTAATTACATAGCTACCTTAAAGGAAGGTTTTGAAAAATTCCCCGCTGAACCATGGTTTTTACAAAATCTTATCAATCATTATATTTATACTGGGCAAATAGAAGAAGCCTTAAAATACTTGGATGCGGCGATTGAAAAAGAACCAAATGTAGCTCAATATTATTTTGTGAAGGGGAATTTGGAAGAAAATCTTGGAAACATAGAAGAAGCAAAAAAAGCTTTTAATAAGGCACTTGAATTGGATCCAAATTTTGCCGATGCCTATGCTAGTATAGGCAGACTTTATTACAATCAAGCAGTTAAGATGATGGAAGCCGCTAATGAAATTAAAGACATAAAACTATATAATGCCGAGAGAGACAAAATAAACAATATATTCAAAGAAGCTATTCCTTATTTTAAAAAAGCAGTGGAATTGAAGCCAGATGATATAGAATATAAACGCAATTTGCGTTCTTTGTATTACAGATTGCAAATGGATAAAGAAGCAGCAGAAATTGATGCAGAAATTAAAGCAATGGAAAATGATTAATTTTTTCGTCTAAATTGTAAAACAAAAAAGGCATCTAATATTTTTTCAGATGCCTTTTTTGTTTCCTGTTAAATCAGAAAAAATCTTTTGTTAGGACATTTTGAAATCAAAACTATCGTTTATTACCAAGTTTCGATCTAAAATGAAATATTTAAATAAGGAAAGAAGGTCATAATTTTTTTTAACAAACCACAACTGGTTTGATTAACTTAAAAAAATCATTTCCTTTATCATCAATCAGAATAAAGGCTGGAAAATCAACTACTTCAATTTTCCAAACAGCTTCCATTCCTAATTCTAGAAAATCAATACATTCTACTTTTTTAATGTTATTTTGTGCCAATATTGCTGCAGGTCCACCAATTGAACCCAAATAAAAACCACCATATTTTTTACAAGCATCCACTACTTGTTGACTTCGATTACCTTTTGCAATCATCACTAAACTACCACCATGTGCTTGAAAAAGCTCTACATACGAATCCATTCGTCCAGCAGTTGTAGGGCCAAACGATCCAGAAGGCATCCCTTTGGGAGTTTTTGCAGGACCCGCATAATAAACAGGATGGTCTTTCATATATTGAGGCAAATCATACCCCGCATCAAGCATTTCTTTCATCTTAGCATGAGCAATATCGCGTGCTACCACCATAGTACCTGTAAGCGACAGACGAGTAGAAACAGGATATTTTGTCAATGTGGCTAAAATATCTTTCATTGGTTGATTCAGATTAATTTTCACACCACCTTCTTCGCCAACCTGACGATATTCTTCAGGAATATATTTTCCGGGATTATCTTCCAGCTTTTCTACCCAAATTCCTTCTCGATTAATTTTAGCCTTGATGTTCCTATCGGCAGAACAAGAAACAGCCAAACCCACAAAACAAGAAGCTCCATGTCGTGGCAGACGAACAATCCTAATATCATGAGCAAAATATTTTCCTCCAAATTGAGCTCCAATTCCTAATTGTTGAGCTGCTTTTAAAATTTTTTCTTCCAGTTCCAAATCACGAAAAGCTCTGCCAAGTTCATTGCCTGTAGTTGGAAGTTCATCATAATATTTGGTTGATGCTAATTTAGCAGTTTTCAAGCAAGCTTCTGCTGAAGTTCCACCAATAGCAAACCCAATATGATATGGTGGGCAAGCCGAAGTTCCTAATAATTTCAACTTTTCAGCCAAAAATTTTTCCAAAGTTTCAGGGTTCAGTAAAGCTTTCGTTTCCTGAAACAAGAAAGTTTTATTCGAAGAGCCACCTCCCTTTGCCATAAAAAGAAATTTATACTCTTCGCCTTGATCAGCCATAATATCAATTTGCCCAGGCAGATTGGTACCGGTATTTACTTCTTCATACATGGTGAGCGGAGCATTCTGCGAATAACGCAAATTCTCCTGTGTATAGGTTTCATAAATTCCTTTCGAAAGAGCTTCTTCATCACTACCATCAGTCCATACCCGATTCCCTTTTTTTGCATAAACAAGAGCAGTACCTGTGTCCTGGCAAAATGGCAAAACTCCTTTGGCAGAAATTTCCGCATTGCGAAGCATAGTCAAAGCCACATATTTATCGTTTTCGCTAGCTTCTGGATCTTTAAGAATGGCCGCCACTTGTTTTTGATGTTCAGGGCGAAGAAGAAAAGCACAATCGCGAAATGCAGTGCGAGCCAACAGAGTTAATCCTTCGGGTGAAACTTTTAAAATTTCCTGTCCTTCAAACTGAGATACTGATACCTGACCTTTGGTAAGCAAATAATATTCAGTTTTATCTTCACTAAGAGGAAAAGGTTCCTGATATTTGAATTCTTTTGTCATAGATTAATTTTCTTGATTGATAAAAAAATAAACTTGAAAAACTTACAAAATTAAAGAATTTTTTCTGTAATTCATTCTTTCAATTATTTTTCTATTTAAAATCGAGTAAATAAATTTTAAAAAATAATCATTGTCCTTTTATTTAATCATAATCTAAAAATTTATCCAATGAAAAGTGAATTTTTTGTAGATTTTTATATGAACTAAATTATAAAGTTCTGAGTTTTGAGTAAATGAAGAAAAAATTTCTGTGTCCCATCCTTGTTCAGCGTAGTCTCTTGGCTACCTCGCATAAAAAATAAAATCTCTTGATTTTAACCGCTGATATAATTAAACGGTTTGCTAAACCAATATTTGTCATAAAAAACCTTATTAAAAACCTATAACCTTCATAACAAGGAATGTTCCCTATAGCTTATAACCTTATTACCTTATTTCGTTCAGTTTTTAATAAGCTAATAAGGTTAACTTTTTTGGAGGATTTGTTTTGTTATTAAGGTTATCAGCAAAATAAGGTTTGAAAAAACAATGTCACGGGACAGTCATATTCTTTGAATTGACATTAGCCGGTGAACCGAAAAATTAGAGAAGTTGGTGTTAAAAAATCTTTTCTCTGTCACAAAGGATTTGTAATCTGACAGGACGGTGAGAGACATTTCATGAAACATCTATTGAGTTCTGATTTTTTGGTAATTTGTATCTGTTATTAAGGTTGTCAGCAAAATAAGGTTTGAAAAATTTATTACGTTTTATACAAAAAATTAGCAACGCCGTTCAGAATCATTACCTGGAATGTATATCAAAAAAGGTTCATAGCGCCGATATTTTTTGTAGCCCCGAAAATTTCCACAAAATTAAACGAAGAAAAAAATCAAAAATAAATAAAATGATAAAAACAATTTAATTTTGTATTAAGGCAATTGAGCGAAGCAAAATTCGCCAAAATAATTAAAATTAAACATTATTGAATCCTACAAGGCAAGTTTTTAAGCATAAAAAAGAATAAGGTTAATACCTTACAACGAATAAAAAAGCCTCTTAAAAAGTAAGAGACTTCATTGTAATTTTCATTTAAAAAAGAAATGATTTATCTAAAAAAATTAAAAGATCTTCCATCCTACAGATATTTGTATAGTATTGGCCTGAAAATCATCGATAGTTACCTCTTTCAATTTGGTTTGATACATATCTTTTATCAAATTGAAACGGGCATCAATAGTAAGTTTTAATATATCCACTCCCAATCCACTTTCTAACCCAACCTGAGATTTTTTTATTTCTTTTGTTATGTCATCCGTACTAATTTCTCCAGTAAAATTAAAATTTTCTACTTTGAATTTTGAACCTGCATTAAAACGAAATTTTGGTCCTACAAATACCCTTACATTGGCTAATTTTAAATCCAATAGTTTATAACCCAAAAGTACAGGAATATCAATCATACTCATAGTCACCTTTTTATCGTAACTTGCGGTATTACCTTCTGAGACAATAACAGTTTCTGAATAATTTTTCTTGCCACCTACATATAATAATTCAGGTTGTAAATATATTTTCCCAAAATTTATGCGAGAAAAAGCACCTACCATAAAGTTATTTTTTGCATCAATTTTTGCAGAATCCAATGTATATTTTCCTTTAGTAATGGAATTCAAATCATTCAATCCAACGGAAGAATTATATCCTAACTTAAAGCCAAAATCTATTTGACCATAGGCAAAAATACCACATAGTAGAAAAATTGCCGAATAAACGAACTTTTTCATAATATTTTACTTTTAAAATTAAACTAATTTCAAAGTAAAGAAAATTATTTTAAAAAATATCCTTCTTTGTCAAAATATTTTCATTTTTTTAATTTTTCAACTGAATTTCTATCAATAATGCAAAATAAAAAATACTTTTTATATGAAAAAAATACTTCATAAATTAAAAAATATAAACTTATCTTAGTGATTTGGTATTACTGAGAGCAAATTTTTTATCTTTGTAATTCAAATTTTTTATTAAGTACTTTAATTTCAAATATTAATTTCAACGTTAATACTGTATTTATGAAACGTGCTATTTTCCCAGGGACCTTTGACCCTTTTACAATTGGCCATTACAGTATTGTGCAACGTGGTTTGAAGTTGTTTGATGAAATAGTAATTGCCATTGGAACCAATCAGGCAAAAAAAACTTTTTTTTCTCTCGAAAAAAGAAAAGAAATTATCAATCAAGCATTCGTAAATGAGCTAAGAGTAAAAATCATGATTTACGACAGTTTAACGGTGGATTTTGCTCGCTCCATCCAAGCTAACTTTATCCTTCGAGGGCTGAGATCGGTGACCGATTTTGAATACGAACACAGTATAGCTGATGCTAACCGAAAAATTGCTGGTATTGAAACAGTTATTTTATTCACCGAATATGAATATTCATACATTTCCTCTACGGTAGTTCGTGACTTGATTTCTTATGGAAAAGATATTTCAGCATTTTTACCTCCCAATGTTCAACTTTAATAAATATTTTTATTCTGACTTTATGAAAAAAACCAGTCTTTTATCATTTTTGCTGTTACTAATGCCTTTCATCATTTTTGCTCAAAATCAAACCAGTAACCGAACTTTTCGTATCAGTAAAAACCTCAATATTTATAATTCTATTTTCAGAGAATTGGATATGTTTTATGTTGACACACTTAATTATGATAAAATAGTAAGAACTTCTATTGATAAAATGTTAGATAATCTAGATCCTTATACGGTTTATATTCCTGAGGAAGAAACAGAAGATTTAACTTTTATGACTACTGGTGAATATGCAGGTATTGGTGCTTTAATTATGAAAAAAGGTGACGAAGTAGTGGTTTCGGAAGTATATGAAGGTATGCCAGCTCAACGAAACGATATTAGAGCGGGAGATGTTATTTTGGAAGTTGATGGGCAAAAAACAACAGGAATGAGTGTAGATAAAGTTAGTGCTTTATTGCGTGGCTTACCAAATACTCAAATAAAAATTAAAATAAAGCGTTTTGGTGAAAAAAAGATCATTGAAAAAAAATTTATTCGTGAAAAAATTCAAATTAAACCTATTGTTTATGCAGGGCAAGTGGCAGAAAAGATTGGTTATATTCAGTTGGGAGAATTTACAGATGGCGTTGCTTTTGAATTAAAATCATCTTTAAATGAGCTTGTGAAAAATTATCATATCACTTCTTTAGTCCTTGATATCCGTAGCAATGGAGGAGGTCTGGTTGATGAAGCTGTTAAAATTTTAGGATATTTTCTTCCCAAAGGAACAGAAGTAGTAACAACAAGAGGGAAAAACAAGGAATTGGATCGAATTTACAAAACACCTACTGAGCCTATTTATCCTGACATGAAACTGGCTATTTTGGTTAATCGTTCTTCAGCATCAGCTTCTGAAATTTTGGCTGGTGCAATTCAAGATCTGGACAGAGGAGTTATTATTGGCGAACGTACTTTCGGAAAAGGACTGGTTCAAAATATACGAGCCATCAACTTTGGAGGACATTTAAAAGTAACTACTGCAAAATATTATATTCCCAGTGGTAGATGTATTCAAGCCATTGATTACAGTCATCGAAACGAAGATGGTAGTGTGGGTTATGTTCCCGATAGTTTGACTTCAGAATTTTCTACTCGAAATGGTCGAAAAGTACGCGATGGCGGAGGCATTGTACCTGATATCCAGACGGATAGTAGTCGAAAACTCAATATTGCCCATTACATTTATGCTCAAAATTTATATTTTGATTTTGCTACTCAATATGCTTATCAACATCCTACTATTGCACCACCTGATAGTTTTGAACTTTCTGAAAAAGATTTCAATGACTTTATAAATTTTTTAAAAGAAAGAAATTTTACTTATACATCACAAACTGAAAAATATTATAATCAGCTTTACCAGATAGCAGAAATTGAAGGACTTGACAGCATTGCTCAACCAGAATTTGAAGCATTGAAGAAAAAATTGACACCTGATATAGATAAAAATATTCAAGCTAATAAAAATGATATTGTTGATTTTTTAAGCTTGGAAATCATTAAAAGATATTACTTTCAAAAAGGGCAAATTCAATATTCGCTGAGAAATGATAATGATTTGCAAAGTGCTCTTGATGTTCTTCAATCAGAAGATAAATATAAAAAAATTCTTTCAATTATATAGAATATGCAGTACACCAAACTTTTCAATTGAAATTGATAAAGTTATCACAAATGTTATGACATTTTCTAATTTCAATTGAAAAAAATATCACATATACATGGACTCAATTTTTAAATTTTGATAATTAATTATGAAACCTACATTATTGATATTAGCAGCAGGAATGGGAAGCCGTTATGGTGGGCTAAAACAATTGGATGGCATCGGACCTCATGGTGAAACAATTATGGATTACTCTATTTATGATGCCATCAAAGCCGGTTTTGGAAAAGTGGTATTTGTCATCCGCAAAAGTTTTGAAAAAGAATTCAATGAGTTGATCATTAAAAAATTTAAAAATTTGATAGACATCGAGGTGGTTTTTCAAGATTTAGACAAAATACCCGAAGGTTATACTTATTCGCCTCGTCGCGAAAAACCATGGGGAACAAATCATGCTGTGTTGATGGCTAAAGATGTGATTCACGAACCTTTTGGAGCAATTAATGCAGATGATTTTTATGGAAGAGAATCATTTGAGATTTTATCAAATTTTTTACAAAGTGTAACCGATAAAAAAAATGAATATTGTATGATAGGTTATCGGGTTGAGAATACCCTCTCGGAAAATGGACCCGTAAGTCGAGGTATTTGTATAGTGAATGAAAATAATGAATTGTTGGGTGTAGTAGAACGTACTTCTATTCAAGAAAAAGGTGGAGCAATTATTTATTTGGACGAAAATGGTAGAGAAGTTACAATTCCACCTGAGACAATTGTATCGATGAATATGTGGGGTTTTACTCCTGATTATTTTGATTATTCTCTGGAATATTTTAAAAAGTTTTTAGAAGAAAACAGTCAAAACATAAAAGCTGAATTTTATATTCCTACGGTGGTCAATCAACTCATCCACGAAAAAAAGATTGTTTGCAAAGTTTTGAATACCCCTTCAAAATGGTTTGGTGTTACTTATGCTGAGGACAAACCTCAAAGCGTATTGAAAATCAATGAACTAATTCGCAAGGGAATTTATCCAGAAAAATTATTTGATTAAATTTTTTATCATGACGAAAATTTTAGTTACCGGAGGCACAGGTTATATTGGTTCTCATACTGTAGTAGAATTACAACAGGAAGGTTTTGAAGTGATTATTGTTGATAATCTTTGTAACTCCAACATAGAAGTATTAAATGGTATTGAAAAAATTACGGGCATTCGACCCATGTTTGAAAATATTGACTGCACGGATTATATAAATATGGATCGAATGTTTGAAAAATATCAAAATATTAAAGCAATTGTTCATTTTGCAGCTTTAAAAGCGGTAGGAGAATCGGTGGAAAAACCTTTAATGTATTATCGTAACAATTTGGTTTCTTTAATCAATCTTCTCCAATTGATGCCAGTCCACAAGATAAAGAATATCGTTTTTTCCTCTTCCTGTACAGTTTATGGGCAGCCTGAGATTTTGCCTGTTAGAGAAGATACCCCTTTTAAACCAGCGTTATCACCTTATGGTAATACAAAACAAATTTGTGAAGAAATCATAAGAGATACTATTCATGCCACTCCTAACCTTTACCGAAGTATTGTATTGAGATATTTTAATCCAATTGGTGCTCATCCTTCGGCTGAAATTGGTGAATTACCAATCGGTGTTCCTAATAATTTATTACCATTTATTACCCAAACGGCTATTGGGATTCGTAAACAGCTTCTGGTTTATGGAAATGATTATAACACGCCTGATGGCACTTGTATTCGTGATTACATTGATGTAGTTGATTTAGCCAAAGCTCATGTTGTTGCTTTAAAACGCATGCTAAAACAACAACAAAAAACGAATCTTGAAGTTTTCAATTTGGGAACTGGAAGAGGTTTATCCGTACTGGAAATTATCAAAACTTTTGAAAAAGTAAATGGTGTGAAAGTTCCTTATAAAATTGTAGGACGCCGACCTGGAGATATTGAAAAAGTTTGGGCTGATCCCTCTCTGGCAAATAAGGAATTAGGTTGGAAAGCTGAAAGAACGATGGAAGAGACTTTGCGTAGTGCGTGGGAATGGGAAAAGAAATTGGCAAGCCGTGCAAAAGAAAAAGATCATACCAAAACTGAATCTTAATCACTTTTTAAAATAATGCTATATCCATTAAAATTTCATCCTATTTTAAAAGAAAAAATTTGGGGAGGCAGTCGTCTAAAAAAATTGTTTAATAAGCCTACCGAGTCCGACAAAATTGGTGAAAGCTGGGAATTATCAGGTTATCCAGGTGATGAATCCGTTGTAGCGAATGGTTTTTTAGCTGGCAATCAGCTCAATGAATTAATAGAAGTTTATATGGACGAATTGGTTGGTGGAAAAGTATTTGATCGCTATGGATTAACCTTCCCTCTCCTTTTTAAATTTATTGATGCCAATGACGATTTGTCTATTCAAGTACATCCTAATGATGAAACAGCTTTAAAAAAACATGACTCATTAGGAAAAACTGAAATGTGGTATGTGGTAGATGCGGATGAAAACGGAGAGCTTATAGTTGGTTTTAAGAATGATTGTTCAGCGGCGGAATTTTTAACAGCTTTAAACGAAAAAAACCTTGAAGATTTATTACAACGTGTTTCGGTAAAAAAAGGAGATGTTATTTTTATTCATCCAGGTTTGGTACACGCAATAAAAAAAGGAGTGGTTGTTGCTGAAATTCAAGAAAATAGTGATCTTACTTATCGTATTTATGACTATCAACGGAAAGACGAAAATGGGAAAGAAAGGGATTTACATCTTGAAGCCGCTCTTGAAGTGATTGATTTCAGTGCATGTAAGAATCCACTCGTAGATTATGTAGAAAAAATGAATGAAGTTACCACATTGGTTTCCTGTCAATACTTTACTACCAATTTACTTGCCTTTAATCAAAACTTGTTACGAAATTATATTCAAATAGATTCATTTGTAGTTTATATGTGCTTGGAAGGAAATTTTATTATTGAATATGAAAATAGCCGAACACCAGTTGAAAAAGGAGAAACAGTCTTGATTCCTGCTTCAATGGATGAAGTTAATTTAATTCCTGCTGAAGGAACCGTAAAATTACTGGAAGTGTATATAGACTGATAAAAAACAGCAGAAAAATTTTCAAGTTTTTCTGCTGTTTTCTGTTAATCAATTAGTTAAGTGATTTTATTCTTCTGTAACAAATAATTTTCCCGGAACTTTTGGAAAACAAAAATATTTTGAAAATCATCTAAAGTTTTTATCCAATTTTTCAAAATACCATTTTTTTCAAATTTTTCCTGTTCAAAAATGTGAATGCTGGGTGTATTTTTTTCTGCTACAAAAGCATATATTTGATTGATTTTTAAATAATCGAAAACATATTCTTGAACCAAGCGAAGACTATCAGTAGCATATCCCTTTCTTTGAAATTTATTTTCCACATATATTCCCAGAGAAATACGACTGTTATGAATATCAAAATCAAATAAGTCAATGGTTCCGATGGTTTCATTATTTTCTTTTAATACAATCATCAAACGCAATTGCTTGCTTTCATAAATATCTTTATCGGAATTTAAAATATATTGTTTCAACGTAAAGTGAGAATAAGGATTTCTCGCATTTCCCACCAACCACAGTTGAGGATTGTTTTCCCATTTATAAAGTTTTCCCAGATCCTCAGGTTCTACTGCCCTCAAACGTATGCTCTCGTTTTCTAATAACAATTTATTTTTGCTTTATCGCTTCCTTGATTTTTGCTTCCAATTCTGCTGCCAACTCGGGATTATCTTTAATCACCATTTTTGCAGCATCTCTTCCTTGTGCTAATTTGGTGTCATTGTAACTAAACCAAGAACCACTTTTTTTAATGATACCATAGTCAACGCCTAAATCCAAAATTTCACCGGCTTTAGAAATACCTTCTCCAAACATAATGTCGAATTCAGCCTTTCGGAAAGGAGGAGCCACTTTATTTTTTACCACTTTTACACGAGTTTGATATCCAATTACTTCTTCACCATCTTTTATAGGAGTTACTCTACGTATATCTAATCGGACAGAAGAATAGAATTTTAAAGCATTTCCCCCCGTAGTTGTTTCTGGATTACCAAACATGACGCCAATTTTTTCACGCAACTGATTGATAAAAATACACGTAGTTTTAGTCTTGCTAATGTTGGCTGTCAATTTTCGCAAAGCTTGCGACATCAAGCGAGCTTGAAGTCCTAATTTAGCATCACCCATATCGCCTTCCAGTTCAGCTTTTGGTGTAAGAGCTGCTACTGAATCGATCACAATAATATCTACTGCGGAAGACCGAATCAGTTGATCGGCAATTTCGAGGGCTTGTTCCCCATTATCGGGTTGCGAAATTAAAAGTTCATCGGTATTTACGCCTAAATTTTCTGCATAAGCCCTATCAAAAGCATGTTCAGCATCAATAAAAGCAGCAATGCCACCCGCTTTTTGAGCTTCGGCAATAGCGTGAATGGCAAGTGTGGTTTTTCCAGAAGATTCTGGTCCGTATATTTCAATAATCCTTCCACGTGGATAACCTCCTACACCAAGGGCAATGTCTAAACCAAGTGAACCAGTTGGGATCACATCAATATCAACTACTTTGTTGTCACCCATTCGCATAATGGTTCCTTTCCCATAGTCTTTTTCAATTTTGTCCATTGCCAGTTGCAAGGCTTTTAATTTTTCGGCGTTAGGGGAAGTTGTTTTTATTTCGTCTGCTGTTTTTTCTGCCATGATAATTCAGTTTTTGATTTTTAATTGATTTTTAATTGATGATTGAGGAAAATTTTAGAAAATTATTGTTTTACAAAGATAAAAATTTTTTATTTCAACACTTCTAATTTTGCAAATTTCAGCAATAAAGATTTTTTTCCTTTTTCGCCGAAATCTATTTCAGCTCGTTCATTTCCATTTACAATACAGGTTTCAATTACTTTTCCAATTCCAAACTGGCTGTGCTTCACTAAACTGCCAACAGGAAGAGAAGGTTTTTCAATAAGAACTTTTTCTTCCTTCAAATCATTTAACTTTACCAGTCGTTTCTGAGAGAAAGAATTTTCTACTGTTCCCTGACCATTAGATTGCTGGTAAAAATGTTTCCGTTCAGTTACTAATGTATCATCCCAACTTGTGCTAGTTTGTTGGGAAATCGTTTCTTCGCTTGGCAAATCAAGATATTGTTTATCAATATCTTTGATAAATCTACTGGGTTCTGAAAAATAAGTTTTTCCGTTTCTGAAACGAGATTTTGCATAGCTGATAAAACAATGTTCTTTAGCTCGTGTAATAGCGACATAAAATAAACGTCGTTCTTCTTCCAACTCACGTTCATTGAAGATGCTAAAAATAGAAGGGAACAATTGTTCTTCCATTCCAACAATAAAAACTGCTCTGAATTCCAATCCTTTTGCAGAATGAACGGTCATTAAAGTTACTCTGTCTCCTTCTGATTTATCTGTATCCTGATCAGTTAATAAAGAAATTTCTGATAAAAAATCAGGTAAAAAGCCTTTGTCTTCTTCCTTTTCTTTTCTTTCACAAAATTCATGGAGAGCTTTCAAAAGTTCCTGAATATTTTCCTGTTTACTAAGATTTTCAGGCGAATTGTCAGAATAAATATCCTGAAAGATGCCAGTGACATTAATGAGTTGATTGACCAAATCATAAGCATTTTGTGTGTTTACTTGTCCTACAAAAACATCAATTAATTCCTTAAATTGTTCAATTTTTGTTACCGTTCTTGAATTGATTGGTAATTTATATTCTGCCAAGTTTGATATTACTTCCCAGAGACTTATTTGGTTCTGCTGAGCACATTCAATGATCTTGTTCACAGTGGTTTCGCCAATGCCACGAGTAGGATAATTAATAATACGTTTTAAAGCTTCTTCGTCCTGTTGATTGCAAATCAATCTGCAATAAGCAATGACATCCTTTATTTCTTTTCTTTCATAAAAAGATAAACCTCCATAAATTCGGTAAGGAATATTTCTATTTCGCAAGGCTTCTTCCAGCACCCGCGATTGGGAATTAGTTCGATAAAGAATTGCAATATCCTGATATTGAAAATTTTCTGAGTATAGCTTTGCTACACAATTGGCAACAACGATTCCTTCTTCCAGGTCGGTGTAAGTGCTAAAGACTTTAATTGGTGCACCAGGCTCTTTTTCAGAAAAAATAGTTTTTTGTATTTGTTCCTTATTTTTCTTTATTAAACTGTTGGCTGCCTTGACAATGGTTTTTGTAGAACGATAATTTTGTTCCAGTTTGAAAATCTTGGCATCCTGGTAAGAATTTTTAAATTGAAAAATATTATCAATATTTGCTCCGCGAAAAGAATAAATACTTTGAGCGTCATCTCCTACTACACAAATATTTTTATGACGTTCAGCCAGCTTTTTTATAATTAGATATTGTGCGAAATTGGTATCTTGATATTCATCCACCAGAATATATCGAAAAAGTTGCTGATATTTTTGTAAAACTTCAGGGTGATCACGAAACAGCAAATTAGTTTGTAGCAATAAATCATCAAAATCCATAGCATTGGCTTGCTTGCAGCGAATACAATAAGTCTGATAAACATCACATAATTTACCTACATGATTTTTTCTATCTTTTTCAATTAAGCTGTAATCAGCAGCATAGGCTTTAGGTGTTATCAGATTATTTTTTGCCATCGAAATACGGGATTGAACTAAACCAGGAGTATAGATTTTACTGTCCAGCTCCATTTCTTTTATAATGCTTCTTAATAGACTTTTTGAGTCGGATTGATCGTAAATGCTAAAATTTTGTGTAAATCCAGTATATTGAGCTTCAGACCGTAGAATGCGTGAAAAAATAGAATGAAAAGTACCCATCCATAAATAACGAGCAATTTTATTTCCAACAATTTCAGCTATTCGTTCTTTCATTTCTCGAGCTGCCTTGTTGGTGAAAGTTAGAGCTAAAATGGAAGAAGGTGGAAATCCTTTTTTCAGTAAATAAGCTACCTTGTAAGTTAGCACACGAGTTTTTCCTGATCCAGCACCCGCAATCACCAGCGAAGGTCCATCAGTATATTCTACTGCCAGACGTTGACTTTCATTGAGTTCATTTAAAAAATCAAAATTTGTATCTTTCTCTCTTTCAATCATTTAAAAATTTATATTATGCTGTTTTGGAAGAACAAAAATTACATTAACTTATTGCAAAGTTAATAAACTTACCCCACTTTTAAATGTAGAAGGAATAGTTTTTCGTAAATTTTGAAGAGTTAATTTCTTATTATGACTGAGATATAATAATTTTACAACTTGAATTTTTATAAAGTTGGAATACTTATAATAATTTTTTTATTACTTTTGATATAAAGAGTTTGAAATAATCAAATTTAAAGGCAAAAGACGATAGGATGAAAAAATTAGTACGTTTGATTTTCAAATATTTTGGCTGGCAAATGATATATCCTTTACCTGAGCCACAAAAGAGCGTAATTTGCCTGGCACCTCATACTTCTAATTGGGATTTTGTAATTGGTGAACTGTCTTATTGGTCCATCGGGCGAAAAGCTTCTTTTCTTATCAAAAAATCATGGTTCATTTTTCCATTGAATTTCTTTTTCAAATCGTTAGGTGGCATTCCTATTGACCGTTCAAAACGCAATTCACTTACTCAACAAATGATCGATAAATTTCAGAAACTTGACAGTTTTCATTTAGTCATTACTCCCGAAGGAACTCGAGGTTATGTAACAGCATGGAAAAAAGGTTTTTATTATATTGCTTTGGGAGCAAATGTCCCCATTCAGTTGTCTTATATTGATTATAAAAAGAAGGAATTGGGTATTACTAAAATTTTTTATCCAACAGGAAATATTGATGCTGATTTTCAAGAAATTCAGAATTTTTATGAAAGTGTTCAGCCAAAATATCCTGAGAAATACAACAGAAAAATTTTTTAATCATTTGTTTATGAAAGTTACTTTAATACAAGATGAAATTTTTTGGACAGACAAAACAACTAATTTACGAAAAGTTGGTCAACATTCGGAATTTCTCTCAGGAAAAACAGATTTGGTTATTTTGCCCGAAATGTTTTCAACCGGCTTTTGCACCGATCAACTAAATTTAGCTGAAACAATGGAAGGCGAAACAATACAGATGCTTCGCTCTTATGCTTTAAAATATCGATTAGCCATCACAGGAAGTTTTATTGCTACAGAAAATGGTAAATTTTATAATCGAGCCTTTTTTATTTTTCCTACCGGTGAAATGGTAACAGCCGATAAACGACATTTGTTTCAAGCGGGAGGCGAAAATAAATTTTTTACTAAAGGGAATAAACGTCTTCAGGTAAGCTATTATGGTTTTAACATTTGTGTGTTGGTTTGTTACGATGTTCGTTTTCCTGTTTGGTCACGAAATGTGAACAATGAATATGATTTATTGATTTATGTGGCCAACTTTCCCTTGAAGCGAATCAATGATTGGGACGTATTATTACAAGCTCGTGCTATTGAAAATCAAACTTATGTGGCGGGGGTAAACAGAATTGGTACTGATGGTCTTGGAATTGAATACAATGGGCATTCAGCTTTACTCGATTTTAAAGGACGCCCTCTTCTTGCTTTTCCTGAAAATGAATTTTCTATTCAAACAACCGAACTGGATAAAGCTCCTTTAATTTCTTATAGAGAAAGATTTCCCGTGTGGAAAGATGCAGATACTTTTGAAATAAAAAAATAAATCCTTTAATTGTAAAAAGAATTTTGGTTTTTCATCCTTTGTTCTGTTGGATTTGTAATCTGATATTTTATTTATTGTGAAAATCAAACCTCATAAATTATTGAAAATCGCAAGCAACAATTCTATTCCAAACTCAAAATTATTTATTTATCAGACATTTCGCAAAATGTCTCTACTCAAAACTCGAAACTATATAAATTTTTTTGAAACAAAATGTATTACAATCTTACTTCGATTCCTTTTTGTTTTAAATAAGCTTTGAGAGCAGGAATTTCTATTTCTTTATAGTGAAAAATACTGGCTGCCAATGCCGCATCAGCTTTCCCTTCTTTAAAAACTTCTACAAAATGTTCCATCGTACCTGCTCCACCACTGGCAATGACGGGGACATTGACACTTTCTGAAACCGCTCTGGTAATATCAATAGCAAAACCATTTTTGGTCCCATCGTGATCCATAGAAGTCAGTAAAATTTCTCCTGCACCCAGATCGACAGCTTTCTTTGCCCATTCTATAGTTTTGATGTCAGTTGGAACTCTGCCTCCATTCAAAAAAACATACCATTCTCCATTGATAAATTTTGTATCAATGGCTAAAACTATACATTGACTGCCAAAATTTTTTGCCAGCTCAGTAATAAGTTCCGGATGCAAAACCGCTGCTGTATTTATTGAAATTTTATCAGCTCCACAAGCCATTAAAAATGAAACATCATCAATACTTGAAATGCCTCCACCTACAGTAAAAGGTATATTGATTTCTTTAGCAATCCGTGTTACCAACTCTGATAATGTTTTCCTTTTTTCGTTAGTAGCAGTAATATCCAGAAAAACCAGTTCATCAGCTCCCATTTGTGCATAATAAGCTCCTAATTCTACAGGGTCACCTACGTTTTTAATGTTTTCGAAATTTATTCCTTTTACCGTTTTTCCATCTTTTACATCCAGACAAGGGATGATGCGTTTAGCTAACATATTGATAGACAATTATATTTTAATTTATTCTAAATGTTGATTTTCCTATAAATTGAGGAGGTAAAATTAATAAATTTGACCCAAATAATGTTGATCAATTATTTTCCACCACAAAAATTTTTTCTGGATATTTGATTTCAGAAAGCAATAATCCTTTGGCTGGTACAGACATTCCTGCTTTGCAACGATTTTTTGCTTCAATGATTTCTTTAAATTGTTCAATATTAATCTTTTTAAATCCAATTTCAAACAAAGTCCCTACAATGCTTCGTACCATATTTCTGAGGAAACGATTGGCTTCTACCGTAAAAATCCATTCCTCATCTTGTTGCTGCCATTCTGCTTGATAAATAGTACAATAATTAGTTTTTACATGGGTGTGCAACTTACTGAAACTTGTAAAATCATTGTATTCTTTCAAGAGTTGAGCTGCTTCATTCATCAATTGAAAGTCGATTTTTTTATTTATTAGTAGAGTTATATCTGTTTTGAAAACATTTTTTTGAGTAACAACGTGATATTCATATTTTCTAGTGATAGCATCAAAACGTGCATGGGCAGTTGGTTTTACTTCAATGAGCTTGAAGACGGCAATATCTTTTGGCAAAACACAATTTAAATGAGATAGAAAACTTTGTTCATTTATGGTTCCTTCATAGTCAAAATGAGCTACCATCGATTTTGCATGCACACCGGTATCAGTCCTTCCGGCACCAACAAGATTTATTTTGCTACGCAATATCATATTCATAGCGTTTGTCAAAACTTCTTGCACGGAAATACTGTTAGGTTGTTGTTGCCAACCATGATAGGCTGTGCCTTTAAAAGCTATGTAAATAAAATAGCGTTTCACAATCAGAGATAATCTTTGAATAATTAAAAATCTATTTTGGCGATTTTCTAAAAGAAAGGTTATAACGTTAGTAATATTTTTATTTTAACTTAGTAAAATACTGATTTTTAAGCAAATAATTTTTCAATTTTATCAGCATAATATTTTTCGATAACGTTTCTCTTTATTTTCAGATTAGGAGATAAAAATCCATTTTGAGGTGTCCATTCATCTGGTACTAATTGAAAACGTTTTATTTGTTCAAAATCACCAAAATGAACATTGTATTTTTGAATCTCTTTTTGAAAACGTTTTATCACTTCAGGATGTTCAACCATTTCTGCATCACTTGTATAGGGGATTTTATGTTTTTCACACCAGCTTCTTAAAAAGACAAAATCAGGAGAAATTAAAGCAGCCGCAAATTTTTTATTTTCTCCTACCACAATCATGTTTTCAATAAAAGGTGATTCGGTAAATTTTGTTTCGATGATTTCTGGGTTAATATATTTGCCATTCGAAGTTTTGAAAAGGCTTTTTAACCTTCCTGTAATAATTAGCTGACCTTCCGGCGTAAATTTTCCTGTGTCTCCTGTATGAAACCAACCATCCTTGTCTATTACTTGAGCTGTTAGTTCTGGATCTTTGTAATAACCTACCATTACATTGTGACCCCGACAAAGAATTTCGTTTTGTTCTCCAATTTTGACTTCTACTCCAGGAATGGGCAAGCCTACGGTTCCAAATTTTCTTCCATTTTTTACTTTTTGATGGACCGCAATAACAGGGGAAGTTTCAGTCAAACCATATCCTTCGAAAACCGGCATTCCAATAGCAGAAAAGAAAGATGCCAGTTGTGGACGTAACGAAGAACCACCAGAAACAATAATATCAAAATCGCCTCCAATATTTTCTCTCCATTTTGAATAAACTAATTTGTCGGCAATTTTAAGTTTAAAACGTTTCCACCACTCATTTTCAATTTGATAGCTATTGGCAAGATTTAAAGCCCAATAATAAATCACTTTGCTGAAATAAGGCAATTTTTTCCCAGCAAGATATATTTTATCATACATTTTTTCCAGAACACGAGGAACAGTAGCCATTATCTGTGGATTCACTTTCTTAATGTTTTCCGCTATAGTTCCAAGATTTTCAGCATAATATATCGATAACCCTATATATTGGTATAAATATACCAGCATTCTTTCGTAAGCATGACATAATGGTAAGAAACTTAAAGCAATTCTATCGCGAGGTGAAGGAATATCATAAAGATGCAAAACCTGCTGAACAATATTATTATGTGACAGCATCACTCCCTTTGGAACACCTGTCGTACCCGAAGTATATACAATTGTGGCTACATCAGAAGAATGAATGTTGTTTTTTAATTCAGTGAGTTTTTCTGGTTGTGGATTTTCTTTTCCTAATTCAATCAACTGGTCCAGATAAGGAAGATTAACACCTTGATCTACAAAAGTATAAATGTACTGTAGTGTTTTAATTTGCGGGAAAATAGGCATCAGTTTGTTTCGCAATTCTTTTCCTTCCACAAAAATCATTTTTATTTCAGCATGATTCAGAATGTAGAGATAATCATCCTGGCTAATAGTAGGGTAAATAGGAACAGAAAGAGCCCCAATTTGCATAGTGGCAAAATCAATCATATTCCATTCTGGTCGATTATTGCTAATAATACAAACTTTATCACCTGGCTGAATATCAAGTTTTAGCATTCCATAGCTAATATTGTTAGTAGTTTCTACATATTCCTGAATGCTGAATTTTTTCCATTCTCCATTTCGTTTGCAAGCCAAAGCTGCTTCTTGTTGAGGATATTTTTCCATATAACGATCCAGAATATCAAATAAACGAGTTGTTTCCATGATATTGGTAATTTATTGAAAAACGATGGTTCTGTTTTTATAAGTAAGAATTTTTCTTTCGATGTGTTTTTCAACAGCACGTGAAAGAACAATTTTTTCAAGATCTCTTCCTTTCCTGATTAAGTCGTCCACAGAATCTTTGTGAGAAACGCGAGCAACATCCTGTTCAATGATCGGACCCGCATCAAGTTCCTGCGTAACGTAATGACTGGTAGCTCCAATTATTTTTACTCCTCGCTCATAGGCAGCATGATACGGTTTTGCACCGGCAAAAGCAGGCAAAAAAGAATGATGAATGTTGATGATTTTGTTGGGATATTTTTCGATAAATTTTGGAGAAAGGACTTGCATGTAACGTGCCAATACACAAAAATTAATATTTTGATTTTTCAACAATTCAAGTTCTCGTGATTCTTGTTCTTTTTTATTTGACTTATCAATAGGGAAAAAGTGAAAATCGATTCCAAATTGTCTGGCAACAGGCTCTAGATCACGATGATTGCTGATAATCAATGGAATTTCTACATTCCATTCGTGTGATGCATATCGAGCAAGCAAATCATACAAACAATGAGAAAGTTTGGAAACAAAAATAGCCATGCGAGGTTTGTTGTCCGAAAAATAAAGTTTAAAATTCATTTCAAAACGCAAGGCAATCAATCTACTAAAATATTCTTCAATTTTGCTTTTAGGTATCTGAAAATGGCTGATGTCCCATTCAATACGCATAAAAAAAACTTTTTCTTCTCTGTTTACATATTGATCCAGATAAATAATATTTCCTTGTTGGCGATTGATAAATTCGGTTACTGATGCCAGAATTCCTGGTTTATCAGGGCAGTAAATCAATAAGATGGCTGTGTCGTTTTTGGTTTTCATTTAAAATGAAATTATTTTGACGTTACAAATATATAATATTTTTGGCAATTGAATTTTGTTTTTTGTTTTTGAAGTAATATGAAAATCTCATGAATCTGAAATAAATGTTTTTTTATTATTTTTAATAATTCGCAATCGTTTGCAATGATTTTTAGGCAAATATTATAAATTTACGATACTTTTTATAAATTTCATTTCTATATTTGAAATATCAAAAAAATTATTCACCTTTAAAACTTAAATGTTATGAAAAAATTAATTACGTTTTTTGCTGCCATTTTATTGGCAAACTTGTGGGTGTATTCGGCAGATTTAACTGTTACAGGAAATTTTCCTAATAATAATTGGAATAATAGCAATGCCGATTACAAAATGACGCAAATAGGTACTTCGGGCGTTTATATGCTTGAAAAAACGCTTCCAGCAGGAAATTATGAATATAAGGTTTTTTATACAGGCACATGGAATGGACCCAGAGAAGGTGATAATCGGATTTTTTCGTTAAGTGAGGAAAAAACAGTGAAGTTTTATGCGAAAGAAGATGGTACTAACATTTATTTTTTCTGCGATGCTCAGCAATTGTATGTAATTGGTTCTACTGTTGGAGGATGGGATAAAAGCAATATGAAATTAATGACTAATTCTACCACTGATGCTACTTATAGAGGTGATGTTGTAACTGGGGAATATAAAATTGTTAGCCTGGATAAAAATGGAAACATTGTTTGGGATGATATTACACTTTCTAATCAATCTATTCCAACTTCTGGAAATTATACCCTCAAATTAGAGTTTGCAACTTTTACAGTTTCTGCTACATTGAATGGAGAACCAGTGCTATCATTACAAACTTTGTCAGACACTTATATTTTTGTAGGACAAGACCCAGCTACAGCTACAAGGTACAATGGCAGCGCAACCTATCAAGCTGAAAATTTCCATGGAAAGAATTTAGGCTCAATTACTTCGGCTCTTTATATTGGAGGAGAAGCAATCACAACACCGGTCATGGATGGTGTTACAGTAAAAATGTGCTATCAAATTGACGAGATGGAAGTAAAAGAAGTTGTAATTCCTTGGGATTCAAATAATGGCACAACTTCTACAAAATGGAAATGCACATCGGGCATAAATGTATTTGAAGGTTATAATTTGGTGAAAGGAACGACTTATTCTTTGAAAGTTTGGTTTTATGCTACTGATGGTAGTGTTACGTTGTGGAATAGCAATTTTGGCCAAAATTATGTAGCTACTTTTACTTATGATATTGAAACAAAATTAGTTTTACCAAAAAAGGATATTTTAATTCAATGTGATCAACATCAGATAAAAGTGAATTTTGAAGGTAATGCTCAAATTAAGTTATATTCTGTCACTGGTCAATTAATTGCTTCTAAAAATTGCGAGAATGAATTTACTCAACAAGTTAAACCAGGTGTTTATCTGCTTCAATTAAAGGGAAAATCTTATAAAATAGTAGTTCGTTAAAAAATCGTATTCAATTTTAAAAAGTTTCTTCTCTTTTGTTTTTATTCGATTTTTTCATCGGCTGGAAATTTATTCCAGTCGATGTTTTTTTGTTTTTATGAAATGTTCAATATATGATAAACAACTAATAATTACACTGTAAGCAAGAAATTATTTTAAAAAAATATATTAAACAAATAATAATCAATTTGTTGTACATAAAATATACCTCCTTTGAAAGGAAAATCCGTTTCAAAAAAAATTACTTTAAGGTGCGAGATTTTTTAAAAAGTCGAAAAACTATTTTTAATTTCCTACTTCCGATAAGAATTTAATTCTCACCAATCGAATTTCTGTTTCGCTGAAATCATCCTCGCCTAATTCTTCTAATGCAACATCAATATCATCAGTTTCAGCCGTTCTGAAATATTCAAAAATTTCGTCTACACGTTCCGGATCCATTACATCATCTAAAAAATAGTCGATATTGATTTTTGTACCAGAATATACGATAGCTTCGATTTCGTTGAGTAAATCATTGAAATCCAGACCTTTCGATATAGCAATATCATCAAGTGCAATTTTTCGGTCAATTGCCTGAATAATAGATACTTTTAGTTTTGATTTATTAGCTACCGTTCTTACACGCAAATCATCTGGACGAACTACTTCGTTTTCTTTTACATATTCTTTAATCACTTTTAAAAATTCTTCTCCGTAGCGTTTTGCTTTGCCAGTTCCTACACCGGGGATATTTTGTAATTCTTCCAACGTAATAGGATAAGAAGTAGCCATAGCTTCCAACGAAGGATCTTGAAATAATGCGAAAGGTGGTACTCCAAGTTTTTTAGAAAGTTTTTTGCGTAAATCTTTTAAAATAGAAAACAATGCATCATCTGCTGCACAAGTACTGGCAGCATTTAAAGTACCTATTTCTTCTGCCTCCTCAAATTCATTATCTTTCACAATAGGAAAAGAAATAGGATTTTTTAAGAAAGCTTTCCCTTGTGGAGTCAATTTCAATAATCCATAATTTTCAATATCTTTTGCAATATATCCTGCAATCATTGCTTGCCGAATAACAGCATGCAATAATTGTTCATCCTCGTCCATCGCTGCTCCAAAATTTTCCAGCTCATTGTGCTGATAAGAAAGAACATCTGTAGTTTCATTTCCTTTAAGAATATCTACAATGTGTTCTTCTTTGAACTTTTCTTTTACTTGAGAAATAGTTTCTAATATTAAAGTTAATAATTCTTGCCCTTCCATAAATTTTCGTGGTTTCAAACAGTTATCACAATTTCCACAATTTTCTTCTATATAATTTTCTCCAAAATAATGAAGTAATAATTTTCTTCTACAAACGGAAGATTCAGCATAAGCTTGCGTTTCAAGCAAAAGTTGATAACCAATTTCTTGTTCAGCAATTGGTTTCCTTTGCATAAATTTTCGTAATTTATCTAAATCTTTTCTTGAATAAAAAGCTATACATTGTCCTTCTCCTCCATCGCGGCCACTTCGACCCGTTTCCTGATAATAGCCTTCTAAACTTTTAGGAATATCATAATGAATAACATATCGTACATCCGGTTTATCAATTCCCATACCAAATGCAATGGTTGCTACAATTACATTGGCTTCTTCCATTAAAAATTTATCCTGATTGATTGTGCGTTGTTCTGAATCCATTCCTGCATGGTACGGTAAAGCGGCTATACCATTTACTTGCAACATTTCGGCCAATTCTTCGACTTTTCGTCTACTCAAACAATAAATAATACCTGATTTCCCTTCCTG
Organism: Paludibacteraceae bacterium; assembly: GCA_018056165.1. Taxonomy (GTDB): domain Bacteria; phylum Bacteroidota; class Bacteroidia; order Bacteroidales; family Paludibacteraceae; genus MVYY01. The sequence goes on along the minus strand of JAGPGD010000007.1, from coordinate 9,475 downwards.
TGAACGGATATATTTAATAATTTCTTTGTCAATATTGTCAGTTTTTTGCCGAACTTCATAATATAAATTAGGACGATTGAAAGAAGATTTAAATATCTTAGCTTCTAATATTCCTAAATTTTTAAGAATGTCATGTTGAACCTTTGGGGTTGCAGTAGCTGTTAGAGCTATGATGGGAGCAACTCCTATTTCATTGATAATGGGTCTGATTCGGCGGTATTCAGGACGGAAATCATGCCCCCATTCCGAAATACAATGTGCCTCATCAATGGCATAAAAAGAAATTTTTACATCTTTTAGAAATTCAGTATTTTCTTCTTTCGTAAGTGATTCAGGAGCCACATACAGCAATTTCGTCTTACCTGATAAAACATCAGCTTTAACTTGATCGATTGCTTGCCGTGTTAATGATGAATTAAGGAAATGTGCCACACCATCTTCTTCACTGAAATTACGCATGGCATCTACCTGATTTTTCATTAAAGCAATTAAGGGTGAAATAACTATCGCCGTGCCATCCATTATTAAAGAAGGCAACTGATAGCATAAAGATTTACCTCCTCCTGTTGGCATTAAAACAAAAGTATCATTGCCATCCAATACATTTTGAATAATTTCTTCCTGATTACCTTTGAAAGTATCAAAACCAAAATATTTTTTTAAATGCACTGCTAAAGCAGTTTTCTTAGCCATACAACAATCCTCGATCACAAAATAAGTAAAATTAGTATTTAAAAATTAGTATGAATTTTTCTACTTTAATGAAAAATCTTTTATTTCCTTTCTTGATTTATTTTTTCACATTTACAGGCAAACAAAATTATAAACACTTTTCAAATATACAAGCATTTTTTAAAAAAAAGAGGACATTAATAAAAATAATTAATATCCTGCTTTTTAATGAAAATTTTAGAAATATTATTTCAGGCTATTTTTAATTGATCCAAGTTGGTTTGTTGCAATTTATTCTGAGCGTAGTCTAACGTAATAGTTAGCTTTTTTGCTGCTTTTTTTGATGGCATTTCATACATGGCATCCATCATAATTGTTTCTGTAATGGAACGCAATCCTCTGGCGCCCAACTTGAATTCAATGGCTTTATCCACGATGTAATCTAAAACTTCTTCATCAAAAGTTAATTCTATATTGTCCATTTTAAACAGTTTAATATACTGCTTGACAATAGAATTTTTAGGTTCAGTAAGAATTTGACGCAAAGCATCTCTATCTAAAGGATTAAGATAAGTCAAAACAGGAAGACGGCCTACAATTTCCGGAATTAGTCCAAAAGATTTGAGATCTTGAGGCATAATGTATTTTATAAGATTATTCCGATCAATTTGCTTAGTGCCTTCTATTGAATTATATCCGACCACTCTGGTATTGAGACGAGCTGCAATTTTTCTTTCGATGCCTTCAAAGGCTCCGCCACAAATAAACAAAATATTCTGTGTATTTACAGGAATCATTTTTTGTTCTGGATGTTTTCTACCTCCTTGTGGTGGTACATTGACAATGGTTCCTTCCAACAATTTCAGCAAACCTTGTTGCACTCCTTCACCACTTACATCGCGGGTAATGCTTGGATTATCACTTTTTCGAGCTATTTTATCGATTTCATCAATGAAAACAATACCTTTTTCAGCAGCTTCTACATCATAATCTGCTACCTGAAGAAGTCGTGTAAGAATACTTTCTACATCCTCCCCCACATAACCTGCTTCAGTAAATACCGTTGCATCAACAATAGTAAAAGGTACATGTAGTTTTTTTGCTATTGTTCTTGCCAGCAAGGTTTTACCAGTACCTGTAGGTCCTACCATGATAATGTTGGATTTTTCTATTTCTACATCATCATCGGTTTTTTCCTGCATTAAACGTTTATAATGATTATAAACGGCTACTGATAAATATTTTTTTGCCTCCTCTTGCCCGATAACATATTGATCCAGATATTGTTTTATTTCTTTTGGCTTGGGTATTTGCGACTTTTCAAAAGAAAGAGTTTGTTTTTTGGCTTGGGTGTTTTCTTTCGCAATTTCTGCGGCAATCATAGCACAATCGTTGCAAATCTGAACGCCATCCATTCCTAAAATAAAAAATTCTACTTCATCCTCTGAACGACCACAAAAATTACAATATTTTTTGGTTTTAGGCATTTTTAAGCATTATTTTTTTGTTTTCTTTTCGTTGATGAGAACTTTATCAATCATTCCATATTCCAGGGCTTCGTAAGAAGTCATCCAATAATCTCGATCAGCATCTTTTTCAATTTTTTCGTAAGGATTGCCCGTATGTTCTGCCAGAATATTGTAGAGTTCTTTTTTCATTTTCTGGATTTCACGAGCCGTGATTTCAATGTCTGAGGCTTGCCCTTGAGCTCCACCCATCGGCTGATGAATCATGATACGTGAATGTTTAAGAGCAAAACGTTTCCCTTTTGCACCAGCAGATAATAGTACCGCTCCCATCGAAGCTGCCATGCCAGTACAGATAGTAGAAACATCAGAAGTAATGAACTGCATAGTATCATAAATACCCAGACCAGCATAAACTGAACCTCCTGGTGTATTCAGATAAATAGAAATATCCTTCCCTGGTTCTGCTGAATCAAGATAAAGTAATTGAGCTTCAATTACGTTGGCAGCATAATCATCTACTTCGGTACCCAGAAAAATAATTCGATCCATCATTAATCTTGAAAACACATCCATTTGAGTGACATTCAGTTGACGTTCTTCAAGAATGGTAGGAGAAATATAACTTGTATTTACAATATCGCTGTATTGGTCAATTAACAAGCCATTTATTCCCAACTTTTTGGTTGCATATTTGCGAAATTCATTATTTTTATCCATAATAGTTATTTGTTTTTATAAAAAATTTATCGTTCTCATTGGTAGAGAACTTTTTATAAACAAAATTATTTTAAAAAAGTTTCAGTTTCAATTCTAAATTCAAATTGTCTTTTAAAATTATTTGGTTTCAAACAATTTATCAAATTCTTCTAAGGTAACATTATTCGTCTCTAAAGTTACAACTTCCTTTATGGAAGAAAAAATCTTTTGATCAAACAAATTCTCAATTAAGTTTTTTAAAGTATCCTCTTTATTTATCATATCTTTTGCATAATTTTCAAGGATGTCTTCGCTAACATTAATAAATCCGTATTGCGCAAACTGACTTTTTGCTTCTTCTTTGGCATAATTTTCTACTTCATCGGGTTCCACATTTATATTAAAAGCTTTCAGCAATTTTTCTCTAATCAATTGCCAGGTAACATCTTCAATGATTTTTGGATACTCTTCTTCCAATTTTTCTGGCGTTAGGTCTTTATTTTTGAGCAATAACCAGCGTTTTAAAAATTCATCAGGATAGTTCAAGTTTTTATATCGATCTATCAACATCGTACGAACATCCAATTGAAATTTATAATTACTTTCAGCAGCAAGTTCTTTCTCAATTTCTTGTTTTATTTTTTCACGAAACTCCTCTTCGCTTGACACTATATTTTCACCATAAACCTTATTGAATAATTCTTGATTGATTTCAGCAGGATAAAAACGAGTAATACTCTCAATTTTAAATTGAAAATCTTCTTTAATATTGTTTACTTCTTCTTTTGAAATTTTTAATAAGGAAGATAATTCTGTTTCGTTGTTTTGATAAGCAGTAGCTGGATTAAAAGTAATCGTGTCTCCTTTTTTTGCACCAATAAACAATGATTTTTGACCGTCATCCTTCATATAAGCTGGTGTAAGTACTGCATCAGTAATATGAATCCCATTTTCTTTGACTTTACCATTTTCCAATTGCACTAATTCTCCTTTCAACATGTCTTTTTCTTCAACGGTTTCTTCTTCCTGATATTTTCCAAAACGAGAAGCATAAGCTTTGATTCTATTGTCAATCATTTCATCAGTAACCTCGATGTGGTAATATTTAATCTTATCTTCTTTGGAAAATGATATTTCAAATTGAGGAGCCAATCCTAAATCAAAATTAAATTCAAATTCTTCCTGTAAGTTAAAATCTATATTTTGCTGATCTTCTTCTCGTGGAAGAGGTTCGCCCAGAATATCAATTTTGTTTTCTTCGATATAATCTTGCAGCTTTTGAGATATGAGTTGGTTAATTTCTTCTACAAGGACTGATTTCCCATACATTTTTCTTACCAACTGCAAAGGTACCATTCCTGGACGAAATCCTGGCATATTTGATTTTTTACGTAATTCCCGCAATCTTTTTTCTACATTTTCTGCATAATCGTCTTTTTTGATGCTTAAAGTAAGTACAGCGTTGTTTTGATCAAGGTCTTTTCTAATGACATTCATAACTTATTTTTTAATTAATTTTCTGATATTTAGTTTTTTAATGAAGACAAAGGTACGAAAAAAGAACTGATAGAAGACATTTTATGTTTAAAAAACTCTATGAATAAATTTAATTATTTGATTATCAAATAATTAATAAATTATTCATAATTAGAATATAAATGTAAGGTTAAAAGAGAAGACATTATTTTTTGTAGTAAAAATTTGTGTGTCTGAATTTGTATAATAAATATTTTCTTTCAAGCCTTTATTCCAACTTACTCCTAACTGAATTTTTTTAAAAGCTTCAATCCCACCACCAAAGGTATAGCCATAATCGGTTCGATCATTGAAATTGGTATAAGAAAATTTTTCTGGATTAGAAGAAGCATTTGTTTCAGTGATTTTTTGTCCTTTTAAAAGATAGGCTCCATATAAACCTCCAAAGCCATAAATTCCGATGATTCCCCATGATAAACGATAACGAATATTGAAAGGTATTTCAATATAGTTTAATTCTCTATAGATATCACAAATGCTGTCTGATTGAAGGAAACAACCTTTTTGAGAGAAAGATGTGCCAATATCAAAGCCTAAGCCAATTTTTGAAGTATATTGATAAATTACTCCTATGTGATAAGCAGTTAAGTTCTGCAAAGTAGGCTTTTCGATGGGAGTAGATAAATTACTTGAAGTAATAACTTCATTTGCTTCATTGATACCGATTTTCACGCCAAATTGAGCTAAAATTTTTGAACTAAATATCAGTAAAAGAAATAATACAACCCAAAATTCTTTTTTCATGAAAAATAAATTTTTATACTTCCTTGTTTTAAATATCAATGAGAAATAAAAGAATTTAATTATACAGTAGCAGAAACATTTTTTGACATTCGTTTTCGTTCATTCTCATCAAGATAGATTTTTCGTAATCGAATATTGGAAGGAGTAATTTCCACATATTCATCCTCTTTTATGTATTCCAACGCTTCTTCGAGACTAAATATGACAGGAGGAGTAAGTTTGATTTTTTCATCTGAGCCAGAAGCTCTCATATTGGTTAATTTTTTAGATTTAGTGACATTTACTACAATATCACCCTCTTTTGAGCTTTCTCCTACCACCTGTCCCGCATAAACTTCTTCTTGGGGTGAAATAAAAAATCTACCTCGATCTTGTAATTTGTCCAATGCGTATGCAAAAGCTGTGCCTGTTTCCATTGCAATTAATGAACCATTTGTTCTTTTTTCGATAGGTCCTTTATAAGGTTGATATTCAAGAAAACGATGACTCATAATAGCTTCACCGCCTGATGCAGTTAGCACTTGATTGCGAAGTCCAATAATGCCTCGTGAAGGAATTATAAATTCTAATTGAATACGATCGTTCATCGTTTCCATTTTCAACATTTCTCCCTTACGAGAAGCTATAATTTCAATAATTCTGCCACTATATTCTTCAGGGAGATTAATTATCAGTTGTTCAACAGGTTCACAACGGATGCCATTTATCATCTTGAAAATTACTTGCGGTTGTCCCACTTGCAATTCATAACCTTCGCGGCGCATGGTTTCTATTAAAATAGATAAATGAAGCACACCTCTGCCATAAACATGCCAAATATCTTTATCAGGTTCCTTTTTTACTCGCAAAGCAAGATCTTTATCCAATTCACGCATCAATCGTTCATGTAAGTGCCTTGAAGTGATGTATTTTCCTTCCTGCCCATAAAAAGGAGAATTGTTAATGGTAAACACCATACTCATGGTTGGTTCATCAACAGCAATGGGTTTTAAAGGCTCAGGCTGATTAATATCTGCAATGGAATCACCAATTTCAAAATTATCAATCCCGATTAAAGCACAAATATCTCCTGATTTTACTTCTGAAATTCTTTTTCGTTCCAGTCCGATAAAAGTGTATAGTTCTTTAATTTTAGTTTTCACCACAAAACCATCTCGCTTCACTAAACTTACATCCATACCTTCGTACAGCGTACCACGATGAACACGTCCCACTGCAATTCTACCTACATAAGGAGAATAGTCCAAAGAAGTAATCAGCATTTGAGGTGTTCCTTCCAGATAGAAAGGCTCAGGAATATATTTTATAATAGCATCCAATAGCGGGAAAATATTGTTTGTTGGTTTTCTCCAATCTTCTGACATCCAATTTTGTTTGGCAGAACCAAAAATTGTATGGAAATTCAGTTGTTCTTCTGTGGCATTCAAATGATACATTAAATCAAAAACTTCTTCCTGAACTTCATCCGGTCGACAATTAGGCTTATCCACCTTGTTAATCACAACAATAGGAATAAGTCCCAATTGCAAAGCTTTTTGTAAAACAAATCGTGTTTGAGGCATTGGTCCTTCAAAAGCATCTACCAACAGTAAAACTCCGTCAGCCATGTTGAGTACCCGCTCTACTTCACCACCAAAGTCGGCATGACCTGGCGTATCAATAATATTGATTTTATAGCCATTATAATTGATCGAAGCATTTTTTGCCAGAATTGTAATTCCTCTTTCACGTTCTATTTCATTATTGTCCATGATTAATTCGCCGACCTTTTCATTGTCTCTGAAAAGATGACCAGCCAACAACATCTTATCAACCAGTGTAGTTTTTCCGTGATCAACATGAGCAATAATTGCAACATTTCTAATTTTTTGCATGTATCCAACTCCTCATTTTTTAAGCTTGCAAATTTAATCAAAAAAATTGAATTTTAATTGGCTATATTATTCAAATTACTTGAATAATCATCTATTATTGGACAACAAAAAAAGGAAAAAATTACTTGAAATTTCCTTTTAGGATAATAAAAACAAAGGAATAGGGAAAAATGTAAGAATAAAAAAATGATTGAAATCTTATCAACCTTTTAAAAATCAACAACTCATAATAAATTTTAAAAAGCATCAATTCAATTCATCAACAACAAAGATAAGCTTTTTTACACTTAAATCATTGATAGTTAACAATTAAAAAAGTTTTTAATTCAAAAAAGGATGAAATTATTGTATGCAATAAAAAAAAATAGTATTTTTGCGTTCCAATTTAAGCACAATCTCTGGCAGAAACGAAAAGTATGTAAATATTGTGCTGTAATAAATAAATAAAATTAATAAAAATGGACTTATTAAAGGTTGCAGAACAGGCTTTTCAGGTAGAAAAAAGTTTCCCTGAATTTAAAAGTGGTGATACCATAACAGTTGCCTATCGAATTAAAGAAGGGAACAAAGAAAGAATTCAGGAATTTCGTGGTGTAGTTATCAGCATTAAAGGACAGGAAGGGAAAAAACGTTTTACTGTCCGCAAAATGTCGGGAAATGTCGGTGTGGAAAGAATTTTTCCGATGGATTCGCCTTTTATAGAAAGCATTACTGTAAATAAAAGAGGTAAAGTACGTCGTGCAAAACTGTTTTATTTACGTAAGTTAACAGGTAAAAAAGCAAGGATAAAAGAAAAACGTTATTAAAGAAAGAAATTTGGAAGAGAGAAAGTCAATTTTCTCTCTTTTTTGTTTAAAACAGTATTTAATTTCTTACGCTTTTTACCACCTATTAATCGCTTTTCAATATTGTTCTTTTTCCCAGAACATAATGCAAAGTCCAATTACCAAGGGGAAAAGTGCAACCCCAATTAACAGATAAATGAATGGCAAATTGAACATATGTTCTATAAAGTTCATCAACCAGTCAGAGAAAATTCCAATATACAAAGCTGTAGCAATTCCAATGGTTGTAAAAAGCCAAACGATCCACGAATTGTCTTTTCGCTGCGGCAAATGCCGTAAAGTTCTGCTGGCGAAACCATTATCAGCTATATCATGCTTGTGTAGTTTAAAAAAATCCTGAAAATTTTTGTCTGTTTCATTCGTTTCCATATCCATTTTCTTTTAAAAAATTCGCAATTTTTTCTTTACCTTTTCGAATATAATTTTTTACACTACCAATAGGACATTTCATAATAGTTGCAATTTCACGTTGTGTTTTGTCTTCCATATAATAAAGCAAAACGGCTATTTTTTCCATTTCATTCAAATTGATTAAAGCTTTGTAAAAATCTTCTTTGTAAGTTGAATAGGAATTGTTCACTTGATATAGCTGATTGATTTCTTTCTCGTCCAGATCATAAAAATCTTTTCTAGCTCGAACGGCATCATAATACACATTGTAAGCGATACGAAAAAGCCAGGTCGAAAAATTCGATAAAGCCTTAAAAGTAGGCAAATAAAGAAAAGCTTTAATAAAAGTTTCCTGAGCCAGATCGTCACTGAGAAAAACATCACCCATTGTCAGGTTCAAAAAGAATCGACGAATGGGTGACTGATATTTGCGTATCAATTTCTCAAAGGCTCTCTCATCTCTGGATAAAATGACTTGAGCAATCCATCGAAGATCTTCCGCATTATTCATCTTTATCGGTATCGTCTGGCGATTTAGGTTTCTCCAAAAAATAAACCAGTAAGTAACCTATCCCAACAAAAGCTGGAACAATTCCCAAAATGAGTGCTCCCATGTTTTTTACAATCAGAAAATAAATCAACAACGATAGACCAACAGCCAACCATAAAACTCCTTTCTTTAAATCAGAGTTAGGTTTATTTTTGGCTTTTTTCTCAAAAAAGTCTTCGGGTAAGGTTTGACCAAGCTCCAGTGATTTTAAGTACAATTCATATCTTTGTTTCGATTCTTTTCCTTTCTGAGAGTAAATAATCCAGATGATAACAATGACAAAAAGAAAAGGTAAAACACAAATTAAGAATAACTGAAACCCTGTAAAAGGCATATCTTCTCGTGCTTCAGCTTCAATTTTTTTCCTTTCGTTTTCCAATTCTGCTTTTTTCAATTCAATCAACTGTTGAGGCGAAAGTTTTTGGAGCAAGAGTGAATCTTTAACTTCTTTACTTAAATTTTTTGTGACCGTCACATCTGGTTTTACACTATCAATGGCTACATTTTTTGAGGATGCCCATCCTGTTATCAATAACAACGAAAAAAATAAAAATACTGCCTTTTTCATAATGCGTAAATTCAAGTAATTAATGCAACTTTTTCAGGGGAAATAAAAGGTAAAGAAAAAATTATTTTTCAAGACAAAGGAGAAAAAAGAGCATTTCCCCTTTGCCCTGATGGAATAAATGCTTTACTTTG
>JAGPGD010000034.1 GCA_018056165.1 Paludibacteraceae bacterium | reverse complement strand
CAGATTTAATTCCTAATCTGGTTGCAACAGTTAAAGGTTATGCTGCTCACGAAAGAGGAACATTAGAGGAAGTAGTACAAGCTCGTGCTAAAGCAACTCAAATTACTGTAGATGCTAATTCATTAACGCCTGAAAAACTTCAGCAGTTTCAACAAGCACAGGGAGAATTAAGTGCAGCTTTGGGTAGATTATTGATGATTGCTGAGAATTATCCAGATTTAAAAGCCAATCAGAACTTCATTGAATTGCAAGCACAATTGGAAGGAACGGAAAATAGAATTGCGGTGGAGCGAAATCGTTTTAATGAAATGGCTCGAAATTACAATGCTTCTATCCGGCGTTTCCCAAAATCAATTATTGCTGCTTTATTCGGTTTTGAGAAAAAACCTTATTTTGAAGCAGAAGCTGGAACAGAAAAAGCCCCCAAAGTTGAATTTTAAAATCAATTTAAAAGAAAAAACAAAACTATAACAAATCCTCTTTATACTCCCAATCCTGAGCGATATATTCATTCAGTAGGTTATCGGTTTTGTGGAAAAAGTGGACTGCAATTGCCAACTATTTCTTTGGGTTTATGGCATAATTTTGGGAATGTGGACAATTTCCAGGAAGCTGAAAAAATGATAAAATTTGCTTTTGATCATGGAATAACTCATTTTGATTTAGCAAATAATTATGGTTATCAGTACAAAAGCTGGTCATGAAATGTGGGCAGGTCCTTATGGTGATGGTGGCTCCAGAAAATATATGATTGCAAGTCTTCATCAAAGTCTGAAGCGAATGGGACTTGAATACGTTGATATTTTCTATTCGCATCGTTACGATCCGAATACCCTCTTGAAGAAACGATGGGAGCATTGAGCGATATAGTAAAACAGGGCAAAGCTCTTTATGTGGGTATTTCAAAATATCCTGTCGAAAAGGCAAAAGAAGCTTTTCAAATTTTACGTGCCAATGGAATACCCTTGAAAAAGTTGCATTAATTACTTGAATTTACGCATTAAAAAACACCTATTTTTAAAACAAGCACCATTATAATTTGTTAATTTTTCATAAAAGTAAAGATATAAAAAACGTTTTTTATATCTTTACTTAATTTTTAGGAATCATTTGCTCTTTATAAGTAACTTTTTATTAATTTTTATGATTTCCACATTTTAATTCAATAATTGAATTTTTGAGATAATTAAAAAATCAAACAAGTAAGCAACAATCCGTATTCTTAATTAAAATTTGTCTCTTCATCATACAAAAAACGAATCGTCGAAAAATCTTCTAATTAATCTTTAAAGCCATGAAAAAACATATACTATTTTTAATTACATGCGGTCTGCTTTCTACCCATGCCCTTTTTGCCCAAATGTCCATTAACACTACAGGCACACAAGCCGATCCTTCTGCGGGTTTGGATGTAGATTTCAGTAACAAAGGGTTACTCATACCGCGTATTGCCCTTAGTAGCAAAACTGATGCTACCACTATCCCCAATCCAGCTACAGGATTGATGGTATATAACACCGGCACCGGAGGTTTAAGTTTGGCAGGTTATTATTACAATGCTGGCACTTCAAGTTCACCTAATTGGGTGCATTTATCAACTACTGGATTAGATGGTAGCGGAGAAGCTACCCAAGTAGCCTTCTGGACAGGTACAAATACTCTCAGCTCCAATGCTAATCTGTATTGGGATAATACAAATAGTAGACTGGGAATAGGAACAAGTACCCCTGCAACCAACTTAGAAATAAATGGCAATGTTTTGGCAACAGCTTTTAAAGGAACAGGTAATTACCAAAGTGTATGGAGTAGTTGGGGAAATTCTATTTGGCTAGAAAAAAATAGCACTGATGCAATATTTTACAATGATCCTGCGTCATCTAAAGGATTTATGATAGGATTTCATGGAGTAAATGACAGGATTTATATTGGTCATACTACTGATAGTTGGAGTTCTGGAAGTTATTTAGGGATAATAGATGGGGAAGGTCGTGTTGGTATAAGAACAGATCCTAATAACTCTTATAGTTTATATGTAGATGGTAAAGGTTCTACCACTGCTGTGAGAGGTATTTATAATTCTACTAAATTCGGTGACCTTGAAACTGCTGATTATGGGGTGTATGGGCAGTCTAGTGCTGATATTAAGGGATATTTAGGAGGAGACAATGGAGCTTATGGCCAGTATAGCAGCTCGATATATGGCATGCTGGGACATGAGTCTTATGGAGCTTATGGGAAAAATGGCGATCATTTAGGTTATTTGGGTAGTTCAAATTATGGTGTGTATGGGAAATATAGCGATGATATATATGGGTATATAGGTGGTTCAAATTATGGCGTGTATGGACAATATAACGGCAACATTAAAGGTCGAATAGGAGACAGCAAAAATGGCGTTTATGGGCAGTATAGCAGTACTAGATATGGTATGCTGGGGAATGAAAATTATGGTGTGTATGGGAAATATGACAATAGCATATACGGGTATATAGGTGGTGCCACTTATGCTATTTATGGAACCGGTGGCACTTATGCAGGTTATTTTAACGGAAATGTTCGTGTCACGGGAACACTCACAAAAGGTGGTGGTTCTTTTTTAATAGATCACCCGCTCGATCCATTAAATAAGACACTTAGACATAATTTTGTAGAATCTACTTGGAATATGTGTGTATATCCAGGTAAGGTTAAATTAGATGAATCAGGAGTAGCCAAAGTTATTATGCCAGATTATTATGCCGCCCTTGTTAAAGAGGCTGAAGCCATCGCTCAAATAACACCTGTTGGTAGACCATTTTTGACTGGTTGCGAATGGAGTGAAGATTTTTCAACACTTATCATCTATGGTGAGCCCGATCGCGAAGTTTATTATACAGTTATGGCAGATCGTGATGATCCTGTTATTCACCTATTAGCAAAGCCCATAGAAGAAGAAAAAGGCAATGGTAATTTTACAAAAGGTAAACTGCTTTATCCGGAAGCATATGGTTATCCAGAAACAATGGGTGAAGATTATCAAAGCCCTGACGATTAATGCTATTTTTATATGTAAATAAAAATAATATTTTCAAAACAAAGTAAATAAAATAAAAATAAGAGGGTCGTGATAGGTTCTTTTATTGTATCAACCATAGCAATAATTTTTTGTGATTTTATTTACTCAAAAAGGCAATATTATTTATAACTTGTATGTAGTTTGAATACTATGAAAAAGATTAAATTACTCTGTACTATCCTATTGTTTAGTAACTATCATTTACTGGTAGGAAATTCTTTACAGAATAAAAACACAAACAGATACACCCAACAATCCTCTACTATTTATGTAGAAGATGAATCAACCATGCGGCAACAACCTACAAATAATAATGAAAGAGAAAATGCTATCTCAAGTTCAACATCAGGACCCTGTCAGGTAAAAATCACTGGAAACACTTTTGTAACTTTATCCAGTTCAACGTCATCACCTGCTTCTACTACCTTTTATCGTATCATGGGCGACCTATATGTGGGTTCTGGTTCTAACCTAAATTTCAATATGGGTTATAATCCCAGCAATCAAGGTGTGCCAGCAGTAATCGTAGAAGGAGATATTTCTAACTATGGTACCATGCATTTTGCCAATAGTACAAATGGAGGTAATTTAGCCTTTCAATGCCATATGATAACCAACAATGGTTCCCTTAGCTTGTCGGAAAATACCACTACGCCTTCCAATGCCATTGGTGGAAACATGATATTAAGTGGCAACTTTATCAACAATGGTACTTTTAATTGCAATGGACGAGCTGTTGTTTTTACCGGCTCTGAAAACCAACAAATTGGTGGTACGGCATCAGGAACTTGTGCTATTGATTTTATGAAAATAGATAAAACGGGAGGTACGCTTACACTTAATAAAGATGTTGCATGCAAAGGTTATTCAAGTGCAGGAGGCGATTTATGGGCAGTAGAAATTAAAGGAAGTACCCTGATTCTGAATGGAAAAACTTTAACAATTGGAACGGATGCAACTATCACTGGCTATCAAGGCAGAGCAGGAGTACGATGCAATAATGGAAAAATAAAAGGCGATGGGAATTCCTCTCTTGTCTTACGGGGTAACTGGACTAACTGGACAAAGGATATTGGACAGAATTTAATTTTTGATCAATCCATCAATGGAACAACCAATGTACTCAAACAATTAAGTATCCAGAGGAAAGATTCTGCTACTAACGTTGATAAAATCACCATAAACAATATCATTATCAAAGAAAAATTTGAAGTAAAAGGTGGACAAGTAACAGTAACCAACAATTTAACCATCGATACTGCAGCCGTTGGTACGTTATCTTCGACTGCCAGTACCGTGTCTTTAAAAACTAAAAATTTAATTCTTGGAAAAACTCCCCTGCATGCCGCAGAATTTTACAGAAATGGAAGAACCCTTACGATTGATAATAACGTAAAAGTAAAAGTACATTTTTACAAAACTGCTCAATGGAATTTTATTGCCTTTCCTTTTGCTATTACTTCAATTTTAAAAGCTGATACCAGTACTACGGCTGTGTGGAATACCGATTACAGTGTTGGGATTTATGATGCTACTCGACGTGCAAGAAGGATTTCTGGTTGGAAAACCCTACAAAATGTAACCACTTTGAAAGCTGATACAGGCTACATTATTAATAAAAAAGGCTCAGTGGCAGATTTGTTTTTTGTGACCAGCGAAAAGGCTACTCATAAAGCTTTCGGTAGCCCTACATCTGGTTCACCTGTGAATACAGCATTAACTTATACTACTTCACCAGGTGGCTATACTTGTAATTTTGGGTGGAATTTTATATCGCAACCGTTGGTAGCCAAAGCCACTTCTTCGCTTGCATCGGGAGAATTTGCTTATAGTTACGATTACACCAAAGACACTTACAAACTTTGTTATAGTTATTACAATCCTGCTTATACTTATAGTTCTTCTTCTACTACATTTGTCCCTTATGAAGCATTTTTTGTAAAAACAGCAGCCGCAGGAAATTTGAGTTCTTATTTATATTCACCACAAGGCGTTCGCCGAAATACCAATGAGTCACTAGAAGAAATTGTTCAACTTAATCTGGAAACCAATGAAAATTCCTATGAAACATTAGTTCGTATTCTACCCGAAGCTACTGCTGATTACGATGAACTCTATGATGCTCCTTATTCGGATCCTTGGTACGAAAACACTCCACGGATTTATACTTTAAGTAGCGGTTATGCATTGGCATTAAATTCAGTACCAGAAGAAACACAAGTACCTATTTATGTAAAAGTACCACAAACTGGAAATTATTCTTTTACTTGGCAAACATACTTAAATGGTGCTTCGGTTACTCTTCATGATCAACAAACAGGTGCCGTCGTTGATTTAACAGCCGAAACGCAATATAGTTTTGAAACTTCCAGTAATGAAATAAAAAATCGCTTCTATTTGAATATTCCTAAAAGAGTAATTGATAAAAACGTAGAAATTATAAATACTGACCCCATTCTTAATATATATACTCATCAAAAAAACATTGACATTCAAGGGTTAAAAGGAAATTCACAAATTGCTTTGATTGATATGGCAGGGCACATTTTACAAATTATGAAGACCAGCGATGATAACTGTACTTTGTCGGTCAATGTTCCAGGAGTTTATTTGCTTTTAATAAAAGATGACAATCATGCAAATTATAGAAATAAAATAATTGTTTACTGATTATCAAATTTCTGAAAATATATACAACCTTTTTTGTAGCTATTTCATTGATATTTAATTGAATGGAATAAATTTAAGGAGCGACTATTTATGATTATGACAAATGGTTTGGGAGCAGCAATGGGTTCTTACCTGGCTGGAATGGTTGTTGATAAGTTTGTCACCCATGCGGCTGTTCCAAGTTGGTCAACAGCATGGTTTATTTTTTCAGGTTATGCTTTAGTTGTGGCAATTTTATTTGCAATATTATTCAAATACAAATACGAGCCTGAAAAGTCACCAGAGATTTCACATTAAAAAATAAAATTGTTTTTGAATTTGAATGAGAATGAAAAAACCTTTTTAGAAAGGAACTTCTTCACTATTGTCATATAAAAACGAGTCGAGAGAGGAAAAACGAGAAGCAGTGCTTTTTTCAGTTTTATTTATTTTTGAAGGAATTACTTTGTATTCATTCAATATTTCTTCCTGAGCATCAAAATCATCCAGATTTAAAAATTTTGCAAATTCACTTTTAAATTTCAGTTGAATCATGTCTGTTGCACCATTTCTATGCTTGGCAATAATAATTTCAGCAATTCCCAAAAGGGAATTTCCATCTCTATCTTCCGTGATATGGTAATATTCAGGACGATGGATAAAGCAAACCACATCGGCATCCTGCTCAATGGCACCCGATTCCCGTAAATCAGCCAATTGAGGTCGCTTTCCTTCCAAACCGCTACGACCTTCCAAACTACGATTGAGTTGCGACAAAGCAATAATGGGAATATCCAATTCTTTAGCCAGCCCTTTTAGTGATCTTGAAATAGTGCTCACTTCTTGTTCTCGACTGCCAAAATTCATTCCGCTGGCATTCATTAATTGCAAATAATCAATAATGATACATTGAACATGATGCTCTTTCACCAGACGACGTGCTTTACTTCTCAATTCAAAGATGGATAAACTGGGCGTATCGTCAATATAAATGGGAGCATCTATTAAATCTTTAAGATTTTTATCTAATTTTTCCCATTCATAAGGCTCGAGTTCTCCATTTTTGATTTTTGATCCATCTATTTCACAAATATTCATAATGAGCCGATTGGCTAATTGAATATTAGACATTTCCAGAGAAAAAATTCCCACTGGAATATTATAATTCATTGCCATATTTTTTGCCATCGAAAGAACAAATGCGGTTTTTCCCATCGAAGGTCGCGCTGCAATAATGATTAAATCTGATTTTTGCCAACCCGAAGTAATTTTATCTAATGAATGGAAACCTGTGGGGATACCGCTTGCACCTTCGCGACTGGCAGCAGCCTGAATACGTTGAATAGCTTCGTCTAATACAGAACTAATTGGAAGAACTTCTTTCTTTAAGTTACGTTGCGAAACCTCAAATAACATCGCCTCCGATTCTTCCAATAAATCATCTACATCGGTTTTTTCGTCAAAAGCTTTTGTCTGTATCTCGTTTGAAATTCTTATTAACTCTCTGGCAAGATATTTTTGAACAATAATCCTTGAATGATATTCCAGATGAGCTGCTGAAGAAACCTTAGCCGTAAGTAAAGTAATATAATAAGGACCTCCTACTTCTTCCAACGAACCATTTTTTCTAAGTTGCTCGGTAATAGTATGCATATCTATTGGCTCCTGATGATAAGCCAATGTAACAATGGCTTCAAAAATTTTTTGATGAGCGGTTTTGTAAAAATATTCAGGTTTTAAAATTTCTGAAACCTGAAAATAAGCATCTTTTTCAATCATCAAAGCTCCTAATACGGCTTCTTCCAGTTCTGGAGCTTGAGGAGGCATTTTTCCGTATTCGTTGGGAGAAATTTGTACCGTCGAAGGTGTTGTAGCCTTTATATATTTTGATTTTTCAGCCATTTGTCAGAATAAGAGACAAAAATGATTTTATAAACTTCTTTCCAAAAATACAATTTTTTTCTCCTTTCGTAAAATATTTTTAAAAATAAAAATGTTAAAGTTTTTTTGAAATGGCAAAAGACAATGTTTGTTGTAGTTAATTTTAAGAAGCTATATTTTTTGGCAGAATCATGTTGTTTCATTGCGTAAATTATCTATCTTTGCTCTATGGTTAACTGTTTTATTTTTGCAACTTTTTGAGGAAAAAACTTAAATTAATCAGCGATTTCTGGAAAGCAAGGAAAAGTTTTTTCTTTATTTTGAAAAAATATTTAGCACTTTAATTCTTATTGTAAAGTTAATCATTTAATAATTACTTACTTAATTATTTATTTTATGGAAAACGAAAAAAATCAAATCAACATTGAACTTTCAGCCGAAGTAGCAGAAGGTATTTATTCTAACTTGGCTATTATCTCGCATTCCTCTTCGGAGTTTGTCATTGATTTTATACGAATTATGCCAGGTATTCCCAAAGCTCCTGTAAAATCGCGAATTATTCTTACTCCTGAACATGCAAAAAGACTCTTGTTTGCTTTACAGGATAATATTGCTAAATATGAGCAACAAAATGGAAAAATAAAAATAACGGATAATAATATGGTCCCACCTTTTCCAATGGGTTTTGGCGGCGGAGAAGCATAATTTATTAATAGAAAAAAGAAAATGAAAAAAATTGTTATCATTGCAGTTTCACTTTTATTAGTATTTAATTTACCAGCTCAAATCAAGCCCAATGAAATACTCGTTTTTTCTGGTGCGTATACAATTAGCGGAATGATGACCAATTTGGCTCAGATAACAATGAGCACTGATTTATTGAAAACTTCCAAGAAATCTTATCTTCATTTGAGCATAGTGGCAGCAACTTTTCAAAAATGGGATTCTTATTTCAAAATCAGAGATTTGTATGAATCTTATGTGGATCCAACTACTTTTAAACCAACTTTGTATAAGCGAAATGTGTATGAAGGAGGTTATACAAAAACAGAAACTTATACTTTTTTACCTGATGGCAAATCCATTAAAAGTGTTTCGCAAAGGAAAAAAGGTCCCATTAATACCCATATTTTAAACATTGCTCCCACTACACTTGATGTGGTGACACTGATTTATAAATTACGTACAGTTGATTTTTCCAGATTGCAACCAGGACAGTCATTGGCATTTAAAATTATTTTTGATGAAAAAGAATATCCTGTCTGGATTAAGTTTTTAGGAAAAGAAAATGTTTCAGCCGGGAATTTAGGTAAAAAATTGTGTTATAAATTGTCTATTTTGGCTAAGACTGATAAGCTCAAGGGAAAAGATAAAAACATTATCTGGCTCAGTGCCGACAATAAAAAAATTCCATGTCTGGTTGAATTTAGCATTCCGGTAGGTATTGGTCGTCTTAATTTATTAAAAGCAGAAGGAGTTTAAAAAAATAATAAAATTATGAGAATATTCTGGATAGTTATTTCGATTATTTTTGGTGTATTAGGCATAGTTTTTACCATTTTACCAATGGGAACCATTGCTTTTTTACCTGCAAGCATAGCTTTTTTAGCTGCCTTGATTGCTTTTTTAATTTCTGAAAAAAATAAAAGAAAATTTTCTTGTCTTCTTTTAATAATTTCAGTTCTGATTTTAGTGGCAATCGGAGGTAAAAAAATATTTCAGAAAGATACTGTGAAAGTTGAACAACAATTTATTCTCCAAAAGGAGGAGTTAGAAAAAGAAGCTCAAAAAGAACTGGAAGATCTCGAAAATTTAAAATAGAGAAGAAATTTTATTATTAACTGTATTCATTTCAATGAATTATTTTTCTGTTCCAGAATAAATCTCCATGGCTTGTTTATCCATTCTTCGCCGGCATAGTTTATTCCTATGCGTGGAGCTGATTTGAATACAATTTTCTCATTTGTATTTTCAATCCAAATTCTTTGAGAGGTAATGAGATTTTCTCCATAAAAACTTCTGTCGAGTTTTAGTTCGCGTCCTACTTTCCCTGAACCGATTATGTCATTTAAACCTCGAATCAATACTGCTTCTGGATGATTTTCTGGACCTGTCACCACATTGAGCATCCAGTACATTCCATAAATAAAGTAAACATAAACATGTCCACCTGAAGCATACATAATTTCTGTTCGTGGGGTTCTTCCTTTGCTGGCATGACAGGCTTTGTCTTCTTCACCAAAATAGGCTTCCGTCTCAGTGATGATATATCGTGAAAAAGAACCATCTTCCCAGCGACGAATTAGAATTTTACCTAATAAATTTTCGGCTACTGTAACAGCATCCTTAGCATAGAATGTAAAATCTAATCGAGACATAATTATATAAATCGAAAAAATAAAAGATTCATTAAAAAACTCCTACAAAAGGCAAAATTAATATTTTTCTTTCTCTTTTTTAAAGAAAATATTTAATGATTGTTTTGTCAATCCAAAGAAAAACAGTATTTTTGCAGTCCATTTATTTCTTTCTTCGAATGAGAATAGAAAGGTGATTTTTTATTTTAAGTGATTCATTTTTAGTTGAAGAAAGAAAGGAAATTAATTAAATAAGGAAACTGAATTAAATTACTAAAAAAATTTTATAAAGTGGATACCTTAAGTTATAAAACCATTTCAGCCAATAAAGCAACTGTACAAAAGGAATGGGTTTTAATTGATGCTACAGATATGGTGTTAGGCAGAATGGGTTCTAAAGTTGCAAAACTTTTAAGAGGGAAATATAAACCTAATTTCACGCCTCATGTAGATTGTGGTGATAATGTGATTATTATCAATGCGAGAAAGGTAAAATTAACTGGAGATAAATGGACAGATCGAGTGTATTTACGATATACCGGATATCCAAGCGGTCAGCGTGAAACTACGCCAGCAAAGATTATGGAAAAGGATCCAGAAAAATTAATCCGAAGAGTAGTGAAGGGAATGTTGCCCAAAAATCGTTTAGGAGCACAATTGCTGAAAAATTTGTATATTTTCCCTGACGAAGAACACAATATGCAGGCACAAAAACCAAAACAAATTGATTTAAACTCACTTAAATAATAAGTATGGAAGTAATAAATGCTTTAGGTCGTAGAAAAACAGCAGTTGCCCGTATTTTTGTTAGCGAAGGAAGTGGAAAGATTACTATTAATAAACAGGATCTTTCACAGTATTTTCCTTCTCCACTTTTACAATATATTGTAAAGCAACCGCTTAATAAATTAAATGTAGCTGAGAAATATGATATTAAAGTAAATCTCAATGGCGGTGGTTTTAAAGGGCAGGCAGAAGCATTACGTTTGGCAATTGCTCGTTCATTAGTAAAAATTAATCCTGAAGATAAGAAACTTTTAAAATCAGAAGGCTTTTTAACTCGTGATCCACGTATTGTAGAGCGTAAAAAACCTGGACGTCCCAAAGCACGGAAGAGATTTCAATTTTCAAAACGTTAATTTCAAATTTTATATCTATTCTTTTTGCATGATATTTTTTACAGAAAAGTTTTCATGCAAAGGAATCAAAAAGTAGTTTAGTATCTAAATTGGCGAGACTCTTTTATGAAAAAAGGCTACTCGTTGATTGATTTTAATAGAAGGTAAACAATTAAAAACAAAAAAATGTCAAGAACAAATTTTGAAGAGTTATTAGAAGCAGGTTGCCATTTTGGTCACTTAAAAAGAAAATGGAATCCAGCAATGGCTCCTTATATTTTTATGGAGCGAAATGGTATTCACATTATTGATTTATATAAAACCATCGCAAAAATTGATGAAGCAGCAGAAGCTTTAAAGCAAATTGCAAAATCTGGAAGAAAAATTTTATTTGTCGCCACAAAAAAACAAGCTAAAGAAATTGTTGCGGAAAAGGCAAAAGCTATAGGAATGCCTTATATTACTGAGCGTTGGCCAGGAGGAATGTTAACTAACTTCCCGACTATACGTAAAGCTATTAAAAAAATGGCTACTATCGATAAGATGATGACCGATGGGACATTTGATAATATTTCAAAACGTGAAAAATTACAAATTACTCGTGAACGAGAAAAATTAGAAAAAAATCTGGGTTCGATAGCTGATTTAACACGACTTCCTGCTGCCATTTTTGTAGTGGATGTAATGAAGGAACACATTGCTGTAAAGGAAGCCCAGCGATTAGAAATTCCCATTTTTGCAATTGTTGATACTAATTCTGATCCAACAGGTATTGATTACGTTATTCCAGCCAATGACGATGCAACAAAATCTATTGAGGTGATTTTAAATGCATTGGTTGCAGCAATACAAGAAGGTCTGGATGAACGTAAATTGATGAAAGTTGAAGCTGAAGCTTCGGAAGCGCCAGTTGTGAAAGAAAAGAAATCAAGGATTAATCGACGACCAAGAACTCAAAAGGAAGATGAAGAAGCTTTGAAGGCAAATGTATTAAATAAATTTATCAAAGACGAAGAAGAATAAGCTTAATGATAATTTAAACAAATCCTCTTTAAACGAGTTACAGGTTATCATTATTTCATAGCTTTGTGACTCGTTTTTAAATTAAATAACCATTTATTTTTTTAATTAGTATTTTAGAAAGGAGAATATTGAGAACTATGGCAGTAACAATGAATGATATTACAAAATTGCGTGCTATGACAGGTGCTGGTTTAATGGATTGCAAACAAGCACTTATTGAGGCAAATAATGATTTTGAAAAAGCTATTGAAATCGTTAGAAAAAAAGGACAAGCCATTGCAGCCAAGCGTAGCAGTCGTGAAGCATTAGAGGGTTGTGTATTGGCAGAGGCAAAGGATGATTTTGCAGTTGCTTTGTCTTTAAAATGTGAAACTGATTTTGTTGCAAGAAATGCTGATTTTATAGCGCTAACAAAGGCAATATTGCAAGCAGCTTTAGAAAATAGACCTACTACTAAAGAAGAACTTTTAGCTTTAAAAATTAATGGACGAACCATAGCCGATTTGGTTATAGAACGTTCAGCTGTTACAGGAGAGAAAGTTGAATTAGAAGATTATGTTTTCGTTAAAGGTGGTTCCACCGCAGCATATACTCATTTTGGAAATCGCTTAGCTTCCATTGTAGCCTTTAAAGAAAAAGATGTTGATCCCAAAGTTGCTCATGAAATCGCCATGCAAATTGCCTCAATGAATCCTATTGCTATTGATCGTGCCTCAGTGCCTCAAAAAATGATTGAGACAGAACTGGAAATTGCTAGAGAAAAAGCTCGTGAGGAAGGAAAACCTGAAAATATGATTGATAAAATAGCTGAAGGTCGCTTAAATAAATTTTTCCAAGAAGCTGTTTTACTCGAACAAACTTCTATCATGGACAATAAAACGATTATTGGCAATTATCTGAAAGCTCACAATGCAACAGTGATTGATTTTAAACGCATAAGTCTAAATCAGGAATAAATATCTATTTTCCCCTCTTTTTAGGAAAAACCGCTGGATTTTATCAGCGGTTTTTTATTACACATCTCATATTGCAATACCTGATAATAAAATTCCATCACTACAAATAATAACGAAAAATAATTCAAAAAGAATTAGGAATTAGGAATTCCGACTTTTGAATGGAGACATTTTGTGAAATATCTGAATATGCAAACAAAAAATTCCTGTGGTTCTCAGCGTAATAAACTATTCATTTTTTAATTTGCTATAATGAATTGGAAAGTAATTTTTATATTTCCCCGATTTTTATATAAGATATTATTTATTGCCTATTTTTTTTGTAATTTTACTAAAGTTTCGCAGTTCAGAAAGTGATGAAAATAAAGGGAAAAGAAGAGAAAAAAGAGTAAAAAAAGTAGCATATTTTGTCTAATATGTCATTAAAAATGAGTATATTAGCTATGTAATTACAAAACAGAAAAATATGCTACCAGACAAAGTTAGAAAAAAGATTTCTGAAATTGAAACAGATTTCAGTGAAAATAAATTAGAATGTGTAAATATTTTGAAAGGTTTCAAGGCGTTGAAACTGACAGAAAGTTTTTCAGAGTTTAAGTATTTGAAAAGGAGTGGTTACAGTTTTCAATTGGTATTGTCATCCATGATTTATGCAGTAACATTGGGCAGTAAAACGGCAGTATCTTCTCTGCCCCTGTTAAAGGAAAAAGGAATTACGATGGGTAAGGATGTATTGTATCGTTTGAAGAATAATGGGGGGATCAATTGGCGGAAGATATTATGGCAAATAGCATGTAAGTTTATCGGTATAACGAAAGGAGAGAATGAAGGAGAGCATAAGGTACGATGCCTCATATTTGATGATACCTTGCTTGAGAAGACAGGTAAAAAGATAGAAAAGATTGGGAAAGTACACGATCATGTAACAGACACTTTCAAGTTGGGATACAAGTTATTGTTAGGATTGTATTGGGATGGAAAGTCAACGATTCCATTGGATTTTTCTTTTTTAAGAGAGAAAGGAAAACGATCAGCGAAGCCCTATGGAATGAGTAGGAAGGAATTGCGCCATCAATACAGCAAAAAGCGTTTGAAGGAGTTATCAGGGAAGGAACGAGTGGAAGAATTGGATAAGAGTAAGATAGAAATGATGCTGGAGATTTTCTATCGTGCTGTATTTTATCGAATTCCCATCGATTATGTTCTGTGTGACAGTTGGTTTACCTGTCAGGCATTAATTACGGCAGTACGTTCAAAGAATGTTCACTTGATAGGCATGTACAGGATAGTAAAAGCCAAATTTCTGTATCGGGGGAAGCTGATGAATTACAAGCAGATAAACAGTTCAATTAAGGAAATAACCCGCTGTCGAAAGATGAGATTGCACTACAAGCGTGCAGATGTCTTATTGGATGGTATGCCAGTAACGTTGTTCTTTTCCCGTCAAGGTAAGAGAGGTAAATGGAAAGTATTTTTAACCACCGATACGAAGTTAAGTTTTGTGAAACTTATGGAACTCTACCAGATACGATGGTCGATAGAAGTATTTTTCAAAGAAACGAAGCAATTATTGAATCTGGGAGGATGTCAATCCAATGATTTTGATGCACAAATAGCCGATACCACTGTAAGTATGATAGCCTACATTTTGTTATCTTTTCGATATCGGTATGAGCACTATGAATCGATGGGAGAACTTTTCAGGGTAATGAATGCGGAATGTTTGCAGCAGACACTTGACGAACGTCTTTGGGGATTATTTTTGGAGTTGCTGCGTGAAATATGCGAAGCATTGGAAAAAGATATTGATGAACTGTTCGAGTTGATCATGAATTGTCCAAAAACAGCAGAATTAGTTTCAAGGATGCTTGCTCCTCCGCTCCAGGAAGCAGTTTGACGAAAATGGAATCAATAATGTATTGATAATCAGATGGGAAATAATTAAATTGCACTTCATTATTTCCTGTCTTTCAAATCATTAAATCAAAGTGCGAAACTTTAGTAATTTTATATTTGAATAGAAAAAGATTTTTAATCTTTGATATTACATTGAGAAGTTCAAAAAAAATTTTACTTTTTTGAATAACGGAATTAAATAAAAGAGCAAAAGAAAACTGAATGAAAAATAGATTAATTTTATTATTTTTTTTATTTATAAGTATTTTTTCACTTTCAGCTCAAAAAGTTGGGTTAGTATTAAGTGGTGGAGGGGCAAAAGGTGTTGCTCACATTGGTGTAATCAAGGCATTAGAAGAAAATGGTATTCCGATTGATTATGTTGCAGGAACCTCCATGGGAGCTATTGTAGGTAGTATGTATGCCATGGGGTTCACACCAGACGAAATGATGGAAATTATTACTTCTGAAGATTTTAAATATTGGTTGCGAGGAGAAGAAGAGCCCGAATATATTTTTATTATCGCAAAAGTGATCTAACTCCTCCGTTAATAGAATTTAGTTTTCGCCTTCCCGAACAGGATACAGCAAAAATTAAAACTAAATTTTTACCAACTCATTTGGTTTCTTCTCATCAAATGAATTATGCCTTCCTATCTTTGTTTTCACAACCCACGGCAGCTTCAAAAGGTGATTTTAATCGTTTATTTGTTCCCTTCCGTTGCGTAGCTTCTGATATTTATAAAAAAGAGCCAGTGATTTTTTCAAAAGGATCGTTAGGCGATGCAGTAAGAGCCTCGATGAGTTTCCCGCTTGTGTTTAAACCAGTGACAATTGATAGTTGTTTATTATTTGATGGAGGTATTTATAATAATTTCCCAGTGGATGTTATGCGTGATGATTTTCACCCCGACATTATGATTGGAAGCGCAGTAGCTAAAAATCCTCAAAAACCGACCGAAGAAGATATAATACTGCAATTGGAAAATATGGTAATGGCTAAAACAGATTATACAATCCCTCCAGAAGAAGGTATCTTATTTCAGTTTGATCTAAAAAACATAAATATGTTTGATTTTAGTAAGGCTGATTTATTATTTAAAATGGGATATGACTCCGTTATGCCAAGAATTGAAGAAATAAAAAGCAGAATAGCTCGTCGTGTTCCTTTGGAAGAAGTCAATAAACGGCGTAAAGAATTTCGTGGTAACTTTCCAGATTTAAAATTTCAGAATATTATCATTGAAGGAGTAGATTCCCTTCAAAAAATTTATATCGAAAGAGAATTTCATAATAAAAATGAAGTGTTTGATATAAACCAATTTAAAACAAATTATTTTAAATTGTTATCTGACAATCAAATATCTGAAATTACTCCAACTGCTCATTATAATCAAAAAAATGATTGTTTTGATTTACATTTAAAAGTTAAAACAGAAGACCATTTAAAAGTAACGATGGGTATAAATATCTCATCAAGTGTAAGTAATCAGGCTTATGTAGGAGCTTCTTATCAGAATTTGAAGGAATATGCACAAACAGCTTATTTAGAGGCTCAGTTTGGGAAAATTTATAATTCATTGAACATTGGGACACGATGGGATGCTTCTTTAAAAAAAGATTTTTACTTAAAAATGGATATCATCTTACATAGATTTGACTATTTTGAAGGAAATAAATTATTTTATTTGGATAATAGACAAGCCTTTTTCAGCCAGAGTGAAATGTTTGGGAAAATAAGAATTGGTTTTCCTTTAACCCAGAAAGGACGAATGGAATTAGGGATAGGGTTTGGAAATCTAACCGACAATTATTTGCAGGATAAATTTTCTACTTCCTCTCAAAAAAAGAATGATAAAAGTAAATTTTTATTAGGAAATGCTTTTGTGCGGGCAGAAACCAATGCTTTTACTCGTCCTACTTACCCAACAAAAGGTTATCATTATTTTGCTTCTCTTCAATTGTTAGGGGGAGATGAAAGTTTCACGTTTGCTGATCCATTACGTTATAATATGGAAAACAATCAACTTTGGGGACAATTTCAAGGAAAATATGACCGATATTTCCCCCTTTCCAAAAAAGTTGTTTTAGGAACTTACGGAGAAATCGTATTTTCAACCCGTAACTTATTGCCAACTTATACAGCAACCATTATGCAAGCACCAGCTTTTCAACCAACACTTCATAGTCTTGTTGTTTTTAATGAGGCTTTTAGAGCTAATCAGTTTGGGGCTATTGGTTTAAAACCTATTTATCAATTCAATGATCAAATTCATTTTCGTACAGAAATGTATTGTTTTGTACCGTATAAAAAAATTTATTCTCAATCAGACGGTTCAGCAGTATATTCTTCAACTTTTTCTTCCACCCAATTTATGGCTGAAAGTTCATTGGTCGTAAGTTTCAAAAAAGCTACAGCTTCAGCTTTTGTAAACTATTACAGCTCAGGAACTAGCCATTGGAATTTTGGCGTTAATATTGGTATACTTTTATTTAAGCCAAAATTTATGGAATGAAAAATGGCATACCTAATATAATTTCAATTCAAATAGGAATAAAAAGTTTGCATTAAAGCTAAGTTCAACATAGAAGTGCGAATTTAGCAGAGATGTTTTGCATGATTTTTTAAAAAATCATGCAAAACATCTCGGAGGAACGCCAAACAGCCGATGGCGAAACCTCCAAAGAGCGTTAGAG
>JAGPGD010000033.1 GCA_018056165.1 Paludibacteraceae bacterium | reverse complement strand
TGAATATCAATTTGAGGATAGGACCCTCAAACAATTACCTAAAATATTAAATAAAGATCAACAATACATTTTAGATAAATTGAACATTAAGCTACCACATAATTTGTAAGCAAGAAATTTTTTTAGGCAAATCATGTAAGTAAATAATATCCAACTTATTATAAATAAATTACAACTTTTCAGAAAGGAAAATCCGTTGAAAAATACTTCTATTGACCACCTTATCTGATAGATTTCCATCAGTTTCACAAAACTCAACTTCGTATCGGTTGTCAAAAATACTTTCCATTTCCCTCCCTTGCCTTGACGGGTAAAGAACAACGTTACCGCAATACCTTCCAACATTACCTCCGCACGCTTGTAATGCAGTCTCAGCTTTCTGCAACGGGTTATTTCATCAATTGAACTTTGTATCTCCCGGTAATTCATCTGCTTGCCCTGATACAGAAATTTTGCTTTCACGATCTTGTACATGCTTATCAGGTGAATATGTTTTGAACGTACTACCCTAATTAATGACTGACTCTGTCAGTTTTAATGCCTTGAAACTTTTCAAAATATTTATACACTCTAATTTATTTTCAATGAAATCTGTTTTAATTTCAGAAATTTTTCCCTAACTTTGTCTGGTAGCATATTTTTCTGTTTTTGTAATTATACAGCTAATGTGCTCATTTTTAATGAGATATTAGATAAAATATGCTCCTTTTTTACTTTCTTAACTCTTTTTCCTCTTTATTTTCAACTCTTTCTGAAATGCGAAACTTTAGAATTTTATATATTTCAACCCAATGAATCAACCATTAATAATAGGAATTACTGGAGGGATAGGTAGTGGGAAATCTACTTTAGCTCGGAAATTAAGAAGTCAAGGATACTTAGTGTATGATTGTGATAGAGAAGCTAAAAAATTACAAGATGAAAATCCTTTTGTTCGTCAGAAAATTCAAGATTTATTTGGTGAAGGCATATATGATGAAGAAAGATTAAGACGAAAGGAATTAGCTAAAATTGTTTTCAAAAATCCTGATTTATTGAAAAAATTAAATGAGATTGTTCATCCCTTTGTAAAAGAAGATTTTAAATCATGGATCAATCAACATTTTTCTGAAAAGTTTTTATTTATTGAATCTGCTATTTTGTTTGAAAGTAGTTTTAATGAGTTAGTTGATAAAATCATTTTAATGACAGCTTCAGAAGATGTAAGAATTAAAAGAGTAGTAAAACGTGATGGAATTTCTATGGAAGAAGTAAAAGATCGAATTATGCGACAACTCCCCGATAGTGAAAAAATTCCATACGCTGACTATATTATTCATTCTGACGATGGAAAACCATTATTAGAAAAAATGCAAATCATCTTAAATGATTTGCAAAAACAAATAAAAGAAGTTGAAAAAAGATGAAAAATTCTGAAAAATTTATTTCCACTAAAAGGAACTTGAACCTTAAAGAAATTTTATTCCCTCATAACAAGTGAAATTATTCTCTCCTAAGAAATTTTATTCATTTTTATTGTGTTTTTTAATTGATCATTCAGTAGTGCAACTAAAATTCCTATACCTAATCCAATTAAAATACTCAATAATCCATATTTCATTTTTCCATTGATAGGATTAGGATTAACTACTAGGCCAGAAGGAAATTCTATTGGCTGTTTGTAAGTTAACAATGCTGCTTCACATTCTGCTTTTACGTCGTGTAAATAAAGTAAATCAGAATAAAAAAGTTGTTTCCTTTGATCACCTATAATTAGTTTCTCATTTGACCAGGATAACTGTTTTTCAGGTTCTTTGAAATAAGTCATTTTAGCTAAACTGTCCAAACGTTGAATTTCTTTTTCTGAAATAGCAATTTTTTCTTTTAATTCCATTTTCTTTCCCTCACATTGTAAACTAATAATAGGATTGCTGTTAAAAAAATTAAGAAGAGCTTTTTGAACTTGTGGAATCTGATCAATATTTTTTGTAATGATTCTAAAATATATTCTGTTCCGCATTCTCACATTTAAAGTATCATCTAAAGGATGAGAATTTTTAAAATCAACTTTATCTGGAGTATTATCATTAAGATGATCAATTACATAATATGAATTTATGGATACTATATTTTTGGTTATACTATCAGGTAAAGATAATTTAGTGGACAAAGAAGTCAATTTATTTTGAGAATTAACATTTTCCAATTGTTTTGCAACTTCTTTTACCGTTTGAGCATCAGGTCCAAATAAATAAGCCATTGCTTCTGCATAATATTGTCGATTGCTGGGTCGAGCATAATATTGTCCAATAATTATACTAATGATAAGTATTACTAAAATTGAATATTTATCTTTATAACTTGTTTTAAAAAGATAATTAAACAGTTTTAAAATAGATTTCCCTACATTTTTTAGCCAATTATTAAACATTTTAATTAAATCAAGCAAATTGACTTCTTGTGAGTTTTTTTCTTCCATATTAATAAAATTTTATTTTTTAATCATTAGTTTTCTGTATTGTGTGAACGATCGTCAAAATCAATATTGTTAAAATATTCTTCTTCTTCTTCCCATATCTTTTCAGGCTTTTGAGGTCCTTTTTTTCTATAAATAATTGATAAAATTATTCCCACCCAGCCACCTGACAAATGTCCTTCCCACGAAATCGAATCATTTATGCCAAAAGGTAAAAGATACCAAACCAAACTACCATAAATAAAAACCACAATTAATGAGATGGCTATAAGAGGTACGTATTTTCTGATTATCCCGCTAAAAAAAAGGAAAAAAACCAAAGAATAAATTAAACCACTTGCACCTATGTGCCAACTTTCGCGTCCAATAAGCCAAAGTAGTAACCCGCTAAAAAGATAAGAGTATATTAATATCTGTGATGCAATTACATTATAAAAATAATAAAGACAACTTCCTAAAATAAAAAAAGATAAAATATTATTCAGTAAATGTCCCCAATTAGCATGTACAAATCCGTAAGTAAAAATTCCCCACAGGTTTTCTATACTGCGAGGATAAATTCCAGCTTTATAGTAATTCCAATTCATACCATGTTCTAATAAGAAACTTAAAAGCATTAACAAACAAATAATTAAAGGAATAAACATAGCATACCAAAAATGTTTCTTTTCAATTATCTTTTGGTTAGTGGGCACCATATTTGAATAAGACAGTTTAATAACGTTTTTAAAATTTAAAAATTACATTTGTATTGGATTTTTCCAAAGGAAAATTTTTATTTTTTGCAAAAAATAATTTCAAAAATAATAATTTTAAATCATAAATTAATACCAAAAAAGTTTTTTAGTTAAAAAAAAATAAATAAATTGCGAAACATCTATTTAATAAAAAGTGATGCTAAGATTTAATTCTTTTGAATATCGCTTTTTTTATAAAAAATTAGCTAATTAGGTACTTATAATAAATATGAAATATAATGAGTTATCTTAGTTTTGATCGGTCTTTATTAATTAACCTTGAAAGGTCATTATCTAAAGAAATTCTTCGCACCAATCGAGCTGGTACTTATAATTGTACTACTCTTGTTGATTGTAATACTCGTAAATATCATGGACAACTTGTTGTTCCGTTGCCAGAAATAGATGAATATAATCATGTACTTCTTTCTTCAGTCGATGAGACAGTGGTACAACATGGAATAGAATTTAATTTGGGGGTTCATAAGTATGAAGGAAATAATTTTTATCCAAATGGTCATAAATACATTCGTCAATTTGATTGTGAAATAATTCCTCGTACTATTTATAGAGTAGGAGGAGTTGTTTTAGCTAAAGAAAGATTGCTTGTCTCGTTTGAACCTCGTGTATTATTTAAATATACTCTGCTGGAAGCTCATTCGCCAACTTTACTCAGATTTAAACCTTTTTTGGCATTTCGGAGTGTTCATGAGCTTACTCATCAAAACAATGTTGCAAACACTTCGTTTGATGAAGTTCATAATGGAATTAAAATGTGTCTATATGACGGTTATCCGTCTTTGTATATGCAATTTTCTAAAAAAAATATTTATCACCATTATCCTGATTGGTATAAAAATATTGAATATTTCAAAGAGCAGGAGAGAGGCTTTGAATATAAGGAAGATTTGTTGGTTCCCGGCAGTTTTGAATTACCCATCAAGAAAGGTGAATCCATTATTTTTTCAGCAGGTATTTCAGAAGTTTCTACTCATCAATTAAAATTTCTTTGGGAAAAAGAATTAAAAAAACGTCATCCACGAATGGATATGTTTAGTTGTTTAAAAAACTCTGCTCAACAATTTTATAAACGGGAAGGAGATAAAACTTATTTACTTGCCGGTTATCCCTGGTTCGGCGCCAGGGCTCGTGATGAATTTGTTGCTTTACCTGGTTGCACATTGAGCATTGGACGAATGGATTATTTCGATACTATTATTGAAACTGCAATTCCTGAATTACAACATTTTATGAATGGAGATCAAATTAAATTCAAATTACAGGAAATAGATGCTCCCGATGTATTATTGTGGTTTATTTGGGCTATTCAGGAATATGCTAATCATGCTTCAATAAATGAAGCTACTCAAAGATTCGGGGAATTAATATATCAAATCATTGATTTTATACAAAAACAAAAACATCCTAATTTGTTTTTACGTAGCAATGGATTACTGTACGTAAATGGTGTTGATAAGCCTGCAACATGGATGAATGCAGTTGAAGATGGTCGTCCCATTACACCGAGAACAGGTTATGTGGTTGAAATTAATGCTTTATGGTACAATGCAATAAAATTTGCAGCTCAACTTTGTCGTGAAAGAAAAGATGATCATCAAGCTGAATTATTTGATTATCAAGCAGAAATTACACGTGAATCATTTAATAAAATTTTCTGGAATGGCAGTTATCTTTATGATTTTGTAAATGGAAATTATTGTGACAAAGAAGTTCGTCCCAATATGATTTATGCAGTTGGACTTCCTTTTTCTCCACTTGAAAAACATCAGCAAAAAGCTGTGATTGATATGGCTACTAAAGAATTACTTACTCCAAAAGGATTGAGAAGTTTAAGTCCTAAAAGTGGATTTTATCGACCTGTTTATGTAGGAGGAATGTTGGAACGTAATAGGAATTATCATAACGGACCTGTATGGCCATTTACATTTGGTGCTTTTGCTACTGCTTATTTAAAAATCTATAAACAAAGTGGTAAATCTTTTATCGAACGAATGCTGATTGGATTTGAAGCAGAAATGAAAGAATTGTGTATTGGAACTTTATCTGAACTTTACGATGGTAATCCACCTTTTAAAGGACATGGAGGAATTTCTTTTGCAATGAATGTAGCGGAAGTGTTAAGGGTTTTGGAAATATTAAAAAATTACGATAACAACCAAACTTCTGAATAATTTATCAGAAAATTTTTTCCTTTTTTAGTAGCATTTAAAGAATCAATTATTTGGCGTATGAAAGTATTAATGTTTGGTTGGGAATTTCCTCCTCATATTCTGGGTGGATTGGGGACAGCAAGTTATGGATTGACAAAAGCTCTGGCAATGATGGGTGATATTGACATTACTTTTGTCATTCCTAAAAAACGAGGCGATGAAGATGAAAGTTTTTTAAAAATTATTGGAGCATGTTTTGTCCCAATAGTATGGAAGGAAAATGATTGGAATTATGTAAATCAAAGAATTGGCTGGATAATGTCTCCCGATGAATATTTTAAATTAAGAAATGGCATTAAGTATGATTTCAGACGGATTTATACTGATGATCTTGGCTGTGTAGAATTCTCAGGTATATATCCAAATAATTTAATTGAAGAAATATTCAATTATGAAGCAGTTGCAAGTGTGTTGGCTCATCAATTGGATTTTGATATCATTCATTCTCATGATTGGCTTACTTATCCAGCAGGGGTTTTTGCCAAACAAATCAGTGGAAAACCTCTTGTTATTCATGTACATGCTACTGAATTTGATAGAAGTCGTGGACAAGTAAATCCTGTGGTTTATGATATTGAAAAACGAGGAATGGATATGGCTGATCATATAATTACGGTGAGTAATTTAACACGAAATATTGTCATCGAAAAATACCATCAGGACCCTCGTAAGATAACAACTGTTCATAATGCTGTTGAACCTCTTCCAGATGCCGATTCTTATGTAAAGACAATTCGGAGAGACAAAATTGTAACTTTTTTGGGGAGAATTACCATGCAAAAAGGACCCGAATATTTTGTCGAAGCAGCTCAGAGAGTCATTAGTAAAACAAAAAATGTACGTTTTGTAATGGCTGGCAATGGAGATATGATGTATTCCATGATTGATTTGGTAGCGAAACAACGTATCGCCGATAGATTTCATTTTACTGGCTTCTTAGTAGGACGTCAAGTATATCAAATGTTAGCTGATAGTGATGTTTATATAATGCCCTCAGTATCAGAACCTTTTGGTATTTCTCCTTTAGAGGCTATGCAAGTTGGTACACCTACTATTATTTCAAAACAGTCTGGTTGTGCAGAAATATTAACTCATACTATAAAAATTGATTATTGGGATATAGATGGAATGGCAGATGCTATTTATGCCATTGTTAGAAGTCCTGCCATGTATAAAAGTTTACATGAATTAGGGAAAATGGAAGTAAGTAATATTAAATGGGAAAATGCTGCTCAAAAAGTGAAAACTATTTATGAAAGTTTATTGAAGAAATAATTGAGTAAAATAAAAAATTATGAAAAATATATGTTTTTATTTTGAAATTCATCAACCTGTTCGCTTGAAAAGATACCGTTTTTTTGATATTGGGAATGATCATTATTATTATGATGACTTCCAAAATGAAGATCGTATTCGCTTTTTAGCCGAGCAGTCTTATTTGCCTGCTAATAAAGCTATTTATGAAATGATTAGAAATTCTAATGGTAAGTTTCGCTGTACTTATTCATTTAGTGGTATCGCTTTGGAACAATTAGAACAATATGCGCCTGAAGTGATTGATAGTTTTATTGAACTGGCTAAAACCAATTGTGTTGAATTTTTGGCTGAAACGTATGCTCATTCTTTGGCTTCAATTTATGATTATAACGAATTTGAGCAAGAAGTAAAAATGCAGGTTGATAAAATTGAATCTCTTTTTGGGAAAAAACCAACAGCATTTCGAAATTCTGAACTTATTTATTCTGATGAAATTGGGGAAAAAATTTATCAATTAGGATTTAGAACAATTTTAATTGATGAAGTTAGTCATGTATTAGGTTGGAAAAACCCTAATTTTATATATACCCATCCCTCTATTCAACGGTTAAAATTGTTGGTCAGAAATTTTGGTTTAAGCGATGATATTGCTTTTCGTTTTTCAAATCCTTCCTGGCAAGGTTATCCTTTGACTGCCGATAAATTTATTGGTTGGATTAACAACTTCCCTGAAAATGAAAAAATTATCAATATCTGGATGGGTTACGAAGCTTTAGGTGTATTTCAGCCTAATCATACTGGTATTTTTGATTTTTTAAAAGCATTGCCTTATTATGCCTTGTTAAATAATATTGGTTTTGTTTTACCTTCAGAAGCTGTAAAGAAAATAGATGTTGTTGATGTTCTTTCTTCGCCAGAGCCTATTAGCTGGTCGGGACTTGAAAAAGATATCAGTGTTTGGAATGGTAACGATCTTCAGCAGGAAGCACTGAATAAACTTTATGCCGTAGGCGAAAGAGTACGTTTATGTGATGACAAACCTCTTCGTCACGACTGGTTAAGATTGCAATCCACTGATCATTTTCGTTATATGAGTCATAAAGATTCGTTTGGTACGTATTACGAATCGCCTTATGAGGCTTTTATGAATTACATGAATATTTTAGCGGATTTTCTTGATCGAGTTGATCAACAGTATCCTACTACTATAGAAAATGAAGAATTGAACGCACTTTTAAAAACAATTGCTAACCTGGAAAAGGAAGTAGAAAGATTGCAAGCAGAACTCAAACGATTACGTGCTCGAAAAAAAATTATGGAATGATTTTTCTAATAAAGTACAATAAATTAATCTAATAAACAATAGAATAGGAATGATTCACAATTTCTCTCAAAGTAAACTTTATGAAAATGAACAAATAAAAAAAGCGGATAAATTTTATCATGATGTTTTACATGTGTCTGATATTAAACGTTTTAATTATCAATTATTAGAAGAAAGAAAAATGCAACTTCACGATATTGACTTACTGCTGACATACCAAAATAAATCTTATAAAGTTTCTGAAAAATTCAGATCTAAAGATTTTGGCGATTTGTACCTTGAAATTTATAGTAAATATCCAGAAGTTTCAGGTTGGCTAAATGAAGGAATTTCAGATTACATCATGTATTTTACTCCTGAAAAAGTTTATTGCATTGACGATCTCTCACTAAAAAAATTTTACAAAGAAAATTTGATTTCCTTGTTACCTTCTTTTTGGTTTGAAAATTTGAAAACATCAGATAGAAACATTATTTCTAAGAAAATTTACGTTAATAAAATTCCATACATTATTTCAATAATCAAAGCCCTTAATGAAACTTCAGAAGGGGACAATTGGATAACAATGGGTATTACAATTCCCTTTAATATGCTTAAAATCAATGGAGTAAAATTTTTAAAATTTCCATTCCAGTGATTTTCTCGCTTTTTGTTTTAGCTTATATTTACAATAAAAATCATTCAACTATTGATTTCTTTTCTCTTCATTTGCTTCTTCTTTTTGATTTTTATAATTTTGCTTCTCATTAAATGTAATTTCAATAAAGTATTGTGATAGAAATTATTCCGGCTATTGATATTATTGGTGGTAAATGTGTCCGTTTATCTCAAGGTGATTATGAACAAGTTAAAATTTATGACGAAAATCCAATTGAGGTAGCAAAACGATTTGTTGAGGCAGGTTTTCGACGTTTGCATTTAGTAGATTTGGAAGGAGCTAAAGCTCAACATATTGTGAATTATCGAGTTTTAGAAAAAATAAAATCCTCTACACCATTAATTGTCGATTTTGGCGGTGGGCTTAAAACAAATGAAGATATCCGTATTGCTTTTGAATGTGGTGCTGATATGATAACAGTTGGTAGTGTGGCAGTTAAAAATCCTGAAACATTTGTTCAATGGATTTCACAATACGGAGCAGAAAAAATAATTTTAAGTGCTGACGTAAGAAACAATAAAATAGCTGTATCGGGCTGGACAGAAAATACTGAAATTGAATTAATACCTTTTATTCACCAGTATTTTCAAAAAGGAATTCAAAAAGTTTTATGCACCGACATAGGCAAAGATGGCATGCTGGAAGGAACTGCCATTGAGCTTTATAAAAAAATTATGAAAGAAATATCTTCTTTGTATTTAATTGCAAGCGGAGGTGTAAGTTCCATTCATGATATTGAAAACTTAGAAAAAATTAAAGTTCCTGCAGTTGTGGTGGGGAAAGCTCTATATGAAGGAAAAATAAAACTTAATGAATTTTATAAATATTTGTAAATTATTGTTTTATCATATTAATTGAGTTATTTATTCTTTATGAAAAGTATTTAAAAAAATCTTTCCAATCAACTCAAATTACTTTTTAATTTTTGCAGAATATGTTAAAAGAAATTGTATCTATTTCAGGCAAACCTGGTTTGTATAAAATGATTTCGCAAGGGAAAAATATTGTGATAGTGGAATCTTTAATCGATGGGAAACGTATTCCAGCTTTTACTAAAGATAAAATTATTTCTTTGAAAGATATTTCAATTTTTACCGATTCAAAGGAAATTCCTTTGGGTGAAGTTCTTGAAAAAATAAAAGTAAAAGAAAATGGGAATCTTTGTTCCATTCCATCGAAATCAGATAATGATATGCTTCGAAATTATATGGCTGAAATTGTCCCGGACTATGATCGAAATCGAGTTTATCCCAATGATATTCGAAAGATTATTTATTGGTATAATATTTTGATTGATAAACAAATAACTGATTTTATTGAAACTTCACAAGAAGAGAATAAAAAACCAGAAAACGAAGAAGAACACAACATTGAAAAATAAGTTGAATGAACGTTCAATCAATTTGTGAAATTATTGAAGAATTTGCACCTTTGGCTTTGCAGGAAAGTTATGATAATGCTGGCTTGCTGATTGGTGATCCTCAAATGGAAGTCAACGGGATTTTGATTTGCATTGATATTACTCGCGATATTTTAGAAGAAGCCATTCAAAAAAAATGCAATTTTATTTTATCACATCATCCTTTAATATTTAAGCCACTTTTACGAATTATTGAGCAAAACGAGGTTCAGAAATGTGCTGCAATAGCTATTAAAAATAATCTTGCTATTTATGCAGCTCATACCAATCTGGACAATGTTTGGCAAGGAGTAAATTTTAAAATAGCAGAAAAAATTCAATTACAAAATGTACAGGTTCTTCGCCCTATGACTCATAGATTGCTAAAATTGGTAACTTTTGTTCCGAAATCTTACTCAACAACTGTTAGAAATGCTTTGTTTGAAGCAGGTGCAGGCACAATTGGGAATTATAATTGTTGTAGTTTCAATAGTGAAGGTACCGGTACTTTTATGGCAAACGAGCAAGCTAATCCTTTCATAGGAGAAATTAATGAATTGCATACTGAACCTGAAATACGAATGGAAATGATACTTCCTGATTATTTGAAAAATCGTGTACAAGCTGCTTTGTTAAAAGTACATCCTTACGAAGAACCTGCGTATGATTTTATTTCACTTGAAAATGAATGGAATCGAGTAGGAGCGGGTATCATTGGCAATTTACCTTCACCAAAAGAAGAATTGGATTTTTTAAGAGAAATCAAAGCAACTTTTAATAATCCCGTCATAAAATACACCAAATTATTGGGGAAAAAAATTTCAAAAATAGCCATTTGCGGAGGAGCAGGCAGCTCATTTTTAGCGGATGCCATTCAAAAACAGGCAGATGTGTATATTTCAAGCGATTTTAAATACCATGATTTTTTCCTTGCAGAAGACAAAATTCTTATTGCTGATATTGGACATTTTGAAAGTGAGCAATTTACAAAAGAAATTTTTTATGAAATAATTACAAAAAAAATTCCTAACTTTGCTGTCCAAATTTCAGATATAAATACCAATCCTGTTAATTATTTATAAATATATGGCAACACAAACACAACAAAAAATAGAAAACGAAATCAGCATTGAGGATAAATTAAAATCTCTTTACGAACTTCAAAGAGTCTATTCTAAAATTGATGAAATAAGAAGTTTAAGAGAAGAACTTCCCCTTGAAGTCCAAGATTTGGAAGACGAAATTGTTGGATTAAATACTCGTCTTGAAAATTATCAAAGAGAAATTGCTGAAATAGAAACTGCAATAGTGACTAAGAAAAATGAAATTCAACAGGCAAATGCTAAAATTGCCAAATATAAAGAGCAGCAAGATAATGTTAGAAATAATCGCGAATATGAAAATCTTTCAAAAGAAATTGAATATCAGACTTTAGAGATTGAATTATGCGAAAAACGCATTCGGGAATATACAGCAGTTTTAGAAAATATCCGAGCTGAACAAAAAAAGACAATGGAAATTTTAGCAGAAAAAAAACTTGATTTGGATCAAAAAAAAGGTGAATTAAACGAAATAATTTCAGAAACTAAGCAAGAAGAAGAAAAATTGAGGGAACAAATTAAGTTGATTGAAGCCAAAGTAGAACCTCGATTATTGTCAGCTTTTAAACGAATCAGAAAAAGTAGCCGAAATGGTTTGGCAGTTGTTCCTGTACAAAGAGATGCTTGTGGCGGCTGTTTTAATAAAATACCACCTCAAAGACAATTAGATATACGGTCACGCAAAAAAGTTATTGTATGTGAATACTGTGGACGTATATTAGTCGATCCAGAATTAGCTGGCTTAGATATTCAAAAAAACACAGAATCTATTTGATTTTTTAAATCATTGTTTTTAATTGATTTTAGGCTTCCTTCTCTTTTACAAGAGGGGGAAGCCTTTTTTAATCATAAGAATTCCCCGATACTTGCGTCGGGGTAGCTTTTGTTTTTATTTTTTTAGAAATTCCGGTGGCGAAGCCATAAAATTGGCGTAATTTTCTTTATTTTATAAAAATGGACGTATAGGTCAAGAATAACCATAATTCAATGTTTGATTTTATTTCTTATCTTTTAAGTGCAAAATCCTTGTATATAATTTTCGACTTATATTTCTTTCAATAATTTTTAAATCCCACCTTTTAAAAATCGTCAATATTTTTTGCATTCACAACAAATTATTTTTTTACCCTTTTTAAAAGTTTATATTAATTGTCTATTTCACAGATGTAATTAGTTAAACTTTGTTAATTGTTATATTTTTGTAACACAATTAAATTACAAATATGAATTTAGTTTACATAGATAAATTCATATTTGTATAAAGATTAATTTGTATATTTATTAGTCGTATTTTATTTAAAACCAGCTAATTAAGCTTTAATTTTCAAAGTTTTAATTTAATAAAAAAGAGTGATAAAAAGATTACAATTATTTTTTAGTTGATATATGTAATTATTTTATAGTTATTATTTTAATAACCAAACAATTAATACATTTTTCTTCATTAAATGCTATAATCATAGTAGTATTTCAATATATTTGATTTAAACTTTTATCATAAGTTGTTTTATATTTATTAATAGGTAAAAAATAATAATAATTTATATTTCACAAATGTAAATACAAAACAATAACATTACATTTGTAAATAATTTGTTTTTGTGAATTGATTTATGTATTATTGTAATTTAATTTTTAGTTCAAATTTTCTTTCATTTTTGAGAAATTATGGAAATAAAAGAAAGAATTGCCAAAATAATGCAAAAAGAAGGCATGAATGCCGGACAGTTTGCCGCTGAAATTGGCATCCAGAGTTCTACCTTATCTCATATTTTAAAAGGTAGAAATAACCCCAGTTTGGATGTTCTAAAAAAAATTTTGAATCGTTTTGAAAATATTAATTCCGATTGGCTTATTTTAGGTGTTGGTCCAATGTATAGAATCGCCAAACAATCGAATGCTCCTACTTTGTTTGATGAAGAAGAAATAGAAAATTTAAAACCTATTTCAACTGCACTTAATTATGAAGAAAAAAATTTAAATGTAAATTCCCCTCCTCATAAAATTAAAAGTGAACTTGATAAATCTCCATTGAACAAGTCATTTGCAACCTCAGAACAAATTTCATCTAATATTCAAAAGATTGAAAAATCAGTTAAAAAAATTATTGTTTATTTTAGTGATAATACTTTTCAAGAATTTGAATCAAAAGAAACTTAGTCTTTTTTACCTATTTAAACTTATTTATTCTAAAAAAACAATTCAACATTCCTTCTTGTCAATTGAATTTTAATCTCTAAATTTGTAATCAATTATAATCAAATATGCCTTTTTTAAATTGATTTTTAAAATTATCAAGTATAATGACAAAATGCATACTTGACTTTAGAGTAAGAAAAAATATCCATCTAACAACCGAACATTCCCTGTTAATTCTTTCTGTTGATCAGCCACTTCCAGAGATTTTGCCTGGACAATTTGCTCAAGTAAGAATTGATAATTCTTCCGTATTTTTACGCCGTCCTTTTTCTATTCATTATGTTGATAAGAAAAAAAATGAATTATGGTTATTAATTCAAGTGGTAGGAGAAGGAAGCAGAAAATTGTATCATATCAATAAAAATGAAATTTTAAATTTAATATTACCTTTGGGTAATTCTTTTAGCTTGCCAAAAAATCATAAAGATAAAATTTTAGTTATTGGAGGCGGAACAGGTATAGCTCCTTTACTTTTTTTGGGTGATTATTTACATAAAAATGGTTTTTGCCCAAATTTTTTATTTGGAGCTCGAAATAAAAACTATTTAATTCCTTTAAAAAAATTTGAAACTTACGGAAATATCTTTATTACTACCGAAGATGGCTCAACGGGAGAAAAAGGTTTGGTAACTTGCCATTCTATTTTAAAAAATCATTTTGATATGATTTATTGTTGTGGTCCAACATCCATGATGAAAGCTGTCGCTTCTTATGCTGAAAAAAATAACATCCCGTGTGAAGTATCCTTAGAAAATACGATGGCTTGCGGATTTGGAGTTTGTTTATGTTGCGTAACAGATACCACAGAGGGAAGAGTTTGTGTTTGTACAGAAGGTCCGGTTTTTAATATTACAAAATTAAAATGGTAAAACTAAATATCGATATAGGAAAATTACAGTTGAAAAATCCTGTGATGACAGCTTCAGGTACTTTTGGCTATGGAATTGAGTATGCAGACTTCCTTGATTTATCACGAATAGGTAGTATTATTGTAAAAAGTATTACACTTCGCAATAGAGAAGGGAATCCATATCCTCGCATGAAAGAAACTGCGTCAGGCATGCTAAATGCTGTAGGACTGCAAAATAAGGGAGTAAAATATTTTGTCGAAAACATTTATCCTCTTTTAAAAAATATAGATACGTGTATTATTGCCAACATTGCAGGTTCAACCATTGAAGAATACGTTCAAATTGCTGAAATATTGAATGAGCTTGATAAAATTTCTGCCTTAGAATTGAACATTTCCTGTCCAAATGTGAAGGAAGGAGGGATGCTTTTTGGAAACTCGTCAATAGTTGCTAATCAAGTAGTTACAGCAGTGCGAAGGGTATATAGTAAAGAACTAATTGTAAAGCTTTCGCCAAATGTAACGAGTATTTCAGAGATAGCAATTGCTGTAGAAAGTGCAGGTGCTGATGCCATATCCTTAATTAATACATTGGTAGGAATGGCAATTGATATAGAAACCAGAAAACCTTGCCTTTCCACCATTACGGGAGGATTGTCTGGTCCTGCAATCAAACCCGTAGCTGTTCGAATGGTTTGGGAAACGGTTCATGCTGTTAAAATACCTGTAATCGGCATTGGAGGAATTATGAATGCTGCTGATGCTATTGAATTTTTATTGGCTGGAGCTACTGCAATAGAAGTGGGAACGGCTAATTTTATGGATCCAACAGTGACCATTAAAATAATCGAGGGAATTGAGCAATATTTGATTCAACATGGTTTTGACAATGTTTATGAAATTATTGGGGCAATGGAAAATAAATAAAAATTTATTTTTATTGTCTATTTAATTCGATAAATATTTTATAATCAGGTATTTCTCTTGAAATCTCAAACTGCGAATTTTTTACATTAACTTTACAGAAAAAATGTTCTATTCCATTGCTTATGATAAAAAAATTTACATTTAATTTTACATTATAAACAGCCACTTGATCAAAAACTAATTGAGAGATAGTTATTTGTGGAGCTTTAAATTCTAATATCAAGGCAGGTTCAGCATATTCATTATAAAAAATAGCATCGCAACGTTTTTTCATTCCATTCCAAACAATTTCTTCTTCAACGGACAAACGACTGGCAGGGAAATGTTTTTCTTCAGTAAAAAAACGAATAAAATTTTGTCTTACCCATTCTTCAGGAGTGAGTTTTACAAATTTTTTTCGGATATTATCAAATATCCAGTAAGTATCTCGTTCTTTTTTTAAACGAAAATTATAAGCTGGCAAATTTAATTGTAACATTTTTTGTAATTTTGCTCTATATCTCGATCTATTTCCTACCAGAAATAAAATACGAATATACAAAAATGTACCAAAAAACGACACAAGATGAAAACGAAAAAAGAAATAGTAGAAAACTGGTTACCCCGATATACAAAACGACCATTGGAAGATTTTACCAATCATATTTTGCTGGTAAATTTTAATATTTATCTGGAATTGTTTGCCAACTATTATCAAGTTCCTATTATTGGAAGAAATGGAAATATGCCCAATGCCTCAGCGAATGGTATAACGATAATTAATTTTGGTTTGGGCAGTCCAAATGCTGCTCTTATTATGGATATTTTGTCAGCAGTACAACCAAAAGCTGTTTTGTTTTTAGGTAAATGTGGTGGTTTAAGAGATAAAAATAAAGAAGGCGATTATATTTTACCCATTGCTGCTATTCGAGGTGAAGGAACTTCGAACGATTATTTTCCGCCAGAAATTCCAGCCTTGCCTGCTTTTAGCCTTCAGCGTGCGGTTTCTTCAAATATTCGTGATTTTGGGAAAGATTACTGGACAGGAACCGTTTACACAACTAATAGAAGAGTATGGGAACATGATGAGAAATTTAAAGAATATCTTCGTTCTACCAAAGCTATGGCAATAGATATGGAAACGGCGACGTTGTTTTCCTCAGGATTTTATAATGGAATTCCAACAGGAGCTTTATTGTTAGTTTCCGATATGCCTATGCATGAAGAAGGGATAAAAACCATTGAAAGCGATAATAGAGTGAATGCCAATTATGTAGAAGAACATTTGAAAATTGGCATTGCTTCATTAGTTTCCTTGATTACCAATAGTCGAACTGTAAAGCATTTAAGATTTGAATAAAAAATAACTGTTAAAAATGGCTAAGCAAAATTTTACTTACGAAGATGTTTTAAATGATTTGCGGCAGAAAACTTATTTTCCTGTTTATTTTTTAATGGGAGAAGAGCCTTACTATATTGATTTGGTATCGGATTATATTCAAAACAATATTTTGACTGAAACAGAAAAAGATTTTGATCAAACCATTTTTTATGGGAAAGATGTAAATATACCTACTATTATTAATGTTGCCAAGCGATTTCCAATGGTGGCAAAACATCAAGTGTTGATTGTAAAAGAAGCTCAACTTATTGATACCGATGAATGGGAAAAATTGAGTTATTATTTGAAAAATCCTTTAGAATCAACCATTTTAGTTTTTTGTTATAAATATGGTACACCTGACAAACGAAAAAAATGGTTTCAAGATATATCACGTGCTGGGGTAGTTTTTGAATCTAAAAAACTTTATGAAAATCAGGTGGGTCCGTGGATACGTTCTTATTTAAAATCTCAAAATATCTCTATTACCGAAAAAGCAATAAATATGCTGGTTGAATTTTTAGGGA
This sequence comes from Paludibacteraceae bacterium, assembly GCA_018056165.1. Lineage (GTDB taxonomy): Bacteria > Bacteroidota > Bacteroidia > Bacteroidales > Paludibacteraceae > MVYY01. The sequence goes on along the minus strand of JAGPGD010000033.1, from coordinate 663 downwards.
ATGATTTAAGTAAAATTATGAATGCTCTTGAAAAGCTTTTGATTAATCGGAATGAAAATTTTAAAGAGATTACGCCTGAACTTGTTGAAAAATATATAGGCATTAGTAAAGATTACAATGTTTTTGAGCTTCAATCAGCCATCATTGATAAAAATATTTTAAAGGCAAACAGGATTATACGTTATTTTGGAGATAACAAAAAAGCAAACCCGTTGCCATTTGTCTTAATTCAATTGTTCAATTTTTTTAATAATTTGTTGCTGTATTATTATTTAAAAGATAAAAGTGAAAAAACAGTTGCTTTAGAACTTAAAATCAATCCTTATTTTGTAAAAGATTATGTAAAAGCAGCTTCTAATTTTACACCCCAAAAAACCATTCAGATTATTTCCGATATACGGCAAACAGATGCTCGAAGCAAAGGCGTTGATCAAACTACAATAGAAGAAGTAGAATTACTAAAAGAATTGATTTTCAAGATTTTACATTAGACATTAATTTTATTTTTACAGCCTTTTATTTACAATTAGTTGTTTTTTTATTTTTCAAGCACGTTAGTTTAAAACTATGCACTTTTAGTGCAAGACTTTAGTTTTAATAAAACTCTTATTAAATTTGCCATAAAAAATGAGATGGAGAATCGGCAAGGGAGTCATAGTATAT
>JAGPGD010000006.1 GCA_018056165.1 Paludibacteraceae bacterium | reverse complement strand
CTCTAACGCTCTTTGGAGGTTTCGCCATCGGCTGTTTGGCGTTCCTCCGAGATGTTTTGCATGATTTTTTAAAAAATCATGCAAAACATCTCTGCTAAATTCGCACTTCTATGTTGAACTTAGCTTTTTGTTTAATATGAATGATAAATCACATAATATCAATACGATAGACTGTTGATTTTTTTAAAATATTTGCATTTACGAATGTTTTGCAAGTAGTTAACATAAAATTATATCATCGAATTCTTTCCCACTTGCATAGTGAGTTGTACATTGATATAGTTGTTGTTAGGCTTCAAATATAAGACCGTCCTGTCGGATTTACAATCCGACAGGATTATTTGCGGATTTTAAATCCGCTATTAAACCAGCAAAGGATTACAAATCCTTTGTGACAGAAAAAAAATCGGGGAAATTTATTTTAATTTGATGTAGCCGAAAGGATAGGCTGAACAGTTTTTTTATTTTTATTCGACGTAGTCTGGAGACTACGCCGAACAATAGAAACTACGTCGAACAATAGAAATTTTTCTTTGTACAACTCAGTGAAAATTAATTTATTATAATACGGAGAAACACTGAGATTTTTTGCCATTCTATTTTACAGGAAACGTTTCATGAAATGGTTCTACTAAAACCATAAACTTTTGATTATCAGCTAAATACTTAAAATTTTTCAAAACTTACTTAGAAATCAAAACTCAAACCTTGAACTTCGCACCTCGCACCTCGAAAATTTTCAGCCCTCTAAATCGTTGCACTGGATTAGCGATAAAAAAGCACCAATTGAATCCCAATGATAAGAGGGTAAACCAATTGTCAATGGATAAAAGTTTAGTTAATTTTCATTTTTTAGAATTTTACTAAATAATTTGTAGAATAAATTCATTAGCTTTGTAATAATAAACCTATCGAGCAATAATTTAACTAATCATTTCTCTTCCTTTGTTTTAATCATGATTGACCAAGCTACCATTGATAGAATTATTCAGGCTGCACCTATTCAAGAAGTTATTTCGGAATATGTTACCCTGAAACGACGAGGAGTCAATTTAATTGGATTGTGTCCTTTTCATAACGAAAAAACACCCTCCTTTACAGTTTCGCCCAGCAAGGGAATTTTTAAATGTTTTGGATGTAACAAAGGTGGCAACGTGGTTCATTTTATTATGGAACACGAACAAATGACGTATTATGAAGCTCTTAAATTTCTGGCAAAAAAATACAACATAGAAGTTCAGGAAAAAGAACTTACTCCTGAGGAAATAGAAGCTCATAATGAACGTGAAAGTTTATTGCTGGTCAACGATTTTGCCAATAAATATTTCATAAACATTCTGCATTATCACAACGAGGGTAGGACTGTCGGTCTTAGTTATTTTCAGGAACGCGGTTTTCGCGAAGATATTATTCAAAAATTTCAACTGGGTTACTGTCTCGATTCTCGCGATGCTTTTACTCAGGCTGCTTTAAAAGAAGGTTATAAAAAAGAATTCCTCATCAAGACTGGTTTGACAATAGAATCAGAAAATAATTATTTTTTAGATCGTTTTCGAGGAAGAGTAATTTTTCCCATTCATTCATTATCAGGTAAAATAATTGCTTTTGGAGGAAGGGTTTTAAAAAAGGAGGAAAAAGCTGCCAAATACCTTAATTCTCCTGAATCGGAAATTTATCATAAAAGTAATGAACTGTATGGTCTCTATTTTGCAAAACAAGCCATTGTCCGTGAAAACAGGTGTTATTTGGTAGAAGGTTATGCAGATGTAATTTCATTTTTTCAAAGCGGAATTGAAAATGTAGTAGCTTCGTCGGGTACTTCGCTGACGCCTGGGCAAATTCATCTTATCCACCGCTTCACAGAAAATGTAACAGTAATTTATGATGGCGATGCTGCTGGTATCAAAGCTTCATTAAGAGGAATAGACCTTCTTTTGGAAGAAGGCTTGAACATTAAAGTAGTGTTGCTTCCCGAAGGAGAAGACCCTGACTCATTTGCCCATAAAAACAATGCTTCGGATGTAATAGCATTTATCCAACAAAACTCAGTTGACTTTATTCGCTTTAAAACTAATTTATTATTGAATGACGCTGGTAATGACCCTTTTAAACGTGCCAATTTGATTATGGATATTGTGCAAAGCATTGCTATTATCCCAAATCCGATCGTAAGAGCTGAATATGTGAAGGAATGCAGCAACTTGTTGTCGGTTGAAGAACAAATGCTTTACCATGAAATCAATAAATTGATTAAAAAGCAAAGAGAAAAAAACATAAAATCTACCAGTCTCATTTCCGGCGATTCAACTACTAAAATTTCGTCTTCTCAACCACCAATTGATGTAAATGAGCAAAAATTTGATGAAGAAGAACGCAATATTCTTCAAGTCTTAATCAAATATGGGAAATGGGTATTGTATTATGAAGACATAGAAAATACATTACCTGTCACGGTTGAAGATTATATTTTAAAAGAATTAGAACAAGATCAACTTCACTTTAACAATGCTCTTTATGCTCTTGTGCTGGATGAATATCATAAAAATAGTCAACAGGAAAACTTTAATGCTGAAAATTATTTTCTTCATCATCCCAATAGTGAAATTAGTAAATTAGTAGCCAATTTGATTTCCCAGAAATATACGCTTAGCAAAATTTATTCAAAAGTCAAAAAAATTGATGCTGAATCAGAAAAATTAAGGGACTATGTGGAACGTGTGATTTTAGAATATAAAAACAGCATCGTTGTATCTCAATTGCGGGAAAAATTGATAGAAATGAAAAAAGCAACGGAAGACAAAAACGAAGAACTTGTTAAACAATTAATGAAAGAAATTGAGCAACTGGAAGAAATAAAAAATCAATTGTCAAGAAATTTGGGTGAACGCATTATTATTAAGATTTAACTATTATTACGCTGAAATAAAATGACTTATCAGGAATTAATCCAACAACCCGATTACGTTCAACTTGCCTCTGTTCCTCATAGTGAAATTAAAAGTTTTATAAAAAATGAAATAAGCGAAATGCCCAAGTGGGCTCGCATTGCGAATATGTATCAGCTAATTGGTTTACTTGCTTTTATGCTTGGTTTGTTCAAAGCTTTTATGCCTTTTTTTGTTTATCGTGAAGTTAATTATTTAATCTGGCTTGGTTGGGGAACTGTTTTTACCTTTACTTTTCTGATCATTTTGCATGAATTTATTCACGCTATTGCTTATTGGTGCATTGGCAGCCGTCATTTGACCTTTGGTTTTCAACTAAAAAAATTTTTGTTTTACGTCGAATGCGATAAAGAAGTTGTTAATTATCAACAATTTAAGAAAATAGCTCTGGCTCCTACTATTACTGTCACCATTTTATCACTGTTAGGAATGATTTTATTTTATCAACAACAACTTTTTTATTTTTTTCTTCCTATTTTCTCGCTCCATAGTCTTTTTGCGGCAGGAGACTTTGGCTTGTTATGTTTTTTTCAAAATCGACCTGATTGGGAAATTGTAACTTTCGATGTCAAAGAAGAACAAAAAACTTATTTTTATGGCAAAAAGAAACAAAATTAAAATTGAAAATTAAGCAGTTGCGATAAACCAATTCTTCCTATTATTTGTTTGTTGTCATCTGTTTTTAATAAATATTACAATTAGTAAAATGATCTTATTTGATAAAATAGTTTTTGGTCCCGTCCATAGCAGAAGGTTAGGTATTTCGTTGGGAATTAATTTATTACCTATTGATGCAAAAATTTGTACTTACGATTGTCTCTATTGTGAATGTGGCTTCAATACAAAAATGAAAAAATCCCCTCTTCCAAAAAGAGAAGAAGTATCTGCCGCACTTGAAGCTGAATTGCAAAAAATGATTTCACTGGAGAAAATTCCTGATATCATAACTTTTGCAGGAAATGGTGAACCTACCATTCATCCTGACTTTGAAAACATAATTGAAGATACTTTGCGACTTCGTGATATTTATTGTCCACTTGCAAAAGTAGGAGTTTTATCTAACGCAACTGAAATTCATAAACCACAAGTTTTCAGAGCTTTAAATAAAGTAGATGATAACATTTTGAAGTTTGATACAGCCTTCGACCATACTTTACAATTGCTAAACCGACCAACACAGAAATATATTACAGTTAAATGGCTGATTGAACATTTAAAAAAGTTTGAAGGAAAAATGATTATTCAAACTCTTTTTATAAGAGGTGAATATAACGGAGAAAAAGTGGATAATACTACAGATGAGGAGATTAATGCCTGGTTACAAGCTCTTCTTGAAATGAATGCAACTCAGGTAATGATTTACACTATTGATAGAGAAACACCTTTAAAAAATCTTGAAAAAATTCCTTTAAATGAATTAAATGCTATCGCCGAAAAAGCTCGGAATTATGGTTTTGATGTTTCTATTTCAACATAATTTTTAAAATACAAAAACAACTGGTTTATTATTGCTTTAATAAAAAATGCGAAAATTTACAACTCCAGGTTGTTATGAAAATTTTGGTTTGTCCTTTAAATTGGGGATTAGGTCATGCCACCCGATGCATACCGATTATTCAAAAATTGCTTGCTGAGAAAAATGAGGTGATCATTGCAGCAGATGGTTTTCCACTTCAACTGTTACAACAGGAATTTCCTTTTCTTCGTTGGATAGAATTTCCCTCCTACAAGGTTCAATACAGTTCTAAAAATTCTCAAATCGCAACTATGCTCAAATGGTTGCCTTTTATTTTATATGGAATTGTCAAAGAACATTACTGGTTAAAGAAAATAATAGCTCAAGAACATTTTGATAAGGTGATTTCTGATAATCGTTTTGGTTTATGGAATCGGGGAATTCATTCCATTTACATCACCCATCAGCTTATGATAAAAATGCCTCGAAACAATAAAATGTTAGAATGGATAGGGTGGAAATTGCATCGTTTTATTATTCAACATTACAACGAATGCTGGATTCCTGATACTGAAAATGCTCCAGGCTTATCAGGCGATCTGGCTCATAAATATCCTCTTCCTAATAATGCAAAATTTATTGGTCCAATTTCCCGTTTTCAAAATTTACCATATATTCCTTCTCAAAAAAAATTTGAAGTAGTTGTAATTGTTTCAGGATTGGAACCGCAAAGAACTTTATTTGAACAAAAAATGATTCAACTTCACAAAGAAAATTCTTATCAAACATTGATAATTCAAGGACAACCACAGCAAAAAATTACGACCCAGAAAATTGGCAATATTACCCTTATTTCTCATCTTCCTGCTATTGAAATGGCAAGTCTGTTGAAAAATGCTGATAAAATTTTTGCTCGTTCTGGTTATTCCACTATTATGGATTTATTTACACTGAATTGTTTGTCAAAAGCAGTTTTTTTCCCTACACCAGGACAAACAGAACAAATATATCTATCTGAAATTCATTCCACTAACACATAAATTGTTTTTTCTTTATTTTCAAAATTTTTTTGAACTAAAAAAATTGTTACTACTTTTGTAGAAAACGCCAATGTTTTTATTTTTATAGCTTAATTTCTAATTAAACTCTTTTTCATTATTCATAAATATATCTTTCAATGATAGATTATTCACAGATTCCTTCTCCTTGTTTTGTGTTGGATGAAGTCGCATTCAGAAAAAATCTGGCATTGATAAAGTCTGTAAAAGATCGTAGTGGAGCTGAAATTATTTTGGCATTCAAAGCATTTGCCATGTGGAGTGTATTTCCAATTGTTCGAGAATATATTTCGGGAGCGGCAGCCAGCTCATTGTGGGAAGCCCGTCTTGCTTTTGAAGAAATGAAAACAAAAGCCCATACTTATTCGCCAGCTTATACAGAAAAAGAATTTCCTGAAATTTTAAATTATAGCAGTCATATTACTTTTAATTCATTATCACAATTTTACAAGTTTCATTCTCAGACAAAAGAAAAAAATATTTCCTGCGGTTTACGCATTAACCCTGAGTTTTCACCTGTAACCACAAATTTATATAACCCTTGTTTACCGGGTTCAAGGCTAGGAATACTTGCTCAACAATTGGGAGAAAAATTACCAGATGGAATTGAAGGTTTGCATTTTCATGTTTTATGCGAATCTGATGCAGAAGATTCGGCAAAATTGCTTCAAGTGATAGAAGATAAATTTGGTAAATATTTTTCACAACTGAAATGGTTGAATTTGGGCGGCGGTCATCTCATGACAAAAAAAAATTATAATATAGAGCTTCTTGTTTCTGTTCTGAAAAGTTTCAAGGAAAAATATCCTCACATTCAGCTTATTCTCGAACCAGGAAGTGCATTTGCCTGGCAAACAGGTGTTTTAGTAGCCACCGTTACAGATATTGTAGAAAATAAAGGCATCAAAACAGCTCTCTTGAATGTTTCATTTTCTTGTCACATGCCTGATTGTCTGGAAATGCCATATAAACCGACAATCATAGGTGCAACAGATGAAATTCCAGGTAAACCAACTTATCGCATGGGAGGAAACAGTTGTTTGGCAGGTGATTTCTGCGGTTCGTGGTCGTTTGATAAAGAATTAAAAGTTGGTGACCGCATTGTTTTCGACGATATGATTCACTATACAATAGTAAAAACGACGATGTTCAATGGAGTAACACATCCCAGTATAAGTTTATGGACAAAAGACAATCAATTCGAACTTATCAGAGAATTTACTTACGAAGATTATAAGAATAAATTATCTTGATTTAGAATTACTTATAAATAATCAAAATGCAATGAAAATAATTGGAAACATTCTGTGGTTAATTTTGGGAGGATTGGTTATCGCTGCTGAATATCTCATTTCCAGCTTATTATTGATGGTAACCATCGTTGGCATTCCTTTTGGAATTCAAACATTAAAATTATCCGTTTTAGCTTTGTGGCCCTTTGGAAGCGATATTCAATCAACCTCTGCTGAAACCAATTTTTTATTTGTCCTGATGAATATAATCTGGTTACTGGTTGGTGGCATTTGGATTGCTTTAACGCATATCGTTTTTGGTATTTTATGTGCCATTACTATTATTGGTATTCCCTTTGCAAAACAGCATTTTAAACTCGCGGCATTAGCACTTACACCCTTTGGAAAAGAAATTTCTACAATTTAAAATACTGTTGTAAATTTCTATCTATTTTTCATTAAAAAAAGCCCCATCAAGATTTTCTCAATAGGGCTTTTTAGCATTTATTAAGTCGTTTTGACAATTACCTTTTTTGTTCCACCGATTTTTTTTGCTTCTCTTTTTGTTTTCCATTTATAATATTCGTATGTAAGAGGAGAAGCAACAAAAACAGAAGAATAAGTTCCTATTCCAATACCAAATAATAAAGCAAAGATAAATCCACGAATGGTTTCACCACCAAAAATGAATATAATGATCAATACCAATAATGTAGTCATAGCAGTATTAAAAGTTCTGCTCAATGTTGCATTGATGGCATTGTTCATTATGCTTAATCTATCTCGTTTAGGATATAATTTGATGTATTCTCTGATTCGGTCATAAATAATTACGGTATCATTTATAGAATATCCTAAAACTGTCAAGATTGCCGCTATGAATGATAAGTTAATTTCCATCGAGAAGGGCATAACACTGTAGAATAATGAAAATAGTCCTATTGTGATAATAGCATCATGAAGCAGGGACAACACAGCTCCTAATGCATATCCTAATTCATGGAAACGTATTAAAATATACAAACCTATCGCTAATAAAGCGAAAACAATCGACCAAATGGCAGCGTTTCTGATATCACTCGCTACCGTAGGACCAACCTTTTGAGAACTTTTAATATAATCTTGAACAAATTGTTCTTGAGTTACATTTTCTTTTAACAAAGGTTTTAAACCAGTGTACAATCGTTGTTCAATCTCATTTTCAACATTTTCAGAGTTATCATCAATTTTGTATTTAGTAGAAATGCGCACTTGATTTTCTGAACCAATTGTGATGACTTGTACGCCAGCTTCCTCAAAAGAATTTTCCAATAAAGAACGCACATGGTCGGTTTGCACAGGCTGATCGAACCGCACAATGTAATTTCGTCCGCCTGTAAAATCAATACCCATATCGAAACCTCTAACTGCAAAAGAAATTAAAGCAATAAATATACAGATACCTGAGAAAGTATAGGCATATTTCCGTATCCCAATAAAATTAATATGTGTATTCTGGAGAAAGTTTTTAGTAAGGTTGGTAGTAAATGAAATTTCTTTGGCATTATCGCGACTTACGTACCATTCAATTATCAAACGAGACAAAAACACTGCTGTTATGAAAGAAGTAATAATACCAATAATTAAAGTTGTGGCGAAGCCTTTAATAGGTCCAGTTCCGAAAATTGCAAGAATAATACCTGTAATTAAAGTTGTTGCTTGCCCATCAATAATTGCTGAAAGTGCATTTTTGTAACCTTCCTGTACGGCTCGTTTCATGTTTTTCCCTGCTCGCATTTCTTCTCTGATACGTTCATAGGTAATTACATTGGCATCAACCGCCATACCCAATGTTAACACAATACCTGCTATACCAGGTAATGTTAATACCGCCGAAAAGGAAGCTAAAATTCCCAGAAGGAAAAAGACATTAGCAAACAAGGCAATATCGGCTACTAAACCAGGAATCCACCCATAAAAGAATATCATATAAATCAATACCATCACAAAAGCGATGATAAATGAAATGAAGCCGCTCTGAATAGCTTCTTGTCCTAATGATGGTCCCACTACATCTTCTTGAACTATACGAGCGGGTGCAGGCATTTTACCTGACTTTAATACATTTGCTAAATCTTTTGCTTCTTCAATGGTAAAATTACCTGTAATTTGAGACTGACCTCCTTTAATTTCATTTTGTACAGTAGGGTAGGAGTATACATAACCATCCAGCACAATGGCTATTGATTTACCAATATTATCTTTTGTCAATCGAGCCCAAATTTTGGAACCTTCAGCATTCATTGACATGCTAACATTGGCATAAGCTGATGTTTGACCGAAATCAACTCGAGCATCGGTAATAACATTACCTCCTAAAGGAGCCCGTCCATCTCGATTAGTAACTTTTATAGCAATTAATTCAAACCATTCGCCTTTTTCATCGCGAGGTTTGACACTCCAACGAAAACTCAAATCACGCGGCAATACTTCTTTAACCTGAGGAAGACTAAAATAATAATTCACCAAAGCTGTATCTTTGCTATGAACCAATCCAACAAGGGGACCCCGTCCGATCTGACCATTGATAGTGTTGAGTTGTATTACAGAAAATAAAGGATTTTCTTTTTTTCTTTGTTCCAACATTTTAAGTGAATCAGAAGTTATTTCAGCTTTTTTTGCCAAAATAGCTTTCAAACTATCTACTTCAGATTGTTTTTCCTGTGTCGGAGTAATCTTTGTTTGAACCGTATCTTTGCTTTCGGTTGCTTGATTATCAACAACTTGAATGCTTGCTAAAATACGATTAGCTTCCATTAAATTATTAAAAATCTCATTTAAATCATAAGTTTCCCAAAATTCCAAATTAGCTGAACCTTGTAAAAGTTTGCGAACACGTTCGGGTTCTTTTATCCCTGGCAATTCTATTAAAATTCTTCCCGTGGTTGACAGTTTTTGAATATTGGGTTGAACCACCCCAAAACGATCGATACGAGTTCTTAAAACATTAAATGAATTGCTAATAGCATCATCAATTTCCTGTCTTAATACTGTAATTACTTCCTCATTGGTAGAATTTAAGGAGATTTTATCTTTCAATTGATAGGTGCTAAAAATAGAAGCCAGTTTAGCATGAGGGTCGAGTTCTTTATATGCTTGTACGAATAAGTCCAGAAAATCTGCTTGACTGTTTTTCTGTCGTTCAGTAGCTATTTCTAAGGCTTTTACAAAATTTGGAGTCGTATTGTAATTAGATAAAGCACGTATAATATCCGGGACAGATATTTCAAGTACCACATTCATGCCACCCTTTAAATCAAGTCCTAAATTTATTTCCCTTTCTCGACATTCCTTTAAAGTATAGCCCAACCAAACTTTTTTTGTAGCTAAAGAATCAAGATAAGCATATTCTTTTAGGGGATCACCACCTGCATATTGTTTCGCTTTTCTTGAATAGTGACTACTTACAATAGTAAAGGATAAATAATACAAACATACTAACGACAAGGCGATAAAAAAAACCTTAACAAGTCCCTTATTTTGCATTTGACAATTATTTTAAGTTTAAAAGTAAGTATAGAATACAAAATTTAACGTTGCAAATATACTATATTTTGAAGTAGTAAAAAAATAACATTTAAAATAATTTAGTTCTCTATTGTATTTCAAAATAATCTGTGAAGATGTAAAATCACAATGATTTAGGACAGCAAAAAATTTAAAAACATTTATAACGTTTCAAAGTGATTATTTTTGTCGAAGAAAGAATATTCTATTGTTATTTACAAAATAAAATATTATCTTTGCAAAATAAAATCGCGGAGTGGAGCAGTGGTAGCTCGTTGGGCTCATAACCCAAAGGTCGTTCGTTCGAATCGAGCCTCCGCAACTTTTAAAGAAGAAATATTGCAAAATGTTTCTTCTTTTTTATTTGATCTTTGCTTGATTTTCTTTTTCCTTAAGGGAGAAATACGATCTTTTTCTATTTTAGATAGAAAAAATTTGTGATTTTTCAGAAAATTTGAGTGAATTTCATTTAGAATGTAGCCATTTGATTATTAGCAAATAATGTCAAAAAGCTTATGCTTTTTATTCTTGTTAACACGATAATCAGGAAAATTTTAAAATACTTGTGTAAAGATGTTTTTTGCTTTGTCATATCTTTTTTGCTTTAAAGGCAGATGATTTTTTTGTAATTTACAATATAAATTATTAATAATCAATTTATTAGACTATTAATAATTATTCATTTTTGAAATTTTTTATACGTTGGTCTTAGGATAAAATTACAGCTATTTCATACTCTCAAAAAAAATATTAATTTTACAGGCGTAATTATAATCTTTAATAATAATATGGTTTTTCGATTTACAATTTTATCTGACGAAGCAGATGATTTTATCAGAGTAATTGATATGGATGCAGAAGCAACTTTTCTGGATCTGCATAATGCCATACTTGATTCAGTAAATTTCAAAAAAAATGAAATCACTTCTTTCTTTCTGTGCTCAGATGAATGGGAAAAAGAGCAGGAAATTACCTTGATTGAGATGGAGACTTCTTCAGAATATGATAACTTAGTAATGGATAAAGTAAAATTAGGAGATTTGCTGACCGACGAAAAGCAAAAACTACTTTATGTCTTTGATATGATTTCTGACAGAAGTTTCTTTATTGAATTAAGTGAAATGATTCCTCATAAAAAATTATCAAAACCTGTTTGCAGAATTTCAAAAGGAAATCCGCCCGAACAAATGCTCATGGAAAATGATCTTTCTACTATTGATAAAATAAACTTAGATGAGAATTTTTATGGCGATGAATCATTTGATATAGAGGAACTGGACAGTGAAGGATTTGAAGATCTCGATTTTGGAGAAGGTAATTTTTCTGAAGACGACTTAAATTATTAATACTTAGAATTATCTATTGGGAACAGAAAATAATTGTTTTTTTATTTTCTGTTTTTTTATTTGAGTTAATATCCCTTTTCAAATGAACCAATCACCCACTTTATTAGTTTTGTTAGGACCAACAGGAGTTGGGAAAACTGAAATAAGTCTTCGATTGGCTCAACATTTTAAAAGTCCCATTATTTCTGCTGATTCACGCCAAATTTATAAGGAACTGAAAATCGGTACTGCTTCTCCTTCAGAAGAACAACTCTCGACTGTAAAACATTATTTTATTGCTTCTCACACGATTTTTGAAAATTATAGCGCCGGACAATTTGAACAAGAAGTACTTTTATTATTAAATGAGCTATTTCAAACCCATCAGATTGTCTTAATGGTTGGTGGATCAATGCTTTATATTGATGCCGTATGTAAAGGGCTGGATAATATTCCTTCTATTGATGCAGAAATACGAAATTTTTGGCAAAACAAATTTAAAGATCAAGGACTTGAATATCTCCAGCAAGAATTAAAGAAATTAGATCCTGTTTATTATCAGCAAGTAGATTTACATAATTACAAACGCATTTTACATGCATTGGAAATATGTTCTATAACTGGAAAACCTTTTTCTGAACTTCGAACTGGTAAAGCTCAAAAAAGACCGTTTCATATTCTCAAAATTGGTCTAACACGTCCACGAGCAGAATTGTACGAACGTATTAATGAAAGAGTGGGTCAAATGATAAAAAATGGTTTGTTGGAAGAAGCTATGCAATATTATCATTACAGAAATCTAAATCCCTTGAATACAGTAGGATATAAAGAAATTTACGATTATTTGGATGGAAAATACAATCTGGAAAAAGCCATAGAAAAAATCAAGCAAAACACACGTCACTATGCGAAGCGACAATTGACATGGTTTAAGCATGACGAAGACATCCAATGGTTTCATCCAGAGGAAGAAGAAAAAATAATTGATTATGTAACTAAAAACTTGCCACTAAATGATTGTTTATCATAATTTTTCTCTTTTACCCTACAATACTTTCCAGCTTGACATAAAAGCAGATTCGTTCATAGAATTCGATTCTGTTGAAGAATTAAAAAATATTCTTGTGTCACCACTTCTTTTATCTTCGCCCAATATAATGATTATTGGAAGAGGAAGTAATTTGTTGTTTTTAGACGATTTTAAAGGTACAATTTTACACTCTGGAATAAAATTCATTAAAAAAATTGACGAAAACAATGATTTTGTCTTTTTAGAAGTAGGTTCAGGAATTATTTGGGACGATTTCGTACAATTTTGTGTTGAAAACGATTATCAAGGAATTGAAAATCTTTCGGGCATTCCTGGTGAAGTGGGTGCAGCCGCCGTACAAAATATTGGTGCTTATGGTGTGGAAATTCAAGAAATGATTGAAAAAGTAAATGTTGTAGAAATTCACTCTGCAAAAATTCATGAATTTTCCAATGTCGATTGTCAATACAGTTATCGAAAAAGTATTTTTAAAAAAGAGTTGAAAGGAAAATTGGTAGTCACTTCTGTGATTTTTCGCTTGAATAAAAAATCAGCTTACAAATTAGACTACGAAGGTCTCGAAAAAGAAGTCCATGCAAAAGGAGAAATTAATTTGAAAAATATTAGACAAGCCATTTTAGATATTCGTTCACGTAAATTACCTGATTACAAACAATTTGGGAATGCTGGCAGTTTTTTTGTCAATCCAATTATTTCAAAAGAAAACTTCCAGAAATTACAGAAAAACTATCCTAACATTCCTCATTATACTATTTCTGAAAAAGAAGAAAAAATACCTGCTGCCTGGCTAATTGAACAATGTGGTTGGAAAGGAAAACAAATTGGACAGGTAAAAATACACGAACATCAACCTCTAATTTTAATTAATTGCGGAAATGCTTCAGGAAAAGAAATTGCCAAAGTAGCTAACCAAATTCAAGCTTCTGTTAAAGATAAATTTCAAATAGAGTTACAACCTGAGGTGAATTATGTTTATTCCTGATATTTTCTATTCAAAAATTCCCATTCTATTTAAAGCCTGCTGATACTTTTTGGCATTTTGCAAGTGCTCTTTCCAGTTTGAAGCAAAATTATGTTCACCATTTAAAGTCTCTTTAGCACACATGTAAAGATAATTGTGAGGCGTATAATTTAAAACCGCATCAATACTTTTTGGTGAGGGTAATCGAATAGGTCCAGGAGGCAAACCTTTGTATTTGTAAGTATTGTAAGGTGAATCTATTTTTAAATAAATTCCGCTGATTCTTCGCAAAGCAAAATTTCCAGCAGCAAATTTGAGTGTGGGGTCAGCTTGCAAAGGCATTCCCTTTTTTAAACGATTGATATAAACACCAGCAACTATCGGTCGTTCGGATTCTACATTCGTTTCCTCTTCTACAATAGAAGCTAACGTAATTACTTCCAATGGAGTAAGTGGTATGACTGCCGCCTTTTTTCTACGTTCTTCATTCCAGAACCTGTTATATTCGTTATACATTCGAGCAAATAATTTTTCTGGACTTATGTTCCAGAAAACTTCATAGGTATTTGGAATAAATATTGAAATTGAATTATATGGATTTAATCCATACTCAGCAAGGAAAGTTGAATCATTCAACAATTGAATAATACTTGCACTATCTACCATTAATTGCATTGATAATCTGTGGGCTAAGTCTTCTTTCGTGCGAATATTGTTAATAATTAATAAAACAGGAGTTTGCCTTCCGCTTCGCAATTTTCTGATTAATTCAAAATTGTTCATTCCACGTTGTAGTTCATAACGCCCAGATTTTATATGCGATTCATAATCAAGCAGTTTCGAGGCGACATAAAAAGAATATACATCAAATACTTTTGTGTTTTTGCTCAATGAATCAACCACTTCTTTTAGTTGACTATTTTCGCGAATATAAAGAAAAGTTCTTGTTTTTTTCGGAGGGAAAATATTGGGGAAAAATAAAATATACAGAAAATAGACTAAAATTATTGAAATAAAAATGGTAGTCCATTTGAATATTTTCTTTAAAGTTTTCTTCGTGAAAAAGGAATCACTCATAAAAATAAAATTAAGAGTACAAAAATACTGTTTTGTTCAGATATTTTAAAAATCAATATTGTGAATCTTTTTAAAAGTTAGAATCTTATACAGATTTTAAATCTGCTATTAAAGAAATTCCTTAAAATTGACTATCCTCGCCGCAAGCAGCGAGGTATTACGCCAATTTTATGGCTTCGCCACCGGAATTTCTAAAAAAATAAAAACAAAAGCTACCCTGACGCAAGCATCGGGGAATTCTTACAATTAAAACAACAAAGGAGTGAAAATTTTTCGAGACAGAGGACATAGGGAGATATTTTACGTTAAAGAGATTAATTCAGGTTAAATTTAAAACTCATTTTTCAAATACAGTTCCATTAACCGCGAAACGGCAAAATCGTCAATTTCCGTGTTTGGAATTTCGATAAATTGTTTTAATGCCTCACTCTTTTTCGCAATCTGTAAAGTAATGAACTGAACCGTAATACGCCGATGCGTCAAAAGGTGATGAACCGGTTTTGAAATTTGCAAAATGCTTATTTCTTTGATGCCTTGAAATAATTTTTGAAAAAAATCATTTTCAAACAATTCTGCTTCAGTCAATAAATGGTCAGTTTCAATTAATGGAAATTCGTACAAATTTTTCCAAATATCGTCCGCTGTTCTTTTCTGCAAAAAAATATATTGATTAAAATTGATAACCAAATAATTAAAAAATCGTTGTTTGACGGGTGTTTTTTTGGATTTTACCGGCAACCGTTCTACCATTTTCAGTTCATAAGCTTTGCAAAAAACCTGCAAAGGACAAACCGAACAATCGGGAGAAACGGGCACGCACTGTAAAGCACCAAATTCCATCAGAGCTTGATTATGAAGTGAAGGTACAGAATTTTCTATCAATTGCTGAGCAAGAGCATCAAATTTCTTTTTACCTGAATGGCTGTCGATAGGCGTTTCGATAGCAAAAAGGCGTGAAAGAACGCGATAAACGTTTCCATCTACAACGGCATAAGGAAGATTGTAGGCAAAAGAACAAATAGCCGCTGCCGTATAAGTTCCAACACCTTTCAACCGTAAAACCTCAGGATAAGTGGTTGGAAAAACGCCGCCAAAATCCTGCATAATTTGTCGGGCAGCGTGATGCAAATTGCGGGCACGCGAATAATAACCCAAACCTTGCCAGTATTTCAAAACTTCGTCTTCTTCAGCGGCAGCCAACGTTTCAACATCCGGGAATCGTTCGACAAACCGTAAATAATAATCCAATCCCTGATTGACACGCGTTTGCTGCAGGATGATTTCGGAAATCCATATACGATAAGGATCAGAAATGTTTCGCCAGGGCAAATCACGTTTATGAACCTGATACCAGCTGATAAGTTGATCGGAAAAATTCATGTTTTCAAAAAATTCAAAGAAAAACTTTCAACTTTGCAAAAAAAAACAAAAAATAGCCTCGATTGAAATTTACTTTATATCAAATGCTATTTACGAGGTTTTGCCCCAAACCTCACTATAAGAAAAATGGACTTTCATTAACAAAAAAATGAATTGTCCTGTCGGATTTGCAATCCGACAGAATTATTTGCGGATTTTAAATCCGCTATTAAACCAGCAAAGGATTACAAATTCTTTGTGACAGAGACGTTTCATGAAACGTCTCTACTACAAATTACTAATTATCAACTAAATAATCGGAACTCTAAACTCAGAACTCGTACATAGAAACTTGTAAACTTGTCATTTCACTTCTGCTCCATTCACTACTTTTGTTTGAGGCTGGATCAAAGTTATTCTGCCATCAGCATCTTCGGCCGAAAGAAGCATTCCTTCACTGACAATTCCTTTCAATTTGCGTGGTTCAAGGTTGGCAATAAAACAAACTTGCTGTCCGATTAATTTTTCGGGTTCAGGATAATATTCCGCAATTCCTGAAACAATAGTTCTTCCACCCAAACCATCATCAATTTTTAACTGAAGCAGTTTGTCGGCTTTTGGAACTTTTTGGCAAGCCAACACCGTACCAACACGAATATCTAATTTTTCAAACTCTTCAAAAGAAATGTTGGATTTTACGGCTTTAGCCTTAAACGACGAAAGTTCGTTCTTTTTTTTCGTATTCAGCAGTTTTTGAATTTGATATTCGATTGCACTGTCTTCGATTTTTTCAAAAAGAAGTTCCGGTTTTTTCAGTTGATGCTGAGGTTTCAGTAACTCAATACTTCCCAAATTATCCCAGCTGGAAGTTTCCAAATTCAACATATCTCTCAGTTTTGCCGAGCTGAATGGCAAAAATGGTTCAAAAACAATGGAAAGATTGGCTGCAATCTGCAAACTTATATTCAAAATAGTAGCGACTCGGTCAATGTTTGTTTTAGCTATTTTCCATGGTTCAGTATCAGCAAGATATTTATTTCCTAAGCGTGCAAGATTCATGGCTTCTTTCTGTGCATCACGGAATTTGAAATTATCGAGCAATTTTTCTACATTTCCTTTAACTTCTGACAGTTCGTTAATTGTTTGAAAGTCAATTTCCTGTAATTCATTTTGTGCCGGGACTTTCCCTCCAAAATAATTTTGTGTCAGCACAAGGGTTCGATTTACAAAATTTCCGTAAATAGCTACCAATTCATTGTTGTTTCGTGCCTGAAAATCTTTCCATGTAAAGTCGTTGTCTTTGGTTTCGGGAGCATTGGCGGTTAATACATAACGTAAAGTATCCTGTTTTCCGGGAAAATCTTCCAGATATTCGTTTAACCAGACTGCCCAATTGCGGGAAGTTGATATTTTATCGCCTTCGAGATTCAGAAATTCGTTGGCTGGCACATTATCTGGTAAAATATAAGTTCCTTCCAACTTTAAAATAACAGGAAAAACAATACAATGGAAAACAATATTATCTTTTCCGATAAAATGAATCAAACGAGTATCTTCACTTTTCCACCATTTTTCCCAACTGTCGGGCAAAAGTTCTTTGGTATTAGAAATATAACCAATAGGAGCGTCAAACCAGACATACAATACTTTTCCTTCGGCACCTTCGAGTGGAACGGGAATGCCCCAGTCCAAATCGCGACTTACGGCACGCGGTTGTAAACCCATATCCAGCCAGCTTTTGCATTGTCCGTAAACATTTGGTTTCCATTCCTTGTGCTCTTCCAAAATCCAATGCCGCAGCCATTTTTCATGCTGATCGAGAGGCAAATACCAGTGTTTTGTCTCACGCAGTACGGGAATATTTCCCGTAATCGCAGAACGAGGATTAATCAAATCAGTAGGATTGAGTGAGGAACCGCAAGCTTCGCACTGATCACCGTAAGCATTTTCGTTTCCGCAATGCGGACATTTTCCCACAATATATCGATCGGCAAGAAATTGACCGGCTTCTTCATCGTAATACTGTTCACTCGTTTTTTCTATAAAACCCCCTTTATCATTTATAGTTTTAAAAATTTCTGAAGCCAATTCGTGATGAATTTTTGAAGTGGTGCGGGAATAAATATCAAAAGAAATTCCAAAATCTTCAAACGATTTTTTAATCAGAAAATGGTAACGATCCACAATTTCCTGCGGAGAAATGCCTTCTTTTTTTGCCTGTATAGTAATAGGAACGCCATGTTCATCAGAACCACCAATAAAAATCACTTCTTCTCCTTTCAAACGGAGATATCTCACATAAATATCAGCCGGTACATATACACCTGCCAAATGTCCAATATGCACGGGACCATTGGCATAAGGCAAAGCCGAAGTAACCAGCGTACGTTTAAATTGCTTCATACTTTAAATTTTATCTCACTTTTTCAAAATATTTTGCAAATATACTGACAAAAACTCAAAATTCCTGAATTTCTTAACACGTTTTTCCTTTTATAAAAATAAAGAAATTCCTTAAAATTGACTATCCTCGCCGCAAGCAACGAGGTATTACGCCAATTTTATGACTTCGCCACCGGAATTTCTAAAAAAATAAAAACAAAAGCTACCCCGACGCAAGCATCGGGGAATTCTTAAGATTAAAATAATTGATAATGAATTCATTATAATTATTTATAATAATTACTTGGTGTAATGCTTATCTCAGATTTGCGTTGTTGATCTGTAAAATAAACTTCAACCATCCATAATTTTTTTTCAAACACAAAATTTTTGATAAATTGCTCAATTTCAGGCAAAAATTCTTTCATAGGAAAGCTGGCAACTTCGTGCCCCAAGCCTTCCATACTATAAAAAAGATAAGGATAATTTTTCTTATAAAAATTGCTGGTTAATGATTTGGAACCAAACATACCTTTGTTAAAAAAACGAGTTTCTTTATAAGGTACCAGCTTATCAGCACTGCCATGAAAAAAAAGAGTTGGTGCAGGTGGAACTGTGTAAGAAGGTAAACCTTCGGTGCTAAAAATACCACCTGCAAAGGAAATCACACCAGCATAGCTGAAATCATTTGGAAGCTCTGAGGCTAAGGAATGATGATTTTTGAGTTCATATTCCGACTGAAGCACGGTAATCGCGCCTGCACTTGAACCACTGATAATCATACATTTTTTGTCAATATTTAATTCCTCTGCATTTTCAAGCAAGTATTTTGTTGCAGAAAACAAATCTTCAACCGCTAAAGAAATAGCATTCTCCAAAGGTTTGGTATTAAAAACCCCAGGAGCTTTTTGCCCTTTCATCCCCAATCGATAGTCAATCGAAACCACAATAAAACCTTTTTTTGTAAAATAATCAAAATAAGGTTGGTAGGCAGGTTCATTCCTTTTTCCTTCTTTGAAACCCCCACCAAAAACAAAAATCAGACAGGGTTGAGGAGAAGAAAATATGGAATCGATAGTATAAATATCCATTTTGAGTTCCGAAGAATCTTTTACAGCAAAAGTTTTGGTAGTTTTCTGAATACTTGATGCAAAAAGGAATGCTGGCAACAATATTCCTAAAATTAGTAATCTTTTTAAATATCTCATTTTTTAATATAATTATTTATTATACATCAATTTAAACCAAACCTATTAAAAAGTTCAAGTAAACATTTTCCTTACAAAAATATGTAAAAAGAAAATTATTAGATAGTTGATTCAAGAAAAAATTGTAATATTGCTTCAGATTTCTTAGTATTTTCCTTAATAAGAAGACTAAAACCATTGTTTTATAATAAATATAGTTGCATTTTTTGCTCATTTAAAGAATAGTAATTAGTTTTGTAAATCAAAGTAAAAAAAATTTCATGCCACTAAAAGTAGATACTAAAGCCGAGAAACAACGTTCGTTATTTCCAGAAGAACGCCTTTTAAAAGAAATAGCAAAGCAGCCTCATCTGTCAATTGGAATTCCGAAAGAAAATCAAGAGATCGAGACACGATTAGCTCTTACACCTGAAGGAGTAGCTATTGTTACAGAAGAAGGACATAGTGTGTACATTGAAAGAGGAGCTGGCGAAGCTATGTCGTACTCTGATTTACAATACAGTGAGGCTGGTGCTTTTTTGGTAGATGGTAAAGAAGAAGCTTTTGGAACAGATTTAGTGTTAAAAATTTCACCTCCAACTGCGGAAGAATTAAGTTATATGAGCGACAGATCGAGTATTTTTTCCATGTTGGAATTAAGCAATTTTTCAGCCGAGATAATTAAGCTCATGATAAGCAAAAAAATGAATGCTATTGCTTATGAATTAATTCGCGATGAACAGAAAGGCTATCCAGTTGTAAGTTCCATTTCAGAAATTGAAGGGAATACTGCTATTTCTCTTATTGCCGAATTAATGAGCAATGCACATGGAGGAAAGGGAATATTGTTGGGAAGTGTTGCAGGAATTACGCCACCAGAAATAGTCATTCTTGGAGCAAGTATCACAGGTTCTGTGGCAGCAAGAACTGCTTTAGCATTGGGAGCTCAGGTGAAAATTTTTGATTACGACATTAATAAATTGCGAAAAATTCAACAACACCTGGGACAACAGGTTTTTACTTCTGTCATTCATCCCAAAGTATTATTCAAGGCATTTACTACCGCCGATGCTGTCATTGGAAATCTACGTTATATAAATGGTTCTGAAAGATTTATGGTTTCTGAGGATTTAGTAAAAACAATGAAACAGGGAGCTATCATTATTGATTTAAGTATGGATCAAGGAGGTTGTTTTGAAACTTCAGAATCCAGGACTCTTCGAAATCCTATTTTTGAAAAATATGGAATTATTCATTATTGTATTCCAAATATTTCAGCTCGTGTAGCACGAACCGCCTCTATGGCTTTAAGTAATATTTTTGCCCCTATTTTGTTAAAAATTGGTCATTCAGGGAATGTAGATGCAGCTATTACCGAAAGCTATGGTTTCCGACACGGAGTTTATATTTATAATGGAATTCTGGTAAATAGGCTGATTGGTGAATATTTTGGAATTCCTTCCAATGATATCAATCTTTTATTACCAAGATATTGATTTTTCTTAAACTCTTTTGACCATATTTTGTTACTCAATTGCTAAAGAACCAGCAAATTTTAGCAATATATGGTTATTTAATAGAGTAGATTTTTATGATATTAGAATATGTCAGAAGAAGTAAACATACAACAAGTAAAAGAAGATATGCCATTGAATGAAGAAGTTAATCTTCAGCAAATGAAAGAAGAAGAATTGATTCAAAAAGAATTTGAAGGTTTGCTGGAAGATTATCGTAATTCAAATCATCGTCAGAAAGTTGAGATAATAACAAAAGCATTCAATTTTGCCAAAACTGCCCACAAAGGAATGCGACGCCATTCGGGTGAACCTTACATTTTGCATCCGCTGGCAGTAGCTCGTATAGTAGTAAAAGAAATTGGATTAGGTTCTACTTCAATCTGCGCTGCTTTATTACACGATGTGGTAGAAGATACTGATTTTACCGTAGATGATATTCGGAATCATTTTGGAGATAAGATAGCTAAAATTGTGGAGGGGTTAACCAAAATTTCAGGAGGAGTTTTTGGTGAGAAAGCTTCAACACAAGCAGAAAATTTCCGAAAATTATTGCTCACCATGTCGGATGATATTCGAGTAATTTTAATAAAAATTGCCGATAGACTCCACAACATGCGGACTTTAGATTCGTTGCCACCTGCCAAACAATATAAAATTGCAGGTGAAACTCAATATATTTATGCTCCATTAGCTCATCGATTAGGGCTTTTCCGAATCAAAACGGAATTAGAAAATTTAAGTTTTAAATATGAACATCCCGATATTTATAAATCAATAGAAGAAAAATTAAGTATTGACGAAGAGGAAAGAAAAAAATTTTATAAAGAATTATCTGCTCCTATTCAAGAAAAACTAACCAGCATGGGCTATGAATTTACACTGCAAGAACGTGTAAAATCAGTTTATTCTATCTGGCATAAAATGTTAACCAGAAATATTCCTTTCGAAGAAGTTTATGATATTCTGGCTTTACGTATTATTTTCAAACCAAAAGAAGGAATAAGTGAAAAAGATCAATGCTGGATGATTTATTCAGCTATCACAGAAATATTTCCTCCTCATCCTGAACGTATCCGCGACTGGTTAAGCATTCCAAAAGCTAATGGGTATGAAGCTCTTCATGTTACAGTAATGGGACCAGGTGGACGTTGGGTTGAAATACAAATCCGTACGGAAAGAATGCACGAAATCGCTGAAAAAGGTCTTGCTGCTCATTGGAAATATAAATTAAAAGAAACGGAAGAAACCGAATTAGATAAATGGCTTAAAACCATAAAAGAATTATTAGAGCATCCTGATACTGATGCCATTAATTTTCTTGATAATTTCAAACTCAATTTATTTGCTTCTGAAATATTTGTTTTTACACCAAAAGGAGAAATTAAAACAATCGCTCAAGGTGCTACAGCTCTCGATTTTGCTTTTTTGATCCACTCTGAATTGGGTATGCATTGTATTGGCGCTAAAGTTAATCATAAACTTGTTCCTCTAAGTTACAAACTTCAGAGTGGAGATCAAGTAGAAATTCTTACTTCTCAAAAGCAAATGCCCCAACAAGAATGGCTTGATTATGTTGTTACAGCAAAAGCAAAAACTGCCATCGAAGAATATTTAAAAAAAGAAGAAAGAAAAATCATGTTGGAAGGTCAGAAATTGACTGAAAAAATTCTTGCCGAAATTAACCAGCCTGTAAATAACGAAAATATCAATAAAATTCTAAAACACTATAACTTAACACAACCAAACGAATTTTATTATCAGGCAGGGAAAGGTGTTTTAAATCTTGATGAGATAAAAAACATCGTATTTAAACCTAAAAAACCTCAAAAAACAATTAGCAAATATTTAAAAATTCCTTTTATTTCAACTTCAAATGATAAAAAGCCCGAGGTTACTTCCACTGAAGAAAAAATTGATTTAAAAGGTACTCTGAAATTGACAGAAGAAAATGTAGGAAAAAAATACAAATTGGCAGAGTGCTGCCATCCTATTCCTGGTGATGATATTCTTGGATATGTTGACGATGACAATTCTATTATTATTCATAAGAGACAATGTCCTGTTGCAGCTAAATTAAAAACAAATTTTGGTGAAAGAATTGTTTCGGTGGAGTGGGCAACTCACAAAATATTATCTTTTAAAGAAAAGCTTGAAATAAAAGGTATTGATAGGAAAGGAATTTTAATAGAAATTTTAAAAGTCATCTCAGAAAATTACGAATCAAATATCAGCGAACTGAACGTAACCACAAATGATGGAATTTTTACGGCTCAATTCCAACTTTATGTACATGACACAGAAGAAATAGAAAACATTTGTGAAAACTTAAAAAGAATTCCTGAAATTCAGACAGTACAACGCATACAGGAATTAGAAAACAGCATTTAAAATAATTCCTTAAAAATCTTTCTTTTGAAAATTACGAGAAGAAGATAAAACAACTCGTTCCCCATTTTTAGCAACATAATCTTTCCAATTAGAATATTTTTTTTCAGACAAAGGTTTTCCCATTTGCAAATAATGACAATAAGCAGCAGCAAGACCATCAGTGGCATCCAATTGTGGCAACATATTTTCAGGGTTAATTTTCAAAAAACGGCGTAACATATCGGCTACTTGTTCCTTTGATGCTCTTCCATTTCCTGTAATAGCCATTTTAATTTTCAAAGGAGCATACTCTGTAATAGGAATATTTCGATACAAAGCTGCTGACATCGCAACTCCTTGTGCTCTACCCAACTTCAACATTGATTGTACATTTTTACCATAAAAAGGGGCTTCTATTGCCATGCAATCAGGATGAAATTCATCAATTAATGAAAGCGTACATTTAAAAATTTGCTGCAATTTTACATAATGCTGACGATACTTTTTTAATTCTAACACACCCATTATCATCAACTCAGGATCAGATGCTGTGACTTTTAATAATCCGTAACCCATGATTGTGGTTCCTGGATCAATTCCCAAAATTATTTGTTCCCCTTTCATAAAATCTTACAATTTACTTTCATACTCATCCTACAAATATATACAATATATTACCTCTTTTTAACTCTTTCTGATATTTTCAATTAAATCAAAAATGGATAGCAAAAATAAATCATCAACCATTATTTTTTTCTCATAAGCCATTTAAAAATAATTTTAAACAAAAGTAAGCATAATTTCTAAAAACTTGCCTATCTTTGTATTGTTTTATGTAAAACAATTCTTTGGGGGTTTAGCTCATCTGGCTAGAGCGCGACACTGGCAGTGTCGAGGTAACCGGTTCAAGTCCGGTAATCTCCACCTTTTAAACTAAGTTCTTTTATTATCATTTCCTTCCATAATTATTATCCTTTCGATATTTCTTACTCCCCACTATTTTTCACCAATTTTAACAATTTTCTGCTAAACTTTTTTAAAAAAACAATTCAAACGATCATAAGAAAAATTTAAACTATTAAAAAAAAATTATTAAAATCGATTTTTTACTTTTTGAGAGAAAAAATTTACATTTTGAGAAGTTTTTTTCTTTGGTAGAAGTTATATTTGTATATTAAATTATAGTTTATTATCTCTTGTTTTTATTAAAGCATTTTTTATTTTGATTTCACATTTTTTTAACAATTAACCTTAAAAAATATTCTTAAATAAATCAGAAAATTCATACCCATTCAACAATAAATTCTCATGAAAACAAAACTCACTTTTTTCTTTTTTCTGGTATTGTTTTTTGTTGGTTGTTCAACTTCCAATCCTCCAGAAAATCCAACGGAACCAAATAATCCTGAAGAGCCGAGTAATCCAGAAGAACCAAATACTCCACCCATTGTTACGGTCGATTCATTAGGTGTTTCCATATCAGAAATTCACTTTACCTGCGATAAAGATGCCAGCCTAATTGTTGTAAAAACCAACTCTTCCTGGACAGCAACTGAAAATGCCGATTGGCTTTCTCTTACAGCCACTTCAGGCAATAAAAACACAGGGTTTCTGGTGGGTGCAGAACCAAATAATGGATTCCAACGTGAAACTACTATTGTGATTAAAGCTGGCAATAAAACCAAAGAAATAAAAGTTATCCAGGCAAGTGCAACGAAGATTTCTATTAAAGTAAATAATGTAACTTTTAATATGATTTTAGTGGAAGGCGGAATATTTACAATGGGGAGCAGCGAACAGTCCAGTTTTGGATTGCCGCATCAAGTACAGCTCAGTGATTTTTATATTGCTGAAACAGAAGTTACCAATGGACTATGGTTAGCAGTAAAGGGAAGTTTACCTTATACCGACCATAACGAAACAAATAACCTGGATTTACCTGTAAGCGAAACCATCTGGAACACCATTAACAGCGAATTTATACCAGCCCTTAATCAAGCAACGGGCAAAACTTTTCGACTTCCGACGGAAGCAGAATGGGAATATGCAGCTTTAGGTGGTAAAAATACACATAATTATAAATATGCGGGAAGCAATACACTGGATGATGTTGCGTGGTATTCTCTAAACTCAGGTGGTACCAAACATAACGTGAAAGAAAAACTGCCAAACGAACTGGGACTCTATGATATGAGTGGAAATGTCAGTGAATGGTGCAATGATTGGTATGATGAATATTATGGATTTCCCATTATAAATGAAGTGTTAACAATTCCTGATTTACAAATTGATCCCAAAGGACCTGATACTGGAACTGAAAAAGTAATCAGAGGCGGTAATTTTGAGGATGATGAATTTTGGGGATTTTCTTTCTGCAACGTAAAATACCGTTCAAGTATCAATCCTACAGGTTATAGTTCTGGTACATATTTAGGTAATCCTGTAGTATTTTTCTTGAGTAAAAATACAGGATTGCGATTGGCTATTTCAATGAACAATTAAAAACTAAAATCATGAAAAGATTTATATTATTTTCACTATTAATGGTTGGCTTTTCTTTTCTGCAAGCTCAAACCGTTGTAAAAATGACTTTGCCGCCACAAGCAAATGACCCATTGCAAGTAGTTGTATTGTTCGACGAAGAAGTACCAGAAGGCATTCCTGTAGTGCTTGGTTTAATAGGATATAAAGTGACAGGTGGTATAGAACCTTACACATACGAATGGATTCAAAATGGTGAAGTTATAGGGACAGGCGATATTGTGGTAATTACTCCTGCAAAAGGAGATCAATTTTCATTGAAAGCTACCGATAAAAACAAATGTTATTCTACTACTTCCTTCAGTATGAAAGTCATCAGAAAAGCAAGTGGACAAAATCAACCCATTCCTGGCTTGCGTATTTATCCTACTTTAGTAAAAGATAATGTAATTCATATTGATCTTTTAGAAAGTGATGAACCTCTCAATGCCAATATCCGTATATTCAATGTTAAAGGGGTATTGATGTTCCAAACTTTTTCGGATGAGAGTTATACAGTAAATCATTATTTACCTGATGGAGTTTATTTTGTTTCAGTAGCCACTGAACAATTCCACAAAGTGGAGAAAATTATCGTTCAACATTAAAAAACATTAGCAATGAAAAAATTTATATTAAAAACTCATATTTCATTTTATTATAGGTTGGTAATTCTGTTATTAACAGGAACAATGAATTTCTCCATTTTTGCTGAGACTCCCAATCCGACAGGTGCAAAACAATTTGCTGAAGATTTTTTCAAAACCAATGCACCCCGCTTTGCTCCGGGAAAAGTTTATCAAAAGCCTGTGCTGAGACAGTGTTATCAATCAGCAAGTTATAAAGCAACGCCTGTGTTTGTCTTTCAAAACACAGAAAAAGGATTTGTTGTGGTTGCACAAAACAACAATCAGTTTGCTGTAGCAGGTTATGCTCCCGAAGGTCAATTTCAAGCTGATAGTGTTCCACCTCAATTGTCTTCTTTGCTTCAATTCTACGAAGATTCGTTACAAATCAAGCCAGCAGCCATTCAAAAAGCCTCAGCAGGAGAACCTGTTATGACGCCTTTATTGGACGAAGCAGGCATATCTCTTAATCAATTCAATCATGAAGAAGTGGGAGGATGTCCAACAGGCTGTGTAGCAACCGCTTTTGTTCAAATTATGGCTTATTACAAATATCCAACAACAGGCGTTGGTTCTCATTGTTATACGCATTCTACTTATGGGCAACTTTGTGCTGATTTTGAAAATACAACCTACAATTGGAATAATCCAACCAATGAAGACTATAAAAAAATTTCGTTTCATGTAGGTATTGCAATGGATATGGATTATTGTGGAAGCAATAATGGTAGTGCTCCATCCGGATTTGATTACGAAAAAGCCATGAGTGATTATTTTAGATATTATCTCAATAATGGCTTTACAGACTCTTATTTTATTATAAATGAAATTCACTACCGACGTCCTGTCTATGCTGAACTTCCCGGAGAACCTGGTCATGCAGTAGTCCTTGATGGTTATGATACCGATGGCTTGTTCCATATTAATTTTGGGTGGGGTGGACAGTACAACGGTTATTATGTACTGAATAATAATTCCACGTTCACTGTGGCTTATAAATTCGGAACGAATATTTCTTCTACCTGTTACATAACACCTTATCCGTTAAAAACCGATACACAGGATTCATTGGCACTGGTAACCCTTAATAATTCGTTGAAAAATTCTACTGGTTGGAATTTAAAACAACCTGTAAGTACATGGAAAGGAGTTGTAACGCTCAATGGAAGAGTAATCAGCTTAAAGCTAAATAATGGTAGTTACCTTACTTATAGTGGCACTATTCCATCGGAGATTGGGGACCTCACGGCTTTGCAAAGACTTGATTTACTTGGAAAATTCGATGGTGAACTACCAAGCACCATAGCTAATTTAACCGAATTGAAAATGCTTATCATTTATGCCGGTCAAGGAACACTGAAAGCACAATTGCCTGAAAATATAGATAACCTAACTAATTTGGAAATATTAGCTATCCCGCAGCATACAGAAGGTAATATTCCTCATTCGATAGGAAATTTGACGAAATTAACTCGATTGATTCTAAATTCCGGAAATTTAACCGGAAATATTCCCAATGAAATTGGCAATCTGAAAAACCTGACCTATTTGAATTTAAAAGGAAACAAATTAACAGGTTCAATTCCAACAGGAATCAGCAATTTAACCCAACTTACTGAGATTTATCTGGGTGAAAATCAGTTAAGTGGTCCTTTACCAGATAATATTGGCAATTTAACAGAACTCGTTGCTTTGACGTTAAGTGATAATCAATTATCGGGCAATTTACCTGAAAGTTTGGGTAATTGCAACAAACTCAAAATATTGCATCTTTATAATAATCAATTTACCGGTGAAATTCCTGCTTCGCTGGGAAACTTAAGTTTGATTAAAAATTTAGATTTCAGTCACAATCAATTTACTTCTTTACCTGATGAAATGGGCAACTGGAACAACCTGGAAGAATTAAACCTGAATAATAATCAATTAACTTCTTTACCTGCATCGATCAATAATCTGGCAAATTTAACAACATTATATGCCAAGCATAATCAAATTGCTGAATTACCAGAAAACTTTGGGGCTTTTCCAACATTATCTGATATTAATTTATCTTACAATAATTTGAAAGAATTCCCTGAGGGATTATGTTTGCTTTCCAAGTTGCAATCCATTTCAATCAGGAATAATAAAATAGAGAAATTCCCTGCCAGTATTACCATGTTGCCTCCTACACTCAATTATCTGGCTTTAGACAGTAACGAAATAAAAGGTGCTATTCCGAGAACTTTGCTAGAAAATGGGAATTTGTCCGCGTTGTTATTAGACTACAATCGTTTTACTTTTGAAGATTTGCCGGTATCCAATCAACTAAAAAATCGCATTGGTAATCAAAAGCCGGTAATGTTATCGAAAAAAGTTTTCAAAACAGCTATCGGCGATACTCTTCATATCGATATTCGAAAAATTGCACCTTTTACGTTGTCAACCAACGAGTACCATTGGATATTGGCAAGTAACAACAAGGCAGTCGGCACTACTCCGGACCCGATTTTGACGGTGATTATTGATGAAAAAACCATTCAAAACAAATATTATTGCAAGGTAACCAATCCTTCCGCTCCAACTTACACTTTTATATTTTCCGGCAGTTCTCTTATTTTTCCGTGTCTTGATTTTGTAACTACCGATACCATTTCGTTTCAACTGGCAACGGAAGAAGAATTGATTGCTGAGAAATACAAAAACTCTTATGTGGTTTCTTCCAATAATGTTCCTTCAAAAATTGTGGAAGATAAAATAGTAACGCTTGTTCCACCATTAAAAGTTAGAGGAGCAATTAAATGGCAAGCTTCATCGGACGGAACCACATGGTTTGATCTTTCCGAAAATATGTCGCAAAATGATTTAAAGGCAAACTTCGTAAGTGTAAAGCAACAAGAACTGGTGCTCTCGCCTAAAACGCCAGCCTATTATCGTTGTAGTGTGCAAGATATTAATTGCGAACCGCTTTTGAGCGATACCATCCAAGTCAATCCCTTTGGCCAAGTGCTTTATGATGAGAACGTGAACGTGGAAACCCAATCAAAGACAGTAAAAATTGACAGTATTGAAGTAACCATTCCGGCAAAAATCTATGATAAGGATTTCCGTCTGACTATAGTGAAACTGGACAATCAACCACCTGCTCCCGACAGTATTCAAATCATGCCTGCTTATGATGTTACGGTAAGTTTTGCCGAAACTTTTGAAGTTCCGCTTCTAATAAAATTGAAAAATATTGATAAAAAAACATTTGACAGCTGCTATATTCA
The DNA here is from genome assembly GCA_018056165.1 of Paludibacteraceae bacterium. GTDB lineage: Bacteria > Bacteroidota > Bacteroidia > Bacteroidales > Paludibacteraceae > MVYY01. Next base: position 36,708 of record JAGPGD010000006.1, on the reverse strand, counting down.
TAATTATAAAGCCGTATATCTGGATAAGGAAACACATGAATGGATTCCTTACGAAAAAAGTTATATCAGTTTGCAAGATACCTCTATGGTGTTTGAAACCAATCACCTCACCTTCATAGCTGTTAGTTTTTATATCTGGACTTCAGGTTACGATAGAGGATATGAACGCAACAATATAAGTGTTTACTATAAAGATAAAGAAACAGGTTTTATGCAATCCATTTATGATAAAAAACAAACACCCCAACCGTGGCATAAAGCCTGGCCACCTCTCCTGGTTCAGGATGTTACAGAATATCTGAACGAAGTAAGGGAAAAATTTTTATTACTCGGATTTTCAATACCGGAAAAATTTAACGTTTATATCAAACAAATGGAAGATGCTGACGGGATAGTGGGAATATCGGGAATGATTAATAACTATCTTACAATTCATACTTTTACCGAAAATCCCATTGCCTTGCGGAGTTTGCTTGCCCATGAATATATGCATTATACTCAATCAGGTTTTATCTCACCTGATCCGGGGAATATATTCTGGATGGAAGCCAATGCACATTTGACGGATCGAATGGTGTGGGATGAGAATGAAATTCCGGTCAGTGAATCAGAAAAATATTTGTTGGATGGCAGAAAAGCTGAAAATTCTATTTATAATTTTCTGTCCAACTCGTGGGATTATTGGGACAAAGGATTTTATACCCAGAATCTGTTTGGCAATGTAAATTACTGTTACCTGGCAGGAACTTTTCTTCACTATATGCGCAGTTATTCCAAGGCAGAAACAAAATTAGATCCGGCAACTCTTTTAAAACAAACTACTCAAATGAGTGGAGATACGTGGCTAACTTATTTAAGCAATTATGTTGCATTTTCAATGAATTCAAATATAGGGGATGAATATGATGACTATGTCAGATACATATTGAGTGGAGAAAACAAGAAATTCACTATTTTGAGCAGTGAAGGAAATCCATACAGTTATCTTATCAAAAACTCTGGTACAGAAAATAAGGGAACATTTGCCAGCCGATTGATTTATAATTTTGCAAAAGAGGATAACAATCCACAAACAGACAAATTTGAAATTACCGTACCTTATCTTGCTTCGCAGGTATTACTATTGTACAATCAAGCACCCGATCGTGGAGTGGTGGTAAATTACAAACGTTTACACGATGAAGATAAAGATTATAAAGTTTACTATGCCAAATATGATTTCCAAACCCAGCAAACCACTTTTGTAGATATCAGCGATTCTACCAAATACAATTTCTTCATCGAAGCACGAACCGATGAATCGGTAAAAGAAACTCAAAATATATGTTTCTTATTATTGGTGAACAAAAAATGCTCAACATCGCCGAGTTCAGGTGATAACTTTAATGCTTCTTTCGAATTGACAGCTACTCCCGTATATGATATTGAAAACCTTTATACGGGATGGATTGCAGGAAAAAATGGGACCGATTTGAATGTTGTAAATTTCTCACCAGGACATTGGAGTTTTATTTTACCAGGGGTTCGTATACGGCCATACAGTGTGTCATATGGAAATTTAATTTATCATAATATCAACTACTACAGCAGCGATAGAAGTGAGCTCACCGATTCTACCTATGTGGTCAATGTCCATTTTTCGGAAGAAGAACGTATGGAATACCCTGACGATGATCCTTTTGATGCTTCTACTACTTATCCTTCTATTTACAATCGGGATGTTACGCAAAGAATCGAATATAATTTTGTTCGTGGGGAAATAAAAATTCATTGCAATGCACATACTATCAACAAGTATGAATATAAGATTAAGAAAAACGAAAACGATGATAACGACGAAAACTATATAACGGTCATCGCAACCTCGAGTCATTGGGATGACAACGCAACCTTATGGGTGAAAAACTTGTATTCGATGGCAACTTTGATAGATGCATATGGCGTTGCTTTCAGTACCAGAAATAGTGCGGAAACGCAAGCGGCAATAGAAAAAATATCTTATTCTCACCTAAACACTGATTACAAAATTATAAACAAAGAGACAGGTGAATCAGAACCCGATCCGGATAATACGTATATGTATAATTATGTCAGTACCGATTATTCGAGCGGCGACGTGATACTGAAATTAATATTTGATACAAGGTAATAAAAAACATGGAAACAAAAAATGAAAAAATTATTTATTCGCATATAAGCGATATAAATTAACGTGAGTGCAATATAAAAATATTATACAAGCAATTATAAATAAGGTAATAAGGTTGATAAAAAGGAAGTATTCACAGGTTACGAAGGTTAGTTGTGTCAAATAAGATCTTTCTATTCAGAAAAGGAAACTTGTTTTTTAGAAAAACCTTAGTAACGATAATCAACAACAAGAATAAACCTTATTACCTTATTAATTATCAACTTTTTATATGATTATATTCTTCATTTTGAAAAACAAATTTATTACTGATTATCAATTAGTTACGAATAAGCTTTTTGAAAAATATCGAACTATTGGTTCAAGTTACAGTATCTTAAAAAGATTCACAGAAAAATTTAGCGAACAAGATTTATAACCGTAAAAATCCATATTCAAAATATTTCCTATTTTTTACCTTTTGCTGACCAATGTCGTCAATTACTAAATACATTTGTATAAAAAGGAATTCCTTAAAAAAATAAAAGGTGCAAAACTGAAAAATTGCTTGTTTTCAATATCTATCATTAAAATGTTATCAAGTTAAACACTTGAATATCAATATAAATACTTTATTTTTATCCACTAATTTTTTTAAAACACAATTCCTAGCATTATATATTATCTTTATTATTATTGAACAAAAAAATTTGTAAAATTAAATTAATTCATTACTCTTAAAACTCAGCTTATGAAAAAGTTAACTATTCTTCTTATTTGTGTTTGGGCTATGATGCTCGCTTTCACATTTTCTTCCAATGCCCAAACCGTTTTTACGCTTCAAAATGGAAGCAGAGCCCAATTTTATACGACCTTGTCCACTGATTATATAACATTTTAAAATTTCAAGGGAAATACTTCTAAAAATGTTATCAAAATGGATAAAAGATGTATGCCTAACATAAAGAATAACCATTAACTTTTAACGATAAATTCTCATGAAAACAAAACTCACTTTTTTCTTTTTTCTGGTATTGTTTTTTGTTGGCTGTTCAACTTCCAATCCTCCAGAAAATCCAACGGAACCAAATAATCCTGAAGAGCCGAGTAATCCAGAAGAACCAAATACTCCACCCATTGTTACGGTCGATTCATTAGGTGTTTCCATATCAGAAATTCACTTTACCTGCGATAAAGATGCCAGCCTAATTGTTGTAAAAACCAACTCTTCCTGGACAGCAACTGAAAATGCCGATTGGCTTTCTCTTACAGCCACTTCAGGCAATAAAAACACAGGGTTTCTGGTGGGTGCAGAACCAAATAATGGATTCCAACGTGAAACTACTATTGTGATTAAAGCTGGCAATAAAACCAAAGAAATAAAAGTTATCCAGGCAAGTGCAACGAAGATTTCTATTAAAGTAAATAATGTAACTTTTAATATGATTTTAGTGGAAGGCGGAATATTTACAATGGGGAGCAGCGAACAGTCCAGTTTTGGATTGCCGCATCAAGTACAGCTCAGTGATTTTTATATTGCTGAAACAGAAGTTACCAATGGACTATGGTTAGCAGTAAAGGGAAGTTTACCTTATACCGACCATAACGAAACAAATAACCTGGATTTACCTGTAAGCGAAACCATCTGGAACACCATTAACAGCGAATTTATACCAGCCCTTAATCAAGCAACGGGCAAAACTTTTCGACTTCCGACGGAAGCAGAATGGGAATATGCAGCTTTAGGTGGTAAAAATACACATAATTATAAATATGCGGGAAGCAATACACTGGATGATGTTGCGTGGTATTCTCTAAACTCAGGTGGTACCAAACATAACGTGAAAGAAAAACTGCCAAACGAACTGGGACTCTATGATATGAGTGGAAATGTCAGTGAATGGTGCAATGATTGGTATGATGAGCATTATGGATTTCCCATTATAAATGAAGTGTTAACAATTCCTGATTTACAAATTGATCCCAAAGGACCTGACACTGGAACTGAAAAAGTAGTCAGAGGCGGTAATTTTGAGGATGATGAATTTTGGGGATTTTCTGCCTGCAACGTAAAATATCGTTCACACATAAATCCTACAGGCTATAGTTATGGTACTTATCTAGGTAATCCAACAATATTTTTCACAAGTAAAAATACAGGATTGCGATTGGCTATTTCAATGAACAATTAAAAACTAAAATCATGAAAAGATTTATATTATTTTTTGTATTAACGCTTGGCTTTTCTTTTCTGCAAGCTCAAACCGTTGTAAAAATGACTTTGCCGCCACAAGCAAATGACCCATTGCAGGTAGTTGTATTGTTCGACGAAGAAGTACCAGAAGGCATTCCTGTAGTGCTTGGTTTAATCGGATATAAAGTGACAGGTGGTATAGAACCTTACACTTACGAATGGATTCAAAATGGTAAAGTTATAGGGACAGGCGATATTGTGGTAATTACTCCTGCAAAAGGAGATCAATTTTCATTGAAAGCTACCGATAAAAACAAATGTTATTCTACTACTTCCTTCAGCATGAAAGTCATCAGAAAAGCAAGTGGACAACATCAACCCATTCCTGGCCTGAGTATTTATCCTACTTTAGTAAAAGATAATGTAATTCATATTGATCTTCCAGAAAGCAACGAACCTCTCAATGCCAATATCCGTATATTCAATATTAAAGGAGTATTGATGTTCCAAACTTTTTCGGATGAGAGTTATACAGTAAATCATTATTTACCTGATGGAGTTTATTTTGTTTCAGTAGCCACTGAACAATTCCACAAAGTGGAGAAAATTATCGTTCAACATTAAAAAACATTAGCAATGAAAAAATTTATATTAAAAACTCATATTTCATTTTATTATAGGTTGGTAATTCTGTTATTAACAGGAACAATGAATTTCTCCATTTTTGCTGAGACTCCCAATCCGACAGGTGCAAAACAATTTGCTGAAGATTTTTTCAAAACCAATGCACCCCGCTTTGCTCCGGGAAAAGTTTATCAAAAGCCTGTATTGAGTCAGTGTTATCAATCAGCAAGTTATAAAGCAACGCCTGTGTTTGTCTTTCAAAATGTAGAAAAAGGATTTGTTGTTGTTGCACAAAACAATAATCGTTTTGCTGTAGCGGGTTATGCTCCCGAAGGTCAATTTCAAGCTGATAGTGTTCCACCTCAATTATCCTCTTTGCTTCAATTCTATGAAGATTCGTTACAAATCAAGCCAGCAGCCATTCAAAAAGCCTCAGCAGGAGAACCTGTTATGACGCCTTTATTGGACGAAGCGGGCATATCTCTTAATCAATTCAATCATGAAGAAGTGGGAGGATGTCCAACAGGCTGTGTAGCAACCGCTTTTGTTCAAATTATGGCTTATTACAAATATCCTGATAAAGGTGTTGGCTCACATTGTTATACGCATCCCACTTATGGAGAGCTTTGTGCTGATTTTGGAAATACGACCTACAATTGGAATAATCCAACCAATGAAGACTATAAAAAACTTTCGTTTCATGTAGGTATTGCAATGGACATGAATTATTGTGAAAGCAGTTATGGCAGTGCTCCATCCGGATTTGATTACGAAAAAGCAATGAGTGATTATTTTAGATATTATCTCAATAATGGCTTTACAGACTCTTATTTTATTATAAATGAAATTAAAAACCGACGTCCTGTCTATGCTGAACTTCCCGGAGAACCTGGTCATGCAGTAGTCCTTGATGGTTATGATACCGATGGCTTGTTCCATATCAATTTCGGTTGGGGTGGACAGTACAACGGTTATTATGTGCTAAATAACAATTCTACTTTCACTGTGGCTTATAAATTCGGTACGAATATTTCTTCTACCTGTTATATAACACCTTATCCTTTAAAAACCGATACACAGGATTCATTGGCACTGGTAGCTGTACACAATTCATTGAATGGCTCCACCGGCTGGGACTTAAAACAACCGGTAAGTACATGGAAGGGTGTTGTAACGCTCAATGGAAGAGTAATCAGCTTAAAGTTGAACAATGGAAGTTATTTTACATATAAGGGAAGTATTCCTTCAGAAATAGGGAATTTAACTGCTCTTCAAATGTTAGATTTATTGGGACAATTTGATGGTGAATTACCAGCTTCTATAGCCAATTTAACTATGTTGAAAACGCTTAGCATTTATGCAGGAGCAGGAAAACTTAAAGCACAGTTGCCTGAAAATGTTGGTAATTTGATAAATCTGGAAATATTGGAAATTCCTCGGCATGCAGAAGGCAATATTCCTTCGTCCATTGGCAACCTCACAAAATTACAGCGATTGGTTTTAAATTCCGGAAATTTAACCGGAAATATTCCCAATGAAATTGGCAATCTGAAAAACCTGACCTATTTGAATTTAAAAGAAAACAAATTAACAGGTTCAATTCCAACAGGAATCACCAATTTAACCCAACTTACTGAAATTCATTTAGATGAGAATCAGTTAAGTGGTTCTTTACCAGACAATATTGGCAATTTAACAGAACTCGTTGCTTTGACGTTGAATGACAATCAATTATCGGGCAATTTACCTGAAAGTCTGGGTAATTGCAGCAAACTCACAACATTGCATCTCTATAACAATCAATTTACCGGTGAAATTCCTGCTTCGCTGGGTAATTTAAGTTTGATAAAAAATTTGAATTTCAGCAATAATAAATTTATTTCTTTGCCAGACGAGATAGACAACTGGAACAATATAGTAGAATTAAATCTGAATAACAATCAATTATCTTCTTTGCCAAGATCGATCAACAACTTGACAAATTTAAAAACATTATACGCCAATCATAATCAACTTGCCGAATTACCTGAAAATTTTGGGGCGTTCCCCTTACTAAATAATATCGATTTATCATACAATCAATTAAAAGTATTTCCTGAAGAACTATGCCTGCTCACGAAATTGGAACACATTTCGTTCAGGAAAAATAAAATAAAAGAATTCCCTGCCGGCATTACCATGTTGCCTACTACGCTCAATTACCTGGCTTTAGATAGTAACGAAATAAAAGATCGTATACCAAAAGCTTTGCTGGAAAATGAAAATCTATCTTCTCTGTTGCTCTCTTACAATCGTTTTACTTTTGAAGATTTGCCGGTATCTGATCAACTAAGAAATGGTATTGGCAATCAAAAGCCAGTAAACCTATCGAAAAAAATATTTAAAACTGCAATCGGCGACACCCTCCGTATTGATATTCGAGAAATTGCACCTTTCACATTGACTACCAACCAATATAATTGGATCTCCGCAGAAAATAATAAAGCTATAAGTGATTCACCTAACCCAATTTTGACCATAATTATTAATGATAAGAACATTAAAAACAAATATTATTGTAAGGTAACCAATCCTTCATCGCCAACTTACACTTATGTATCTTCTGGAACTCCGTTCCGTTTGCCATGTTTAAATTTTGTAACTACCGATACCATTTCGTTTCAACTGGCTACGGAAGAAGAATTGATTGCTGAGAAATACAAAAACTCTTATGTGGTTTCTTCCAATAATGTTCCTTCAAAAATTGTGGAAGATAAAATAGTAACGCTTGTTCCGCCATTAAAAGTTAGAGGAGCAGTGAAATGGCAAGCTTCATCGGACGGAACCACATGGGTAGATCTTTTCGAAGATATGTCGCAAAATGATTTAAAGGCAAATTTTATAAGTGTAAACCAACAGCAACTGGTACTCTCGCCTAAAACGCCAGCCTATTATCGTTGTAGTGTCCAGGATGTCAATTGTGAGCCATTATTGAGCGATACCATCAAAGTCAATCCTTTTGGCAAAGTGCTGTATGACGAGAACTTGAACGTGGAAACCCAATCACAGACGGTAAAAATTGACAGCATTGAAGTTACCATTCCGGAAAAAATCTATGATAAGGATTTCCGTCTGACTATAGTGAAACTGGACAATCCACCTTCTCCACCCGACAGTGTTGTGAATATAGGCAGCGCTTATGATGTTACTGTCAGCTTTGGAGAAACATTCGATATTCCTTTATTGATAAAATTAAAAAACATCGATAAAAAAATAATCAATGATGAAAATATCGAACAAATTAAGGCGATGTATTTCGATAATAAAGCTCATAAATGGGTCTATTATGACAATTCATACATCAGTTTAAAAGATAGCACACTTCTTTTCGAAACTAACCATTTAACAATTGTGATCCCGACTATAGTAAAAAAATTACCACAAAAAGAATGGGAAAAATACCAACGCGGTAATATTATTGTTTACTACCGGCTCGAAGATATTAAAACGATGAACGAAAAATATGAGCAAACACCACAACCGTGGCATAGCGGAAATGCACCACTCTACCTTCAGGATATTGGCGAATTTTTAGACCAAGTGAGGAAATCTTTCAAGGAATCGCCCAATAATTTGCCGGTACCAGAATATTTTACGGTTTATGTCAAAAAAATGGAAGATAACGATGGCGTAGTCGGTCTTTTAGGAATGATCAAAGGTTACTTGACCATCAATTGTGACATAAAAAGCCCGACAAAACTGAGAAGTGTACTTGCTCACGAATATATGCACTATACACAAGATTATTACATTTCTGCCAATCCCTCAAATATTTTTTGGATGGAAGCCACTGCTCATCTTTCTGACAGAATGGTTTGGGGTGCAAATACTATACCCATCAGCGAATCGGAACAATACTTGCTGGACGGACGAACATCATCCAATTCAATATATGATTTTCTTGCTAATTCCTGGGATTATTGGGACTACTCTATTTTGACACAAAACCTGTGGGGAAATATCTATTATTGTTATTTGGCAGGCACTTTTCTGCATTACATGCGAAGCTATCGCGAGGGTGAAAAACTAAACCCGGCCGCATTGCTTAAAGGAACTACGTGGCTGGGAAATTGGCGCAATTATTTGGACAGTTATATCAAAAAGAATTTGAAATCGAACATTGGTGATGAATACGAAAATTTTGTAAAATACCTTCTGCAAGGATCGAATAATAATTTCACAATTTTAGACATCCCTGATGGTCCCAATCCATATTCCTATATTATTGCTCAAAGCAAATATAAAAAATTCTCAGATAAAATTGTGTACAAATTCGATGAAAATGTTCAAACTCCTCAAAAAGATGAGGTAACGTTCAATATCCCTTATCTGGCGACAAAAATGTTTATTCTCTATAACAGCACTCCTGACAGAGCCGTTGTCGTCAATTATAAACCTTCTCATAAACCTGATGAAAATTACAAAGTTTATTACGGAAGGTATGATGATACCCAACAACAAACCGTTTATGTGGATATTTCGGACTCAACTAATTACAATATTTTTATCGAAGCACATTCTGAAAAAGCTACAAAAGAAAAAAAGAATTTGTGTTTTCTTTTGTTCATTAACAAAACAAATCCGTCAACTTTTAGTTGGAATACCGATTTTGAAGCTTCGTTTGAATTGACAGCTACTCCCGTATATGATATTGAAAATCTTGTAGGAGGATGGGTTGCCGGTAATAATGGTAATAATTTATTTGTTCATACTTTTAGCCAGAATGCCAAATATGGGTTTGTGATTTCAGGAGTTCATAAGGCACCAATCCGTTCAACTATAGTTTCTTATACCGTGAATTATTATAGTAGCCATAGAAGTGAAATCAACGATTCCTCTTATGTTGTAAATGTGCATTTTTCAGATGAAACTCGAGACGAATATCCTCCACAGCCAGATTCTCTTATTATATTGCCGACTATCCAAATTTCAGAAATAACACAAAAAATTGTCTATAATTTTGTTCGTGGAAGTATAAAAATCCATTCCGATGAAAAATACATTAATCAGTTTGAAGATAAGGATGAAAATGACGAACCAGTTATCTACCCGATGAGTGAATTTTATATTGATGCAACTTTATGGGTAAAAAACTTGTATTCGATGACAATTCTGACAGGTGGAGATAAAGTTACTTTCAAAACAAGGAATAGTGCAGAAACACAATCGGCAATAGAAAGAATGTCCTATACGTTTAGAGATGTAAATCTTGATTTAAAAGGAGAACCAACAACTGATAATACCTACGAATATCAAAGTACGGATTATTCGAGTGGCGATATAATATTACAATTAACATTTCAAACGAAATAATTATATATTTTAGGAGATGAATCGACCAAGAATTTGGGAACTATACGTTTTGACCAGACTACGCAGGGCACGACCAATGTCATTGGTGTTTTGCGGTTGAATCGTTCCAATGCACAGGCGGAAGTAGATGTAGCAAATAATTTTATTGTAGCCGATTCACTGAAAATTGAACAGAGAAAATTAAAATCTTCAGCCGATATTCAGTTAAAGGCGGGTGCCGTATGTTTTTTGTCTTCTACCAATTCAACTGCTGCTCTGGAACTGAACCGGATGATATTTGGCAAAACTTCCACCGCTGCGGCTGAATTTTACAAAAACGGATGCAGTTTGACGATAAATGGCGGTGTCAGAACAAAAATTACTTTCGACCAAACGTCAAAATGGCATTTTATGTCATTCCCTTATTCAGTGAATGCTGTAAAGAAAAGTGGTGGGACCACTGATGCGACATTGAGTACGGATTACAGTTTAGGTTGGTACGATGCTGCCACGCGCGCTACGAACAAATCGGGCTGGGGAAGCAGTTCTCTGTCACAAAGGATTTGTAATCCTTTGCTGGTTTAATAGCGGATTTAAAATCCGCAAATAATCCTGTCAGATTGCAAATCCGACAGGACGGTGGTTAACTTTTTGGGAGGATTTGTTTTGTTATTAAGGTTATCAGCAAAATAAGGGTTGTTGATTTTGATAAAAATATTTACATAAAAAGCAAAACCAAAAGTTATATTGTAAAATTTGGCGGTGGAAAAATGAAAATAAATGTAAGATAAAAATTATTGATAGAAAAAATTGAATGATATTTTTTCTGATTATGCCTGTTTGTTATTAAAAAAAGCAGTGAAATTATTCACTGCTTTTTGTTTCTTTATTTGCCTTTTTTTCTTTTTGTTCTTCTAAAATGCGTAAAGCAATATCTAAAATTTTCGTATCATCCAGCATGACTATTCCACCATCAGGACCTGGCTCAATATGAATGCCACAACTTTTTCCGTTCTTAAAATTATGACCGCCAAAATAGTTCCGAACAGTTTCTTCTTCCAAACCAAGTTCATTTGCAATTTTTGTGATGCTACCGGAGGGAAGAGAATCTTTGATTCTACGAAGCTCGTTGAATGTTATTGTTTTTTCCATGTCAATAAAATATTTTTAGATGATTATTAGTGGATACCAAATTTTTTTATCCGCTTTAAATTTAAGTACATTCTTTTTTAAAAGCAAAACTTTTTTGAATTTTTATAACATAATAATTTTGCATAAATGTAAAAAAAATTAAGTTATTGTTAATCAATAAAATAAATAGTAATTCATTTATTTATTTTGTTTTATAACTTTACTATCTTTAACAAATTTTATTGTCCGATGTAGAATTTATTTTTTCATTTGAAATCATTTTGATCTTTGGAAAAATATTTGTTTTATTTTTCCTGTCATCAAAATAATAAATATGTTATAAAGAATATTTTTTACCCTTAAATTCTTAAATACTTTGCTTAAATTTGTAAAAAATAAAATTATAGCTTCAAAGGATTATAATCATTTCATTATCTTATAAATACGAGATGAAAACGTTAGAAAAAAACATAGCAGCAGCACTTTTACAAATAAAAGCAGTTAAATTGCAGCCTCATAATCCATTCACGTGGGCATCTGGCTGGAGATCACCGATTTATTGTGATAACCGTAAAACACTTTCTTATCCTTCCGTTAGGAATTATATCAAAATTGAATTGACTCGTTTAATTCAGGAAATGTATCCTGAGGTTGAAGTGATAGCTGGAGTAGCTACTGGAGCCATCGCTCAAGGTGTGCTGGTGGCTGATGAATTAGGTTTGCCTTTCATCTATGTTCGTTCCGCACCCAAAGATCACGGCCTGGAAAATTTAATTGAAGGAGATTTGCGTCCACGTCAGAAAGTAGTAGTAATAGAAGATTTGATTTCTACCGGGGGAAGTAGTCTAAGAGCTGTGGAAGCAATTCGAAATAATGGTTCGCAAGTGTTGAGTATATTTTCTATTTTTACTTACGGATTTCCAATGGTTGAAGAAAAATTTAAGACGGCAAAAGTAAAACTAACCACTTTGTGCAATTATAAAGCCATTATTCAACAAGCTTTGGCCAGTAAATATATTTCTGAGGAAGATTATGCAATATTGGAAGATTGGCATAAAGATCCAGCCGGTTGGGGAAATAAAATATGATTAGATAATTTCATAAAAAAATAAATTGAATGACGAACTACGAAAGTGAAGTAAAAACCATTTTTTCAAATATTGAAAAGGTTTTTAATCAGTTGAGCGATCTGACAAATTTAGAAAGTTTGTTAGATGGTAACAAATCTGAAGTAAAAGATAAATTAAAAGATTTGCAATTTGATGCAGACAGTTTTAATTTTTCCATTGAGACTTTTGGTAAAATTGGCTTTAGAATTATTGAAAGAAAACCTTTTGAAATTGTAAAGTTTCAGTCTGAATATTTTCCTGTGAAAATGAATGCATGGATACGATTAAATGAAACTGCAGAAAATGAAACAAATATGAAGTTAAGTATCGAAGCTGATATTCCTTTAATGATTAAAGTGATGGTGGATAGCAAACTGAAAGAAATGGTAAATTTGCTGGCAGATACGATTAGTTCAGCACTAAATATGAACAATTAACTTATTCAAAATTAATTATAGTTATTTAGTAATACAATTATTATATATGCCAAAACTTTGGGATAAAAATTCAAAACAGTTAAATGCCAAAATAGAAGCTTTCACCATTGGTGAAGATCAAAAATGGGATGGTTATCTGGCAAAATATGATGTGATAGGTACTTTGGCTCATATTCAGATGCTATGTGCTGTTGGTTTACTTAAACCAGAAGAATTGGAATTATTAAGAAAAGAGTTAAAAAGTATTTATCAAGAAATTGAAAAAGAAAACTTTAAGATCGAAGAAGGGGTAGAGGATGTTCATTCACAAATAGAATTAATGTTGACTCGCAAACTTGGAGATGTTGGGAAAAAAATTCACAGTGCCCGTTCCAGAAATGATCAAATTTTATTGGATTTGAAACTTTTTACTCGTACTGAAATAGAAAAAATCGTACACGCTGTTGTTGAGTTATTCGATTCATTTATAGCACAAAGTGAAAAATATAAGGAAGTTTTAATGCCGGGCTACACGCATTTACAAGTTGCCATGCCTTCTTCTTTTGGCTTATGGTTTGGAGCTTATGCCGAAAGTTTGGCAGATGACCTACAGCTTATGTTATCAGCATGGAAAATCACTAATCGGAATCCGCTTGGTTCTGCTGCAGGTTATGGTACTTCTTTTCCTATCGATAGGCAAATGACCACTAATTTATTAGGATTTGATAGTATGAATTACAATGTAATTTATGCTCAAATGGGAAGAGGAAAAATGGAACGGATTGTTCTTTTTGCTCTTGCCAGCGTGGCAGCAACTCTTTCAAAATTTTCTTACGATGTATGCTTATACAATTCTCAGAATTTTGGATTCATCCATTTGCCCGATGAATTTACAACAGGCTCCAGCATCATGCCACATAAAAAAAATCCAGATGTCTTTGAATTATTAAGAGCAAAATGTAATAAAATTCAATCACTTCCTCAACAAATTTTGACCATTACTAATAATTTACCTTCTGGCTATTTTCGTGATTTTCAAATAATTAAAGAGATTTTTATTCCTGCTTTTAGTGAATTGTTGAATTGTTTAGAAATAGCAACAATGATGGTAGAAAAAATAGAAGTAAATACTCATCTCTTAGACGATCCACGTTACGATGATCTTTTTAGCGTTGAAGAAGTAAATCGTTTGGTGCAGGCAGGAGAACCTTTCCGTGATGCTTATAAGAAAGTAGGAAATGAAATTAAAACAGGCAGTTTTAAACCTGAAAAAAAGATTCATCATATTCACCAGGGAAGTATCGGTAATTTATGTAATGATAAAATTATTGTTTACAAGAACGAGATTTTATCACAATTCAACTTTGAAAAAGTTCATCAAGCGGAGAAAGCATTGTTATTGTAAAAAATATCTTTTTGATATTTAGCACAATAGAATTATTGAAGATTGGTGTCTTTTTTTCCCTTTATAGCATTATCTTTTTTTTCTAAATTTGTATTAGGGGCATTGGAAAAAGAAACATTTTTTTCTGCATTGCTTGAATGAGGCTTTCTGCGTGATTCATAAGGACTTGACAAAAATACATCAGTGCTTTTCAGTGGTCTTAAATGAGGTAGCCAGATATAGTTTTTCAAATATAAATCTTTTTCTGAAAGTTTTTCTAATGGATAAATTATTCCTGAAGAAGCGGGTGTCAACACAATTCTATCCACTTTTTTATCTTTCATATAAACGGTTACGTAACTGCTTTGTGTTTTATTCTGTCCGATTATGGTAGAATCTTTACTGTCAATAGGATAATAAAGTGTTTCTGCATTCCCTTTGATATCAATTTTTTTAATTTGATTGCTATCAAGATAAGCTATGATTTCTTTCCCTGAAAGTTGATTAAAATGAATGGAATCATGCTTTTGAATAGCCATTGCTGATAGTTGAATAACAACATGATCTATTTTTTTATTTTTCAAAAAAGCTTGTACAAAGTCGCCTGTGATTTGATAATCTTCTGACCAGAGAATCGGTTCTCCGTATAAATAAATAATGGAATCACGTCCAGAATAAAATATAGAATCGCAAACCCCTTGAAGATCATTTCTAAAAAAACGCACATGATAATACCCATTAGCCATGTTATAGATTGAATCCTTATAAGTTTTTAATGTGTCAGCATGCAGAAAAAGAGAATCTTTCGATGACCAGTCAACCAGTAAAGCAGAATCGGTAGCTAATCCTTTTTCTGAATTTTCATCATAAGAAACATAATTTCCAAAAAGTGAAGTTTTTTCTACTGTATCTTTTAAAATAACATGTTGAAAAGCTTCTCCATATTTTTGTCTTTTATCATAAAAAATGGTATCTCCTATAAGTGATTTTCCATTTTTTTGTTCTACTATAGAGCGGTCTAAAAGCATAGAACGATCATTTGCTGTATTATACCATCCTCTGGTTGAATAAATATCTGTCTCATTCTTGTAAATCACATGCGTTTTACCTACTATATTGGCAATATTTGTTTTGGTATTGTATTTTAAAGTATCAGCATCCATCATAAAATTTTCGTTTTCCAGATGAACTTTGTTTTTGAAGATGGCTTCATTGGTGACAGGCGAATATTGTCCCCAAATAGAAGTTAAAGTATTTAATTCATCCTGAATTTTTCCGCCGGTATAATAATAAGCCAAATTCATCATCCGATCATAATTCATACTATCAGTAGTCAAAACTGTTTTCCGATTTTCCATGCGAACATTTTTTCTTAAACGCGCAAGTTTAGTATTTCCATCGTAATATAAGAAATTACCATATATAAATATAGTATCACCTTGCACCATGCGAATATTACCAAAAGCATCCAATGAATTTGAATTGGGATAAAAATAGGCACTATCGCAATACATCAATGCGTTTTCATGTCGAAAAATAACATTTCCTTTTAAAACCTGAATATCAGGATTCTGAAATTTATCAAAACTGGCTATTTCAGAATTTTCCAGATAAATTAACGTAGCATTTTTATTTTCCAGAGGGTTTGCTATTGGAGCTACTGGCTTTAATGGGGGCAAGGTTGTTGTAGGCTTGGTTAATTCTTTCTTTTTGACTTTTGGTGGTTTTTCTGATTCTTTTTGTGCTTTTAAAATTTCTTCTTTTAATTGTTTAGGCTTATTTTGAGCTTGTAAAGCGAGAAAAGGAATAAAAAACAAAAAAAGAATAACAAAGTATTGATACACAATTCTTTTGTTAGCTAAAAAACAAGAATTAAGTATTTTTTTAAAAATGGACGAAATCATGTAAAATTATTGAATTTGGCAGGATAAATCATTTTTTTATCCAACCTGGATATTGGAATTCACAGTTTTGCCATGCTGGATCAATTCTAATATAAGTTTCCTTTTGTTTTTTAGCAATCCAGTTTCGCAAAAACTCGTCTCTTTTTTTGTTTTCGTAATAATTTTTTATCAATAAATAATCGTCACGTAAATTGGCTTTATGATTTTCAATTTTTGATTTGACTTTTACAATGGCAACGACTTCTTTATTGGTTTTAGGATCAATCATTAAAAAAGGATCCGAAATTTCACCCACTTTCATGTTGTAAACGACTTTCGCAATTTCGGGAGGTAAATCTTGATATTCAAATTTTGAAGTGCCTGTTTTCTCATTCAACATCAAACCTGCATTCATTGCTGTATTTTTATCGTGAGAATAATAAATGACAGCTTGTTCAAAAGTCATTTTTTGATTACGAATCAAATTGGCAATTGAATCCATTGTATGAAAAGCTTTCTGTTTATCTTCTTCAGAAATGTGTGGTTTTAGCAGGATATGCCGACAATTAATACGGTCGCCTCGTTTTTCAATCAATTGAATAATATGAAATCCAAATTCAGTTTCTACAATTCGTGACACTTTTTTGGGATCTTGGAGATTGAAGGCTACTTCTGCAAATTCAGGTACCAATTGTCCTCGTCCCAGAAAGCCTAATTCACCTCCACGTTTTGCACTTTCTATATCTTCAGAATACAGTCTTGCCAGGACTGAGAAATCTGCTTCACCATTATTAACTCGTCTTGTAAAATCCAATAATTGTTCTTTTATACGGTTGATTTCCTGTTGAGGAATGGGTGGTTGATAACTTATAATTTGCAATTCAACTTGTGAAGGTACCATTGGAATACTATCTTCAGGCAATTGATTATAAAAACGTCGTACTTCAGCAGGAGTCGCATTAATATTGCCAACTAGTTTTTGCTGCATTTGTTGAATAATCATTTGCTCACGAATTATTTCTCGAAGATCCTGACGCAATTCTGTTGTACTTTTTCCAAAGTATTCTTCCATTTTTTCTTTGGATCCTATTTGTGAAATGAAATAATTTATTCGATTTTCTACCTGATTATTGACGATACTTTCGTTTACTGTGATGCTATCCAATTGGGCCTGGTGCAAGAATAGTTTTTGAATAGCAAGCTGTTCTGGAATGACACAATAAGGATCTCCTTGAATGGGTACACCTTCATATTGAGCACGCAATTTATATTCTTCAACCTCTGAACGCAAAATAGCATCATCACCAACAACCCACACAATACCATCAATTAAATTTTTTTGGGCATTTATATTTGGTAAGCAAAATATTAACAATAAAAAATTAAGAAGACAAAAAAATTTTTTCATTTTAATTGATTTGATTTTAGCTTTTAAATAAAATGTTTTTTTAATAATTAGGATTTTATAAAATTATTTTGTTTGTTTGAAAAATTCAATTTTTTTCTTTTTCATCGCATCGTTATACAACTCTGATTCAAATTGAGAAATAAAATCAGCTTCTTTTTTGTGGAGCAGGATATGGGGTATATCTTCTTTCGCTATTTCGTAAGGCATTGTTTTTCCTGCAGGGACAAAAGCACTTATTTTCAAGAAATAATGTTTTGTGCTGTCTGATAACTCAACAAATGAGTTGGAAGCTAAAAAACTGACAGGATCGTTAATTTGCAAAGGAATTTTCTTCAAAATCTCAGAAAATGGCATCCATTTGTTTCCAAAATAAAGATATTCAATAGCATTACGTAAACTATATTTTTCAATATTTTCCAGTGCTTTTTGATTGTCAGATTTAACCCATTCCCGTACCGTAGCTATTTGAGGAGCTGTTGGTGGAACTATTAGCAATAATCCTTGTATATAACTTTCTTGAGCTACTAATTGTTCTTTGTATTTTTCATAAAAATTCTTAATTTCATCTTCTGGTATATTTCTGGATAATCTTTCCTGAATCAATTGTTGTTGATATTTATGTATTGTGAGCGACTTTCGATATTCTTCTACCAGCTTTTCAATTTCTTCTTGATTGCTAATATTTCGTTTGGCGTTTTCATACATCAAAGTTTCAATTATCCATTTTTTTATGAAGTTATTAGCTATTTCAGTACTGTCTTTTTTAGCAACATTAGCAGGAATTGCCTGTTGAACTTCATCCAGATATAAATAATTGCCTTCAACCTGAAGAAGGGGCTGACGACTTATTTCGTGAGTTTTATGTAAACAGGAACAAAAAAAGACTATTAAATTTAAAATAAAAATTTTATAAATTAACCTCATGAAGTTTTTACTAAGAGATAAACCGACTCTTATAAACAACAAAATAAAAGCTATGCAAGTTAGCTTTTATTTTGTTGTTGAAGAACTTTGATAAAATTTATTAGTTTTCCTTAACTGTTTTCAAAACATTTTTGTCCACATAAAAAGGATATTTGGTTCTTAACTTTTTGATCCATTCTTTTTCAAGATAATCCTGATAATCACTTATAATGGCTCCGCGAACATCAGTATAATCTTCTGGAGATTTAAGTAAACGTCCATGAACAAAGACATAAGGATAACCTTCAGGAGCAGTATAATTATCTTTTACCTTAAAAATAAATTTATCTACTGCTTTATTATCACCTTGAACAAACAAACCTTTTTCAATTTTTACATATTGAATACTGTCATTTAATCGATTTAGCAAATTCTTTTCTATTTCTTTTTCAGGTGAGCGTTTTGCAATAAGTTTAGCTGTTTTAAAAGTATTTTTGTCCTTACAGTAAATTACCAGCCCTTTGAAATGGGGTTTTGACCATTTATAATCTGATTTATGCTGGTTAAAATAATTAGCCAGACCCACAGTATCTTGAACTGCTTTTTCCCACACTTCACGATTGCTGATTTCAAACAAAAGAATTCCATCATGATATTCCTGCATTAACAAGCGGAAATCATCGTATTTTTTTTCTAATTGGCTATCTTCATAATTTAACAATTCATTATCAACAAATTCATTCAATTTTTCATTGATCATTTCTGTTGGAATTGTTTTTTGAGTGGAAGGATTTTTTTTGATATAGTTAGCTAAATCCTGCTGTGTATATTTTCTGTCAGCAAAACTAAACAATGGTTTATTTAAGTTACTAATGTTAACCAAAAAGATTGAATCATTTAAAGAATGACCTTCAGCTAATTTATAAAATTCTTCTACGCTTTCAGGAATAACTTGGTAATTGTATTCAGCCCTTAATTTTTTCAGAAATGACTGTTGTGGCAATTTGCCTCTTTCATCATATTTGAGCCGTCTTTCTAAATCGGGTTTTATTTTTTCAAAGGAAGGCAAACTTCTTCGGTCTAATAATTTAATAATATGCCAACCAAAAGGCGTTTGAATAGGTTCTGAAACATCACCAATATTTTTTAAGGCAAATGCTGCTTTTTCAAATTCAGGAATCATTCTTCCTGTTCCAAACCAGGGTAATTCTCCTTGCTTTGAAGCAGAAGGTTTATCTTCAGAATAGTTTTTTGCTAAAGTTCCAAAATCATCTCCTGATAAAATTCTTTGATATAGAGAATCAATCACTTCTTTAGCACGTTTATTTTTTTCAGGATCATTGGAAGTAAACCGCATAATATGTGCAACCTGCACTTCGCCTGGAGAATTTCTTCGATTGTGAACCTTAATAATATGGTAGCCAAAAGAAGTACGTACAGGCTTTGAAATAGAACCAACGGGCGTATTATAAGCCATACTTTCAAAAGAATAAGGCGTCTGAAAAACAGTTATCCATCCAATATAGCCACCTGTTTTCTCAGCCATTTCGTCTTCCGACATTTCTCTGGCAACTTTTGCAAAATCTTCTTTTTCTAATCGTTTTTGAATCAATTTTATTTTGTTCCATGCTGTCAATGTATCAGCAGGAGTAGCATTTTGAGGAATTCTGACCAGAATATGACTTACTTCCACGTCTTCTTTCATACGGTCGTAAGCTTCCTTTATTAAAGCTTCTTCCAACTTTTGATCTGTCAGATAAGGTTTTGCCAGTTGGGCTCGATAACCTTTTAATTCGTTGATAAAAGCAGCGGTGGTATCAATTCCCTGAGCTTTTGCTTCTTCAACTTTCAATTTGAAATTAATAAATAAATCTACATATTCATCTAGTGTCTTTTTATCTAAAAAATTATTTGAGTTATTTTTATTATAAATATATTCAAATTCCGATTTATAAACTGGATTACCATTTATAGTCATCAAGACTGGATCGTTCACTTGTGCAGCCAAACTGCTTGAGATCAAGAGAAAAAAGGCACATTTATAAAAAGATAATTTCATTGGTACATTATTTTAGTTATTGGTTATGATTTTTTCGTAAAGCAATTTATAATTATTAGTTAACATTTTCTTTTACTTTGATAAACGTACTATTATTCATTATGTTGTAATATCAGAAAGATTTTTTCAGCATTTGAAGTTTTATTTTATTCCGGTCTGCTGTAATTTGGTGCTTCGCTGGTAATGGTTACATCGTGTGGATGGCTTTCGTTGATGCCAGCGTTTGTGATTCGAGTAAATTTGGCATTATGAAGCTCTGTAATAGTTTTAGCGCCACAATAACCCATTCCAGCTCGCAATCCTCCGATTAACTGATAAATTACTTCGTAAAGTGTACCTTTATAGGGAACTCGTCCAGCAATTCCTTCAGGAACTAATTTTTTTATATCGTCTTCCATGTCCTGAAAATATCTATCTTTTGAACCTTTTTCCATTGCTTCCAAAGAACCCATTCCACGATAAGTCTTAAATTTACGTCCATTGAAAATTATGGTTTCACCCGGCGATTCTTCAACACCGGCAAATAATGAACCTGTCATAATAGTATCGGCACCAGCAGCCAGAGCTTTTACAATATCGCCTGAATACCTGATTCCTCCATCTGCAATTAATGGTACATTGGTATTTTTTAATGCTTTAGAAACTTCATAAATAGCAGATAATTGGGGGACTCCTACGCCTGCAATAATTCGAGTGGTACAAATAGAACCTGGTCCAATACCGACTTTTACTGCGTCAGCTCCAGCTTCCACTAAATCATGGGCAGCTTCAGCAGTGGCGATATTGCCTACTACTATATCAACCTCCGGAAATAATTGACGTGTTTTTTTTAAAGTTTCAATCACTCCCTTTGAATGTCCATGAGCAGTATCAATCACAATGGCATCAACTTCAGCCGCTACAAGGGCTTTTATCCGATCAAACACATCAGGAGTTACTCCTACCGCAGCAGCCACACGTAATCTTCCTTCTTTATCTTTCGAAGCCATTGGTTTGTCTTTTGCTTTGGTAATATCTTTATAAGTTATTAATCCGATTAATTTGTTGTTTTCATCTACAACTGGAAGTTTCTCAATTTTATATTGCTGGAGGATATCAGCAGCTTCCTCTAATGTGGTAGTTCGTGAAGTAGTAATAAGATTTTCTTTGGTCATTACTTCATCGATTTTTTTATTCAATTCTCGTTGAAAACGTAAATCACGATTAGTTACAATTCCTACTAAATAGCCCCCATCGTCAATAACAGGTATTCCTCCAATTTTATATTCGTTCATTATTTTCAATGCATCTCCTACCGTTGCACCTTGAGGAATGGTGACAGGATTGGAAATCATTGCATTTTCCGCACGTTTAACTATTTCTACCTGCTTTGCCTGTTCAGGAATGGTCATATTTTTGTGAATCACCCCAATACCGCCTTCTCGAGCTATGGCAATTGCCATTTTCGATTCCGTAACGGTGTCCATAGCAGCAGAAACAATAGGATTTTTTAGTTCTATATGACGAGAAAAACGAGTGGATAAATCAACTTCGCGTGGTAAAACTTCCGAATAAGAAGGAATTAATAACACATCATCGAAGGTTAAGCCTTCAAATTGAATTTTTTCTGCAATAAATGACATAGTTTTAATTTTTTATGGTTTTTGAAAAATTTTTTCAAGGAAAATATTCCATAAAACAAGTCGGATAAAATAACTTATTCACAAGTATATATATTTATTGACAAGTTTTATATCACCTTGAGATAAAAATATAATAATAAACGTATGAAAATTATTGCACGCAAATTTACATAAAAATTAGCAAAAAATACGTATAATTCAAAATTTGTTTTTCTTTCAAATAATTCCTTATTTTTACACAAGAATAATTTTCAAATTGAGAAAAAATTATTACTTTTGCTTGTGTCGAATGAATAAATTTTTTAAAAGAATTCATTAATCTTTAAAAATTGTTTGTTATGGGGAAAGAAGCTATAAAAGTTGCATCTGTAGATGTCAACAAGTTACTTGAAATGTTAAATGCCGCACTTTCCGAAGAATGGTTGGCGTATTATCAATACTGGATTGGCGCCAGGCTTATGGAAGGTCCAATGAGAAGTGAAATCGAGCCCGAACTTTTAATTCATGCGAATGAAGAGTTAAGTCATGCAGAATTAATCGTTGACAGAATTATTCAGTTGGGTGGTACCCCGGTTTTAAATCCAATAGAATGGGGGAAATTAGCACGTTGTACTTATGAAGCACCAACCGATCCGTATATTGAAGTGATTCTGGAACAAAATTTAAGAGGAGAACGTTGTGCTATCGACCGTTATCAGGAAATTGCCAGTTTTACAGATGGAAAGGATTTCACTACTCATCAAATGGCAATTACTATTTTAAATCAAGAGCTTGAACATGAGAATGATATTGAAGATTGGATAAAAGATATTCAACTCATGAAAGAAGAATTTAAAAAAATCAGATCTTAATTTGAAAAATTCTATTGAAAATAAAACCATTATAAGTTGGTTTTTTATAAATAAAAAATATAACCAATTTATAATGGTTTTTTATGTTGAAATAAAAAATTTTTTTACGTTATTCTTTATTTTTATTGAAAATTGATTTGATATTTTTTTTGGAAGGCTTTTTATATTCTATATTTTTCTGAGAATAAGGCTCCAAAAAGGTATTTGTAACGATCATCTGGTAAATCACTCCCCAATCCGGCAATCCTCCTAAATTGCGATCATCAATATAAATGTCAGCTCTGATTTTTCTCGATTGAGAGTCGTTTTCTGTCTCTTCAGGATAATTTTTATTAACCGCATAAAATTCTAGTCCGCGTTTACGACAATACTCAACTGCTTCTTCCAATTCCTTTCCCTGGCGAACTGTCCATAAAATAATTCGATGCTGATATTCAGTTTGCAGACGTTTTAGTGCCTCTATGGCAAAAGGGATTTCTGTGCCAATTTTGGGATAAGCATGCTTAACAATTGTGCCATCAAAATCAACTGCAATAATCATTACCTGAATTTTTTTGAATAGTTATTTTACAAATAAATTTCCCTTAGAAGTTAAGAAGCTGGTTCTTTTTAATAAAGTTATTCTTTATCTTCTAATTTTAAATCATTCCTCATTTGTTGCTGATGAGGCTTACAAAAAATAAGAGCAACAGCAGCAATAGCAGCACAGAAAATCATTGATTGCAAACGAAGTACATAAAAAAATAAGATACCAATTATGAATCCTGTACCAATAATGAGCAATCTTAATCGAGCCCCTTTTTCGTATTTCTTTAGTCTAAGTTCTTCATTTTCAAGCACAGACCATTTGCTTAATTTTTTATTGAAAAAATATAAACTCAGAGGAATGGAACCAATAACAAATATAATCAATAAGCTGGATAAAGTAATTCCTGCATTACTTTGAGGTGGAATAGGGGAGTGGTTCTGGGAAAAAATAAAACCAAGCAAGGCTATTATAACTCCACCAACAAAAATTCCATAGTATATATATAGTAATTTTTTGATAATTTTTTCGTCCATTTTTTGCTGTTAAAATGAGTGTAAAAATAACTTATTATATTGATTATTAGTGTTTTATAGTAAAATCTTATTTAAGGGTTGGATTAAATTCAACACGATTTAGAATGGAGCGTCCCAATGTCAATTCATCCGCATATTCCAATTCATCTCCAATGGCAACTCCACGTGCTAAAGTAGTGATTTTTATTTTTATAGGGGCTAATTTACGATAAATATAAAAATTGGTGGTATCGCCTTCCATTGTAGTACTTAGTGCGAGAATAATTTCCTTAATGTTTTCTTCTTTAGCTCTTTGAATTAAGCTATCAATTTCCAAGTTGTTTGGTCCAATGCCGTCCATAGGTGAAATAATACCGCCCAGCACGTGATAAACTCCTTTATATTGCTGAGTATTCTCGATTGCCATCACATCTTTTATGTTTTCTACTACACAAATGGTTTGGTGGTCTCTGGCAGGATTATCGCAAATAGAACAAATTTCTGTATCTGAGATATTGTGACAAACTTTGCAGTAAAGAATTTCTTTACGCAAGCGAATCAGTGTTTCTCCAAAAAATTCTACTACTTCTTCAGGTTGCTGAAGAAGATAAAGAGTCAGCCTGAGAGCTGTTTTTCTTCCAATGCCCGGTAGTTTAGCAAATTGAAACACAGCATTTTCCACTAGTATTGAAGGAAATTGTTCTTGTCCCATAATCAATTATAAATACAATTATTATTGCAAATTTACAAAAATTTAGTTGGCGAATCAACACTCCTATAGATTTAATCCTTCAGATTTTTTCACTAATTTTGTCAAATTCAAAAAAAATTAATTAATAAATAGAATTAAAAAATGTCAGGTGCTACTATTTTGTTTATTATTGCTGCTTATTTTTCAGTTTTATTACTTATTTCGTTTATTGTCAGTAGAAAAAGCAACAATAATGATGCTTTCTTTTTAGCAAACCGAAAATCACCCTGGTGGATAATTGCTATTGGAATGGTAGGTTCATCAATTTCAGGAGTTAGTCTTGTTTCTGTTCCTGGGATGGTGCCAAGTATCAATTTTACTTATATGCAAACTGTTTTTGGTTTCTTTTTTGGTTATCTGATTATTGCAAATGTGCTTTTACCTTTGTATTATAAATTAAACTTGACTACTATCTATACCTATTTAGAAGAACGTTTTGGTAAACATTCTTATAAAACAGGAGCTTCTTTTTTCTTATTATCGAAAACTATCGGAGCTGCGGCTCGCTTGTATATTGTAGCCTTAATTTTGCAAAATTTTGTTTTTGAAGCGTGGCATATACCCTTTGAATTGACTGTTTGTGGTATTATTTTTATGATTTGGTTATATACTCAAAAAAGTGGGATTAAAACTATTGTGTGGACAGATACGCTTCAAACCATTATTTTAATAACAGCCTTAGTATTAATTATTGTAGAGGTTTCAAAACAATTGAACATGGGATTTGATGGAATCGTTTATCAATTGATTAATAGTGAAAAAACACGAATTTTTGTTTTTGATGATTGGCATACTAAGCAGAATTTTTTTAAACAGTTTTTCAGCGGTATTTTTATTGCTATTGTTATGACAGGACTTGATCAAGATATGATGCAAAAGAATTTAACGTGTCGAAATTTGCATGATGCAAAAAAAAATATGTATTGGTATGGGATTTCATTTGTTCCGGTTAATTTTTTATTTTTAGTTTTAGGTGCAATGTTGTTACTACTTGCAGAACAGAACAATATCGTTTTACCAGCATTGGGAGATGAGATATTACCCATGTTTGCTGTCAATTATTTAGGAAATACAGTTTTAACATTGTTTATTATTGGAATTGTAGCTGCAGCTTTTTCGAGTGCCGATTCAGCACTGGCTGCTCTTACTACCTCTTTTTCTGTGGACATTTTAGGCGTTCAACATCAAGAAGAGGAAAAAGCTATTCGCACAAGAAGAATTATTCATATTGGCATTTCTATTGTGTTTGCTTTGATTATTATTATTTTCAAGGTCATTAATAATAAAAGTGTCATTGATGCGATTTATACCATTGCCTCTTATACCTATGGTCCCTTGCTGGGAATGTATGCTTTTGGACTTTTTACTAAATTGAAAGTAAAGGATAAAGCTATTCCTTATATTGCTATTTTATCTCCATTAATTTGTGGCACAATGAATTATTTTAGCATGCGATATATGTCTTATGCTTTTGGTTATGAGTTGCTTATGATAAATGGGTTGTTAACTTTTATAGGTATGTGGTTATTTAGGATTCGGGATGATGAAGAAATAAAGCTTTTAAATCCTCATCCTATAGAAATTAAAAAGTGATCGACAGATTTTTTATTGTTTGATTAAAAAAACATGGAAATTAAATCGGCAACATATGTAAAAAGTAGTGAAAATTATTTGAAGTGTCCTGAAGGAAATTTACCTGAATATGCTTTCATTGGACGTTCTAATGTTGGTAAATCATCCTTAATTAACATGTTGACACATCGGAAAAAATTAACCATGACTTCCTCAAAACCAGGAAAAACTTTGTTAATTAATCATTTTTTAATTAACAATCAATTTTATTTTGTCGATTTGCCAGGATATGGTTACTCATCGTTGCAGAAAGAAAAGCGAAAAAAACTTTCAAAAATGATTGAAGACTATATTCTTTATCGTGAACAATTAGTAAATTTATTTGTATTACTCGATGTTCGACTCGACCCTCAAAAAATCGACATCGAATTTATTGAATGGCTTGGAAAAAACAAAGTCCCTTTTTCATTGATATTTACAAAGATTGATAAATTATCAACTAGTCAGGTAAACGAAAAGATTCAAAATTATCAAAATATTTTACTCCAACAGTGGGAAGAATTACCACCGGTATTTTTAACTTCTTCCTTAAAACAATTAGGTAGGAAAGAATTGCTTCAATATGTGGAAAATATTAATAAAAATCTCAAATAATTCTTATAGGTATACCTTAAGTTGAAACACGTTGATAGTCAAGAGTTTATAGTTTGGTGGTAACGATGTAAGGAATGCGAGGTAGCAAGATTTTATATTACCGGGGAATAAGGATTTTTGTATAAGTATAATACTTTACGCTAAACAAATATTTAATTGCCAAGCCAATTTTAAATAATTAAAAATTTTTGTACTTATATTTTGTTTCACTCTTTAACGAGTAAGAATTTCCTACTTTCAGAACTTTAAAAAAACAACCTCAATTTTGCAATTTTTCGTTGATACATTATATTGTAATTCAAATAATTATAAATTATTTTTCTAATAATTGCCATTAGAAATTCCACTTAATAGCAAATTTTAGATTAGACCCATCTTTACGGTTATGTGAAAAGATCGGAAAATAAAATAGGAGGAAACTATGATTTATTTTCCTCCTACTCGATTTATTTTTTATGTTGTCAATAGTGTTTAAGATGTTGGACGTGGATTGGCAGCATAAATAATTTTCAACGCATAAGCTCTTCGTAAAGCTTGTTTAATATCATTAATGATACCCATGTGTGTATCTCTATCCGCTTTGATACATACTGTCATCAAATTTTGATCTTCTTCTTTCATAGCACTCCGCTCATTTACAATATATTCCGCTATTTCAGATACGTCAGCAAAAGCATCGCTTAGTTGAATACGTGTTTCTGATCCATAAATCTTTTGGTATTGTGGTAGCGGTTTCCCTACATAAATATAACGAATTAACGACTTGTTTTCTAACTTTTGGACTTCAGTTGCAAGAGGAGGACTAATTCTGACTTTAAAGGTCACCTCTTTCAATGAAGTAACAGCCATAAAGAAGAATAACAGCATAAAAATAATATCAGGCAATGAAGATGTACTCAAAGCCGGCATTTCTCTTTTTTCTTTTTCTCTAATTCGTGCCACTTTTCACTCCTCCATAATTTTTGGGTTCAGCTTCAGATATCTTTTGAGGATAAACCTTCTGAATTGCTCCTTGTAACTTTTCATTCAATTCGTGATAATGCTTGCCGAAACGCTGCATAGCTAATTCATCTCGTAATTCATTGTAAGCAGCTATTAACTCATTTTGTACATCAATATAAGCTTGGTAAGTTGTGCCTACATCATTTTGAAGAGAAATAACATGATTTTTTGTAAAAGTCATGGGACCTAAATATTCAATATTCTCAGTTACGAGTTCTGGAAGATTTGGATCATTATTTTCGTTTTTGATAAACTCTTTTGCCTTTCTTCTTAGGTCTTTGATATCTATTATTTCTCCTTGTACCATTAATTGATTCTTACTATTTATACGCACCACAAAAAGATTACGTTTCTTAATATCTATATCTGGTGGTTTCTGATCAGGTGGTAAGGGAGGCGGTAAACGTCTTGCCAAACCCGTTCCCACATTCAAGGAAGTGGTAACAAGGAAAAAAATCAAAAGCAAAAATGAAATGTCAGCCATAGAACTGGCATTTATTTGCCCTACTTTTCTTTTTTTTCTTTTCCCCATGTTTATTTTTAATTTAAAATAAATTTTAAAAAATGCTCTATTTTAAGCTCTTATAAATTTGTGCACCAATAATTGTTAATATGAGGGCAATAAGCATCACATAAACAGGATAAATCATCATATCGCAAAATCTTGCCCAATCACCTACATTCTGGTTTCCATCATAACCAATAATTTTTACTTCCTCAGAGCTGCCAAAAATCCAGGATAATACAAATACTAAAATAAATAGAATGATTGGAATTAAAGATTTAATGGCTGATTGGGGATTAATAATATAACTTTTTACATTGGTTCTCCCCACCATAACTAAGGTGATAACAATTGTTAAAGCAACGAGGAAGTATGTCCAATATATCAGAACATCTGTAAAACGAGGAACCGACATTAATTCACCCGCACTATTATAAATAGATTCACCGCTTCCTCCTACATATATTAATAATACCAATATTACAGATATACTTACTAAAGTTATTGCTATGATAGTTGGTATCTTTTCTACAATTTTTGACATAACTTTATTATTTATTTTTTAGTAGTATATTTTACAATGATATCCAGTAATGAGATAGAAGAATCTTCCATATCGTTGGTCATTCCTTCTACCAAAGTAAGAATGTAATTATAAAATACTTGCAGAATTATTGCTACAATAAGTCCAAACACTGTTGTTAACAATGCCACTTTAATACCACTTGCTACAATAGTTGCTGAAATATCTCCTACTTGTTGGATTCGGTCAAAAGCCTCAATCATACCAACAACTGTTCCTAAGAAACCTAAACTTGGTGAAATAGCAATAAATAAGCTGATCCATGTAAGATTGGTTTCCAATAAACCCAATTGTACACCTCCATAAGAAGCTACGGTTTTTTCTACTACTTCAACTCCTTCATCGAAGCGGGACAATCCCTGATAGAAAATAGAGGCTACAGGTCCTCTGGTATTACGACATACTTCCTTTGCAGCCTCAACCCCACCTTTACTCCAGGCCTCATCTATGTCAGCTAACAATTTTTTAGTATCGGTAGAAGAAAGACTTAGATAAATAATACGTTCAATACACAAAGCTAATCCTATAATTAAGCAGAGGGCTATAGGAGCCATCCATGCAGGTCCACCTTCAATAAATTTCTGTTTTAAAGCTTTGTGCATTCCTCCACCTTCTGCTGGTGCTGGTGCTTGTACTTCTTCTACAGCCTGAGCTGTATCTGTAACCATTGCTGAAGCAGTATCATTGTTCACTGCTGCCTGGTCTGTTTGAGAAGCAACTTCTTGAGCTGAAACATTTACTGTGCTTCCAAAAGAGATAATCGCTAAAATTGATAAGATTGCAAATACCTTTTTCATTGTTTTTGTTTTTAAAATTTCTAAATTTATTGTTTTTATTTTTATTAATTACTAATTCTTTTTAAATGAAGAATTGCGGAGAGGAAGAGATTCGAACTCTTGATACGATTCAACACCGTATATACGCTTTCCAGACGCACCTCTTCGTCCACTCGAGCACCTCTCCATTTTGAGGTGCAAGTTAAAAAAAAAATATGAAATACAACACATTTATTTTTTATTTTTATTTTTTGCTCATAAAAATATTTTTTATTTGATGTGTTTTATGAGTCTCTATAAAAAAGTTTAAAAATTTCATTTGCATTTCTGGTTGTTTGCTGGTCAACTTCATCCATTGGTTTTTTTAATACCTTTGCCAGATGCTGACAAATATAATAAATATAAGCACTTTCATTTCTTTTACCACGAAAAGGAATAGGTGCCAAATAAGGAGCATCTGTTTCTAATACTATATGATTAAGGCCAATATTTTCAATTATTTTTGACAACTTCGAATTCTTAAAAGTCAAAATGCCATTAATTCCTATTTTGAACTTATCAAAATTCAATATTTTTTCTGCCTCTTCTATTGTTCCTGCAAAGCTATGAAAAATACCTGATAGTTTGGTACCTTTATAAGAAGAAAGTGCATTTATTGTTTCTTCAAATGAATTCCTTATATGTACTAAAATAGGTAATTCATATTCAATAGCCCATTCAACTTGTTGACAAAAAGCTTCTTCCTGTTCTTTATAAAATTTTTTATCCCAATACAAATCAATTCCTATTTCACCAATAGCAATATATTTTCTTTTCTGCAATTCTGATTTTATTACTTCCAATTCTTCCTTAAAATTTTCTTTTACACTTGTAGGGTGTAAGCCAATAGCGGCAAAACAATAATCAGGTTCTTCTTTTTCTACTTGATGTACACGCGGCAAAGTACTGCTGTCGATGTTGGGTAAAATAATATATTGAACACCAATATCTTTTGCTCGTTGAATTACTTCTTTTCTATCCTCATCAAATTCTTCCAGATAAATATGTGAATGTGTATCAATCAATTTCTAAAAATTCATTATTCCCATTCTATGGTAGCTGGAGGTTTGGAACTTATATCGTACACTACTCGATTAATTCCTTTTACCTTGTTGATAATGTCATTGGATACTTTAGAAAGAAATTCGTAAGGTAATTGAGCCCAGTCGGCTGTCATAGCATCAGTAGAAGTTACTGCACGTAAAGCTACCACATTTTCATAAGTTCTTTCATCGCCCATTACGCCAACTGATTGAATGGGAAGTAGAATGGCACCCGCTTGCCACACTTTATCATACAAATTCCATTCTTTTAAATTTTTGATAAAAATATCATCTGCCTCTTGCAATATCTGAACTTTTTCTGGTGTCACTTCGCCTAATATTCTTACTGCTAATCCAGGACCAGGAAAAGGATGTCGTTTGATAAATTGATGCATCATACCCAATTCAATTCCTACTTTACGTACTTCGTCCTTAAAAAGCAATCGCAAAGGTTCACAAAGTTTTAAGTCCATTTTTTCAGGCAAACCTCCCACATTGTGATGAGATTTAATGGTATTTCCTGAGGGCGACATTGATTCAATTACATCTGGATAAATTGTACCTTGAGCCAGCCATTTAACACCTTCAATTTTTTTTGCCTCTTCATTAAAAACTTCTATGAATTTTGCTCCGATAATTTTTCGTTTTTGTTCTGGATCGGTAATTCCTTTCAAAGCAGAATAAAACCTGTCCTTTGCATCTACTCCAATAACATTCAATCCCAAATGCTGATATTCTGACAAAACTTCTTCAAATTCATTTTTTCTCAATAAACCGTGATCCACAAAAATGCAAGTCAGATTTTTCCCAATAGCTTTGCTCAACAACATAGCAGTCACGGATGAATCAACACCGCCTGAAAGCCCCAAAATTACCTTGTCATTGTTAAGTTGTTTTTTCAATTGTGTAATCGTTGACTCTACAAATGATGTAGGTGTCCAGTCACGTTTACATCCACAAATGTTCAGAAAATTTTCAAATAATAACATTCCATTGACAGTATGATGAACTTCAGGATGAAATTGAACACCCCAGATTTTTTTACCCTTTACCCGATAAGCTGTTATTTCTAAATCGGGTGTACTGGCAATTTTTATAAAATCTTTGGGTAATTCAGTAATAGAATCACTATGTGACAGCCAGACTTGTGAACCTGAAGGAAAATTTCGAAACAACGGGTCATTTGTATCTATGTAGGAAAGCACTGCTCGTCCATATTCGCAATTATGGGTAGCTTCTACTTTTCCTTTATAACTTTCTACAATAAGTTGAGCTCCATAACAAATTCCTAAAATAGGAATGTCTTGGGGTAAGGTATGCAAATCAATCTTAAATGCTTTCGGCTCATACACTGAGAAGGGACTTCCTGATAAAATAATACCTTTTATATCTTTTGTATTTTTAGGAAATTTATCATAAGGAATTATTTCACTAAAAACGTTCAACTCACGCAGACGACGAGCTATTAATTGAGTAGTTTGAGAACCAAAATCAAGAATAACAATCTTTTCCATATATTTTTAATAGATTCAAACTTTGATAAAAGTTATGCAAAAGTAAAAACAATGTTGTATTTTTACAAACAAATAATGAGAGTTTTTTATTTTATTATTAGTGACTTGTTTTTAACAATTTTAGAACAAGTAGAAAGAGAAACCCAAGACCATCCTTTCTTAACAAAAAAGAAGGAGATATGGAAACATTTCAAGAAATTATAAATAGAAATAAACCTGTGCTGGTAGATTTTTTGCTACCTATTATGAACTTTTAAAATAAATGTCTTTTTTATCTTTTTTTTCTGAAAAATTCTTGTATCAAATTTTTACATTCTTCTGATAATATTCCCGATGTGACTTCGGTTTTGGGATGTAAAGCCTGAGGTGAAAAAATGGTATAACCTCGTTTTTCATCAGAAGTTCCATACACAATTCTTCCAATCTGTGACCAGCCCAGTGCCCCAGCACACATTACACACGGTTCAACCGTTACATATAATGTGCAGTCCATTAAATATTTACTCCCTAAATAATTAGCTGCTGAAGTAATTGCTTGCATTTCTGCATGAGCAGTAACATCTATCAATGTTTCTGTCAAATTATGAGCTCGTGCAATGATTTTTCCTCCACACACAATGACTGCACCAATGGGAACCTCATTTTTTTTCGCAGCTTCTTTTGCTTCTGCCAGTGCCTGTCGCATAAAAAATATATCCTGATTTTCTTTCATTTTTAAAATTAAAAAGAAATTGAATTTACAAACGAAATTTAATTATCAAAATTAAAATCATTTTTAACTGAAACAATTATTTTGTGATTTTATTTTATTGTTTCAGAAAAGTTATAACTTTGTTTTTTAAAATTAATTTTAAGACTCTTTTTAAGAATAAAAAATTTTATGAAATCAAAGTTGTTAACGCTATTTTGTTTATTTTTCTCTCTCATCATTTGGGCTGTTCCACCAGCAGACTATTATACTTCATCTACATTGGATGGGAAAAATACAAACAATTTGCAAATAGCTTTTCAGGCTATTATCACCAATGGACATAGTGTCACATCTTATGATGGCTTATGGAATGCATACAAAACAACTGATATAAATCCTTCAACAGGTAAAATTTGGGATATATATTCCAATAATTGTAACTTTACTTGGGGTAATGATCAGTGTGGAAACTACAGTAAGGAATGTGATTGTTACAATCGTGAACATACTACTCCACAAAGTTGGTTTAAT
Source organism: Paludibacteraceae bacterium (assembly GCA_018056165.1). Lineage (GTDB taxonomy): Bacteria > Bacteroidota > Bacteroidia > Bacteroidales > Paludibacteraceae > MVYY01. The sequence continues at coordinate 2,963 of JAGPGD010000006.1, read as the reverse complement.
GGTGCTTCTCCCATGTATTCTGATTTATTCAATGTTTATCCTACCGACGGTTACGTAAACAATAAAAGAGGCAATTATCCTTATGGAGAAGTCGGATCTGCTACTTATACTTCTGGTAATGGGAGCAAATTGGGTACTTCCAATTTTTCAGGTTATAATGGAACTGTCTTTGAACCGATTGATGAATATAAAGGCGATTTAGCCCGTACCTATTTTTACATGGCTACTCGTTATGCCGATCAATGCGGGACATGGACAAATGGGAATGGTTCAGTCGTCTATACTTCTACTCTTGGACTTACTTCTTATGCTATCAACTTATTTTTGAAATGGAGTCGTGAAGATCCTGTCAGTCAAAAAGAAATTGATCGCAATGATGCGGTGTATAGTATTCAAAACAACAGAAATCCTTTTATTGATTTTCCTGGGTTGGAAGAATATATTTGGGGAAATAAAACATCTGAACCTTTTTATGTAAATAACACTACTGTGGTCAAACCAACTGTAAATTCGCCTGTGGTATCAAATATTACTGCTTATAGTGCTACTTTGGGAGGGACGGTTGTTTCTGATGGTGGAGGGACAATTACTGAAACCGGTATATATTATAGTACAACGAACGGTTTTGCTGATGGCGATGGAATAAAAATTAGCACTACAACTCCAGTAAGTGGTGCATTTACAGTCTCGGTTGTTAATCTTATACCTTCTACTATGTATTATTTTAAAGCTTATGCTACAAATAGTGCAGGGACAGGTTTTTCAGAACAAGCAAGTTTTACCACTAAAAATCCTTCTACCGATATTCAATCAGAAATTATTTTAGGGAATCCTGTGCCTTCAGGAGCAACATTTGATTATGGTAAAGTGAGTAATAATGCTACTAAATCATTTTTTATCAAGACAAAAAATCTTATAGGAGATCTTTCTGTAATTGTTTCTGGTGAAATGTTTAGTGTTTCTACAAATATTATTTCCAAAACAGATGCCGATGTGGGTTACACACTTTACATATATTATCAGCCAACTGAAAGCGGTTCTCACTCAGGAAGCGTAACAATTTCTGGTGGAGGATTGCCTGCTGATTTTATTATTCGACTGACAGGTTCAAAGTAACTTTATTAAAAAATGCGAGCATATTATATTTGTTAACTCAATAGTAAAAAAATAGTTCAAGTATAAATTTAAAAAGTAAGGTAAGGATGAAATTTATCAAGAAAATTTTTAAAACGTTCAAAAAGATTATATTGAATAAATATATCCTTGTTTTTTTACTTTTTATGGTATATTTTGTCTTTTTTGATAAGCATAATTTAATTTCCCGATGGCAAATTTATCAAAAAAATAAGCAGTTAGAAAAGGAATTAAATTATTATAAAAAAAAGATAGAGGAAGACAAGTTGAAATTGTATGAATTAAAATCGAGTGATGAAAATTTAGAAAAATTTGCTCGTGAGCGGTATTATTTCAAAAAAGATAAGGAAGACATCTTTGTTTTACCATAGAATTGTTTAATAACAAACATGACGACTAAACGAAAATAATATTTTATTAAATGCAGAAAATCACGGCCATTATTTTGTTTGTAAAAAAACTTCATCCGTCTTTAATGAGAAAAATTTCTTCCTTTATTAAAAAATGACATCAATTTAGTAAACTCGTAATCATTAACTTATACAGACATTTCATGAAATGTTTCTATTTTGAACTTCAAACTCGTGGCTAAATTCTGTATCCCATACGTTGTTAGATGTTTCACAAAGCGTCTAACTCGAAACTATTTCTCTAATTTTGTTTTTTTAAAATGGTAGTTTCATTTTTATGCCTCCATATCCTGAAGCTAATAGGATTAAAAAACCTATGCCATCGCCCACAGGAATAGGAGGTCCTTCAGGATCACCACCAGGGTCAGTGCCTCCTGAATTGGGAATATAATCATTTACTAACTGACGATGTAAAGTTGAAGGGGTATTGTTTGAAAAAGGTTCAACCAGGTTCACAGAAGAAGATAAACCACTTCCTTCACTTCGATTGGAATTGGAATGCCGACCTGAAGAAAGACTTGCCATCAAACCTATTCCTAAATTTCCACCACCATTACTAACAGGATCGGGCGATACAATATTCTGACTGTATAGAGCTCCTGAGGAATAATTCTCCATTCCTGCTGCTACAGAGTTATCGACTTTCACATTTAGGTGAAAAGGCGTATAACTGACCATAGGTGTTACAGAATTGTTCCTAAAGTTACTGCTATTTGTCCTTTTTTGAGAAGAGAAAGTGGCAACAGGTAATTCTTTCTCCTTTACATTGGCTAAATAATAAACGTTATCATTCTCTTTTAATATTTTTTTCAAACCATCATTGGTCATCTCTTGGGGAAAGAAAAAGAAAATACTTCCCCACAACAATAAGGAAACAAAAAAACTACCTGTCAATATTTTTTTTGTATGCTTATTCATTAGCGAATGATAATTTTCTTAATCGTTTTTTCATTCTGTGTGGAAACTTTTACTACATAAACTCCTGTGGTTAAATCATGAGGAGACATCTGAATGGTTTGTGACTGCACAGGAAAATTTTCCACCATTCGACCACTTAAATCATAAATAATTGCCTGTCCTTCTTCTTTGCTTCTGTTCTCCAATCCTATCCTCTTATCTAATGGGAAAATACGCAGCCAGCTTTCGTCATTTCCTTCTTCAGCACCATTCAAACTGGCAATAATTTTAAACCGTTGTTGAATACCTGTTCCACTCTTGTTTGTAAACGTATAAACGGTACTATCTGAAGCGATCTCTATAATTTTTTTTGCTATCTTATCATACAAATAAAGAGAAGTGTAACGCTGTTGCAAGTTTTGGGAATGAATTTCAAGAGAATAAACCTTGTTGTTTTCACCTTGAAAACCAATGTCCGTACCATTCATATCTTCAACCGAATTCACCTGATAAATGCCGTCC
>JAGPGD010000032.1 GCA_018056165.1 Paludibacteraceae bacterium | reverse complement strand
ACATTTTGTTATCTTTTCGATATCGGTATGAGCACTATGAATCGATGGGAGAACTTTTCAGGGTAATGAATGCGGAATATTTGCAGCAGACACTTGATGAACGTCTTTGGGGATTATTTTTGGAGTTACTGCGTGAAATATGCGAAGCATTGGAGAAGGATATTGATGAACTGTTCGAGTTGATCATGAATTGTCCTAATACAGCAGAATTAGTTTCAAGAATGCTTGCTCCTCCACTCCAGGAAGCAGTTTGACGAAAATGGAATCAATAATGTATTGATAATCAGACGGGAAATAACTAAATTGCACTTCATTATTTCCTGTCTTTCAAATCATTAAATCAAAGTGCGAAACTTTAGTAAGTAAAAACAAAGAAATTAATTGTAGAGTTGGTTCAACATAAAAATCCAACATTTAATCATTCCCACCAATACATCTATTGTATTAATATTAAATTTATCTCTAAAATAAGAGTTTAAAAAAGGTAAAAATAACTCATTAGTTGAATTTATGCCAAATTAACAAAGGAATTTTGAATGATTTTATTGTTTTATCAAAAATATTTATTTTTGTGTCATTTAAATATTCTAAAAAACTTTTTGATTAAAAAATAGTCGAAATTTCTATTTTTTGATTAATTTTGTGCAATAATAATAACAAAAAAAGAAGAAATATTATGATTAATCTATCAAAACGTTTAGCAGCTCTTTCGCCTTCTGAAACTCTTGCCATGTCACAAAAAAGCAATGAATTAAAAGCAAAAGGCATTGATGTAATCAATCTCAGCGTTGGGGAGCCTGATTTTTTTACGCCTCATCATATTAAATTAGCTGCAAAACAAGCAATTGATAACAACTTTTCGTTTTACCCTCCTGTTCCTGGATTTCTTGAATTGCGGAAAGCCATTTGTGCGAAATTAAAATCGGAAAATCATCTGGAATATTCACCTGATCAAATAATTTGCTCCACTGGTGCAAAACAGGCTATTTGCAATGTTTTGCTTTCAATCATTAATCCTGGCGACGAGGTAATTATACCAGCACCTTATTGGGTAAGTTATCCTGAAATGGTGAAACTGGCCGAAGGGAAATCTGTTGGCGTTTTTTCCGACATAGAACAGGATTTTAAAATTACTGCTCAGCAACTTGAAGCTGCTATTACTCCGAAAACCAAAGCTTTCATCATTTGTTCTCCTTCCAATCCGACGGGTAGCATTTATTCAAAGGAAGAATTAAAACAATTTGCTGAAGTACTGGAAAAATATCCACAAATTATAATTCTTTCCGATGAAATTTACGAACACATCAATTACACTGGTAAACATGAAAGCATTGCACAATTTGAAACCATTCGTGACCGGGTTGTGATCATTAATGGTGTTTCCAAAAGTTATGCTATGACCGGCTGGCGAATTGGCTGGATTGCTGGACCAAAATGGATTGCCGATGCTTGCAACAAATTGCAAGGACAATATACTTCGGGAGCTTGTGCAGTAGCTCAAAAGGCTGCTGAAGCTGCTTATACCGGCGATCAGACTTGCGTACGTGAAATGTGTGAAGCTTTTGAACGTCGAAAAAAATTAGTTGTTGAATTGATTCGTCAAATTCCTGGTTTGAAAGTGAACGATCCACAAGGTGCTTTTTATGTTTTTCCGGATTGCAGTGCTTATATTGGAAAATCATATCAAGGCAAAACCATAAATGATTCTGCTGAGTTAGCAATGTATTTGCTGGAAGTGGGACATGTGGCTTCTGTTGGCGGAGTTGCTTTTGGTGCTCCTCATTGTATTCGTTTTTCTTATGCAACGTCAGACGAAAATCTCAAAATTGCATTCGCTCGTATCAGGGAAGCGTTGGCACAATTGAAATAGCTAAATGTTATAAATATAAGAAAAACAGTTTTTTATAAAAACAAGTAAAAATCTTTTTCATAAAAGTTGATGCAGTGAAACTATTTTCTTATTTTAGTTTCACTGTTTTGTTTTTAAATGCTTTTTTAAAATTTAAACGTCATTTAAAATTTTCACTATGATTCAATACATTTCAGAAGGAGTAAAAGTGCCACAAATAAAAAAACGAAAAATTAATCGCTGGATAAAAGCAGTAGCTGCAGATTATGATAAAAAAATCGGAGATATTGCTTACATTTTTTGTAATGAAAATCGAATACTGGAAATTAATCAGAAATATCTTCAGCATGATTATTATACAGACATTATCACCTTTGATGACAGTGAGAGAAATTTGATTTCAGGCGATATTTTTATTTGTATTGATACCGTAAAAAGTAATGCAGAAAAATTTCAAACAGATTTTATGCAAGAATTGTATCGTGTAATGATTCACGGCATTCTCCATTTATGTGGTCAGGATGATAAAACTTCTGAACAAAAAGAAGAAATGACTTTCAAAGAAAACAAAGCACTTTCTCAATTGAAAGAAATATTATCTCCTGAAATTTAATCTCTTTTAAAAAATTGTATATCAATTCATTATCAGGAGAATATAAAAAATTATGAATTCATCAAACCAGCAAGCGTTTCTCTTAAAGAAGTAAGTTTTTTTTCTGTATCGGATTGTTTTTTCTTTTCACTTTCTACAATTTCAGGTTTTGCGTGACTCAGAAAATTTTGATTGTTCAGTTTTTTCGTTACCGAAGCAAGAAATCCTTCCAGATAATCAATTTCTTTTTGAATCTTTTTAATCTCTTCTTCCACATTGATGAAACCAGCCAGTGGAATAGCAAATTCTGTTGTCCCAACCAGAAATGAAGCAGCTTCTGCAGATTTCTCACTTACTGTTTCAATGGCATCCAGATTACCCAATTTCTCAATTACTGAATCAAAATATGGATCGGATTTGCCCACTATTTGCAGTTTTAAAGACTTTTTATTGGGAATATTTTTTTGTAAACGAATAGTCCGGATATTAGCAATAATTTGTTTCGTGGATTCAAAATTTTCAAGTAATGTTTCATCTATTTTTCCAGCCTGTGGAAATAATTGAATCATAATACTTTCACCTTCTTTTCTTTCTGTTAAATTTTGCCACAGTTCTTCTGTAATAAAAGGAATAAAAGGATGCAGTATTTTTAATAATATTTCAAAAAAATGAATAGCTGCTTCATAAGTAATTTTATCAATAGGTTGCTGATAAGCTGGTTTGATAATTTCCAGAAACCACGAAGCAAATTCATCCCAAAAAAGTTTATAAGCCACCATCAAAGCTTCAGACAAGCGATATTTTGCAAACAAATCGTCTATTTCTGCGAGCGATTTATTGAGTTGACTTTCAAACCATTCAACAGCTTTTACTGATGCCGTTGGTTGTTCAATTTCTACTATTGTCCAGCCTTTGATCAGGCGAAAAGCATTCCAGATTTTGTTGTTAAAGTTTCTGCCTTGTTCACAAAGACTTTCATCAAAAAGCAAATCATTTCCTGCTGGCGAACAAAGCAACATACCCATTCGTACTGCATCAGCTCCATATTTTTGGATTAAATCCAGTGGATCAGGTGAATTGCCCAGTGATTTGGACATTTTCCTGCCGAGCTTGTCCCGAACAATGCCGGTTAGATAAACATTCTTGAATGGTTTTTCTCCACGATATTCATATCCAGCCATAATCATTCTTGCTACCCAGAAAAATAAAATTTCAGGAGCCGTAACCAAATCATCTGTTGGATAATAGTATTGAATATCAGGATTATCAGGATGAAGAATACCATCAAAAACGGAAATAGGCCATAACCAGGATGAAAACCATGTATCCAGACAATCTTCATCTTGTTGTAAATCATCCATTGTCAAAGGATAATCTACTTTTTTGAGAGCTTTTTGGTAAGCTTCTTCTTTGGTCTCAGCTACTACAAAACTACCGTCAGGCAAATAATATGCTGGGATTCTATGTCCCCACCAGAGTTGTCGTGAAATGCACCAATCTTTTACATTTTCTATCCAGTGCCGATAAGTATTTTTAAACTTTGGTGGATATAATTTTATTTCATCATTAATAACTGCATCCAGTGCGGGTTTTGCCAATTCTTTCATTTTCAGGAACCATTGGGTGGAAAGTTTTGGCTCAATAGGAACATCCGTTCGTTCTGAAAAACCTACTTTATTCACATACGGTTCTACTTTTTCAAGTAAACCTGCTGATTGCAAATCTTTTTCTATTTTTTCTCTCGCTTCAAAACGATCCATTCCTGTGTAAGGTGCACCATTTTCATTCAGGGTTCCATCATCATTAAAAATGTCAATAGCAGGCAAATGATGTTTTTCTCCAAGCATGTAATCGTTTACATCGTGAGCAGGTGTAACTTTTAAGCAACCTGTTCCAAATTCCATGTCAACATACTCATCTTCAATAACAGGAACGGAACGATTGACCATTGGGACAATAACTCTTTTCCCTTTTAGATGAGCATTTTTGGCATCATCAGGATGAATGCACAAGGCTGTATCGCCCAAAATGGTTTCAGGTCGAGTGGTTGCCACGACTGCATAATTTTCTTCACCTTCAATTTTATATTTGACGTAATAAAGTTTTCCGTTTTGTTCTTTAAAAATTACTTCTTCGTCCGATAAAGCTGTTTTTGCTTTTGGATCCCAATTAACCATCCGAATACCTCGATAAATTTTCCCTTTTTCATACAAATCAACAAAGACGTGGATAACGCTTTTTGAGCGAATTTCGTCCATTGTAAAAGCTGTTCGGTTCCAATCGCACGAAGCACCCAACTTTTTTAATTGTTCCAGAATAATTCCACCATGTTTTCGAGTCCACTTCCATGCATAATCTAAAAATTCTTCCCGTGTAAGATCAGACTTTTTTATACCTTTTTTAGCCAGATAAGCTACTACCTTTGCTTCTGTGGCAATGGAAGCATGATCGGTGCCCGGAACCCAACAGGCATTTTTCCCCAACATACGAGCTCGTCGAACCAGAATGTCCTGAATGGTATTGTTCAACATGTGTCCCATGTGTAAAACACCTGTCACATTGGGTGGTGGAATAACAATGGTATAAGGTTCACGTTCGTCAGGTGTTGAATGAAAAAAACCAAACTCTAACCAATATTGATACCATTTTGACTCAATTCCTTCTGGGTTGTATTTATTAGAAAGTTTCATCCAATGATTGTTTTAATAGAATAATCAACATTTTTTGAGGTCATTAAAAATACTGATGATTTTTTCAGTTATAAATTTGCAAAGATAAACAAAAGGAAAGGCTTATAAAAACGAAATTTAAAAAAAGAACGCAAGGAAGCTTCATTTAGAGGGCAAAGAACACAATAAAAAAGTTTGTTTTATCGAAGAAATTTTGAAAGATAAATTATTCATTAAAGTTTTATGTTAACGCCATATTTCAATTGTTACTTCAAAATAATTTTGGCTTTTCATTTTTTTCGATTACCAGAGAAGTACAAATACACCGAATTAATTTTCAAATTTATATGATAATAATTAATTTATTAATTTCCACATAAAAAATATCATAGTTAATTGATTAAACTATGATATTAAATTATTTGTACCCGAAGCGGGACTTGAACCCGCACAGCCTTTGAGGGCCAAAGGATTTTAAGTCCTTCGTGTCTACCATTCCACCATCCGGGCAACACTTATTAAAACTTAAAAAACATTATTATGAAAAAAGAGCGAAAAACGGGACTCGAACCCGCGACCCCGACCTTGGCAAGGTCGTGCTCTACCAACTGAGCTATTTTCGCGTTGAATAAAGTGAGTGCAAATATACACTCATTTTTTTGTTTACGAAATTTTTTTGAGGTAAAATTTGAAAGTAATTTTAAAATTAAAAAGGCGGGACATCAACAGAACCGCCTTAATTTTCTCGCTTAAATAAGACTTACAAATAATTCATTTTCTTGTTCATTAAACTGAATCTTTCCCTCACGAGCTAACCAGCCCAAAGCCATATTTAAATCTTTTTCAGTTAATTTAGCTGCCTTTTTCAAGGCTTTTACCTCCATTTCTCCATTTTCATGGAGAATATTCCATATAATGCCAGCATTTGTTCCAATTTTTTCTGTTAACATAGTGGTTCGGTTTTTTAATTGTTAATTATAAGTTTTATTTTGCAAAGTTATTAAAAATACCATGAATATCAAAATCAAAAGATCGAAGAACTAAAGCCCTCATTATGAATAATTTCATTTTAAAAGATTTCTTGTTTCTGAACATGGAGACGCGAAATTATTTGCTCATAAGCCAGTCTGGAAGCATTTTGTTGTGATTCTTTTTTACTATAGCCTTCTGATTCAGAAATAATTTTTCCATCAATCAACACATGAGAATGAAAAACATGTTTATTGTCTTTGCTTAAATTTTCACTAACAACTTCAAATTCAATGGGTATTTTATTTTTCTGACACCATTCAATTAATTTAGATTTATAATTTATTTCTTCCTTTTCAAGTTTTTCCAAATCCAACAAACAAAGTAATCTTTTTTTAACAAATTGTTTGCTATCTTCGTAACCCTTATCAAGATAAATAGCGCCAATTAAAGCTTCTAAGGCATTCCCATAAATATCATTAATATTGTTGACATTTACATGTTTAGCTATTTTCACCAAATTTTGCAGTTCCAATTCAAGAGATAACCGATTTAAAGTAAATCGATTTACAATTTTAGAACGAGTAGTAGTAAGAAATCCTTCATCTTTGTTTTTGTAATGAAGGAAAAGAATATCTGAGATGATAGAATTTAACACAGCATCTCCTAAAAATTCCAAACGCTCGTTACTTAATATTTTGCCGTTTTTGGTAATGATTGGAGCTGATTTATGTCGTATTGCCAGTTGATAGTAATCAATGTTGTGGGGATAAAATCCTAAAACCTTATAAAATAAAGAATAAGGCTCCTTTCTTTTGCGAGAAAAGAGCCTTAATTTTTTTGAAAAAAGATTTATCACAAGCTTATTTAGTATATTTTTTGAAAATGATTGTTGCATTATGTCCACCAAAGCCAAAATTATTGGATAAAACAGCATTGAGCTCTCTTTTTTGAGCTTGATTAAATGTAAAGTTCAAACGATAATCAATTTCTGGATCCTCATCGCCTTCCGTAAAATTAATGGTAGGTGGTACAATTCCATTTATTAGAGAAAGTATAGAAATGATTGCTTCAACCGCTCCAGCTGCACCTAATAAATGCCCCGTCATAGATTTTGTCGAACTAATATTCAGTTTATAAGCATGTTCGCCAAAAACTTCTTTAATTGCCTTAACTTCTGAAATGTCACCAACGCCTGTAGAAGTACCATGAACATTAATATAATCAATATCAGTTGGAGATAATTCTGCATCTTTTAAAGCATTACTCATTGCCAGGATAGCTCCCAAACCATCTGGATGAGAAGCTGTTAAATGATAAGCATCAGCTGATAAACCTCCACCTACGAGTTCACATAAAATGTTTGCTCCGCGAGCAAGTGCAAAATCAAGCTCTTCCAAAATCAAACAACCAGCTCCTTCTCCCATGACAAAACCGTCACGACTTTTGCTAAAAGGTCGTGAAGCAGTTTTTGGATCGTCATTTCTGGTTGATATTGCCATCATAGCATTAAATCCGCCAATGCCTGCTGGTGTAATAGCTGCTTCAGCACCTCCAACAACAAACATTTTGGCTTTTCCTAAACGAATATAATTAAAAGCATCAATCAATGAATTGGTTGACGAAGCACAAGCAGAAGTTGTAGCAAAATTAGGACCATGAAAACCATATTGAATAGAAATTTGTCCTGCTGCAATATCGGAAATCATTTTTGGAATAAAAAATGGATTGAATTTTGGCCCAGCGTCTTTATTGAGATAATAATTAGACACTTCTTGTTCATAAGTGGCAATGCCTCCTATTCCAGAAGAAAAAATCACCCCAATTTCATTTTTATCGACTTTCTCTACATCTACCCCACAATTTTCTACAGCTTCTTTGGCTGCTACTAACCCATATTGAGTATAAAGATCCATTTTGCGAATTTCTTTCTTCTCAAAATATTGAGTAGGATCAAAATCTTTTACTTCGCAAGCAAATTGTGTCTTAAATTGAGAAGCATCAAAATGGGTAATAGGCGCAGCTCCACTTACACCATTAACTATGTTGTTCCAAAAAATGGGAACTGTCGTTCCCACTGGTGTAACTGCTCCTAATCCTGTTACAACTACTCTCTTTAACTCCATAAGAGAAAACTTATTATTTCTTCAAATTTTCAATATAGTTGATAGCATCACCAACTGTTGTAATTTTTTCTGCTTGATCGTCAGGAATAGAGATACCAAATTCTTTTTCAAATTCCATAATGAGTTCAACGGTATCTAACGAATCTGCACCAAGATCATTTGTAAAACTTGCTGAAGGTGTGATTTCAGCTTCATCTACACCTAATTTCTCGGCAATAATCGCTTTTACTTTTTCTTCAACTTCTGACATAATTTTTAAATTTTAAGTTTATAAATAAAATTTGTTTTATAATTTTGTGCTGCAAAGAAATAAAATTTTCTTCAAATAACCATCGTTTTATTGAAAAAAATGCACTTTTTTGCACAATTTTCCTAATTTTGTGCAGTATTTAACTTAAAATTATGCCCATTAGAATTGCAATTTTTGCCTCAGGTTCTGGTTCAAATGCCGAAAATATTATTCGATATTTTTCTAATCATCCAAATTTTGTTTTTCCAGTCATTATTTCAAATAATGAAAAAGCTTTTGTTCATGAGCGAGCAAAGAAACTTGGAGTACCTTCTGTTACGTTTTCAAAAGAAGATTTTTTAAAAGGAGAAAAAATATTGAATTTTTTGCAGGAGCAAAAGATAGATGCTGTAGTTCTTGCAGGTTTTTTGTTGCAATTACCTCCTTTATTAATAAATGCCTATCCTAAAAAAATCATTAATATTCATCCTGCTTTATTACCAAAATTTGGTGGAAAAGGAATGTATGGAATGCGAGTTCACGAGGCAGTAAAAGAAGCAGGAGAAACCGAAACAGGCATCACTATTCATTACGTAAATAATGAATACGATGCAGGTGAAATCATTTTTCAAGCAAAATGTCCTGTACTTCCCGAAGATACACCTGAAACAATTGCAAAAAAGGTTCATGAATTAGAATATCAATATTTTCCTCGAGTGATTGAAAAAATCTGGGGTCAGCAAAACTAACTCCATTATTGTTTGAACAAAAAGCTTTGAGAGATTTTGTGTATCTTTGCAATGAAATATTGCTTAAGATTTTACCAACTAATTTTTTATTTCATGGGTCTTCAATGTGGAATTGTAGGTTTGCCTAATGTGGGAAAATCTACTTTATTCAATTGTTTATCAAATACAAAAGCTCAAGCTGCCAATTTTCCTTTTTGTACAATCGAACCAAATATCGGAGTGATTACCGTACCAGATGAGCGTCTCAACAAATTAGCTGAACTGGTTCATCCCCAAAAAATTGTACCTACTACTGTAGAAATTGTGGACATTGCGGGATTGGTAAAAGGAGCGAGCAAAGGAGAAGGCTTGGGAAATAAATTTTTAGCCAATATTCGTGAAACAGACGCTATATTACATATATTGAGATGCTTTGATGATGAAAATGTTGCTCATGTGAATGGAAAAGTTGATCCTGTTCGAGACAAAGAAATTGTAGATATGGAACTTCAGTTGAAAGATTTGGAAACCATTGAAAGCAGAATTAATAAAGTACAAAAACAAGCTCAAACAGGTGGTGATAAGCAAGCTAAAAGAATCTGTGAAATTTTACTTCAATATCGCGAAGCTTTACTACAAGGGAAATCAGCGCGTACCGTTAAACTGGATAAAGAAGAAAAAAAACTTGTCAAAGATCTTTATTTACTGAGCGACAAGCCAGTAATGTATGTTTGCAATGTAGATGAAAATTCCATTCATAACGAGAATGCTTACGTAAAAGCTGTCCGTGAATCAATAAAAGACGAAAATGCGGAAATTTTAGTCATCTGTGCTCGATTGGAAGCCGAAATTGCTGAACTGGAAACCTATGAAGAACGTCAAATGTTCCTGGAAGAATGGGGATTAACAGAATCAGGCGTTTCACGATTGATTAAATCGGCTTACCGATTATTGAATCTGGAAACTTTCTTTACAGTAGGTCCACAAGAAGTGCGTGCTTGGACTTATGAAAAAGGTTGGAAAGCTCCTCAATGTGCTGGAGTTATTCATACCGATTTTGAGAAAGGCTTCATTCGGGCAGAAGTCATAAAATATGATGATTTTATCCGTTTAGGTTCAGAAGCAGCATGTCGTGAAGCTGGGAAAATTTACATCGAAGGAAAAGATTATGAGGTTCAGGATGGCGATATCATGCATTTTCGATTCAATGTTTAAATGTTTTTTAAAAGCAATTTAGATTCGCTTTAAATATAAATCTTATATGCGAGTTTTGATTCAAAGAGTAGATGAAGCATCGGTGACAGTAGATGGTGAAAAAATTGCTGCTATTGGGAAAGGACTTTTAGCTTTTGTCGGGATTGAAGAGAACGATACTGAAAAAGATGCAGAATGGTTGGCTGGAAAAACAGCCTCGCTACGAATCTTTGATGATGAGAAAGGAATAATGAATTTATCCGTAATGGATATAAATGGAGAAATTCTGGTTGTAAGCCAGTTTACTCTTTGTGCCATGACTCACAAAGGCAATCGACCTTCGTATGTAAAAGCAGCAAAACCAGGAAAAGCCATTCCCTTATATGAATTCTTTTGTCAAACATTAAGCACAAAAATTGGGAAACAAGTAAAAACAGGCATTTTTGGAGCTCACATGAAAATTGCCTTAGTCAACAATGGACCGGTGACTATCTGGATCGATTCAAAAAATCTTCTTTCATAAATAAACACTTATTTTCAAAAAGTATGAAAAAGAATATTCCTAACTTCATTACCTGTCTGAATTTATTTTCGGGATGTATTGCTGTATATTTTGCTTTTCAGGGAAATTATGCTATAGTTTTGCTCTTTGTTTTCATTGCAGCATTTTTTGATTTTTTAGATGGCTTAATGGCACGTTTGCTAAATGCTCCTTCTGCTTTAGGAAAAGAATTAGACTCTTTATCCGACATTGTCAGTTTTGGCTTGACACCAGGCGCCATTGCTTTTTCTTTACTTCAACAAACCAATTTGCCTTTCTGGCTGGCTTTTACTGGTTTTTTGCTTCCTATTTTTTCAGCTTTGCGATTAGCTAAATTCAACCTGGATACCCGCCAAACTAATTATTTTTTAGGATTACCTACACCAGCTCATGCTATTTTTTGGGCAGGGTTAAGTTATTCATTTTCTTTTTTTCTCATTGAAAATTACTGGATTACATTAACATTAATTGTTCTTTTCAGTGGATTATTGGTAAGTGAAATTCCTATGTTTTCTTTAAAATTTAAGACGCTAAGATGGGAAGGGAATGAAATTCAATATATTTTTATACTGGTAAGTATTGTCCTTTTCGCTGTTTTTCTGCTGGATTCTTTTTCACTCATTATTTGCTGGTATATTTTGCTTTCCTTGTTGACCCCAAAAATTTTTAAAGAATAATTTACTGATTATCACCTAAAAAAGAAAAAATGTAATATTTCCTTTATGTTAATTGCTTCTCAACTCGATAAACTGAATTAATAAAAAAATAAAGAATAAAAAACTTTCTCTTACCTTTATTCTAATTTTGTTAACTTTGTAAAAATGAGTAACAAAGTATAACCATCAAAGTACTTTGAGGTTAAAAACAGAATCAGTATTTTTTAGTACTTTTGTTTCTTGTAATTTTTATTATTTGGTTTATTTTATTGATAACAATTTTTTAAGAAAAGAATTTTTGAATAATTTTTTAAAATGTCTATCACTATTTCTCATCTTTCAAAAAGTTTTGGCAAACAAAAAGTTTTAAACAATATTTCCTTTGAAATAAAACAAGGCGATATTGTGGGTTTTCTTGGACCTAATGGAGCAGGGAAAACTACTACCATGAAAATTATTACGGGAGCATTGCCTTATCGAGAGGGTTCTGTCAAAGTGGATGGTTGGGAAGTAAAAGAACTGCCTTTGAAGACCAAATCGCTTATTGGCTACTTGCCGGAACAAAATCCGCTTTATGCAGAAATGTACGTGAAAGAATATTTGCTTTTTGTGGCTTCTCTTTATGGCTTGAGGAAAAATAAAAACGAAAAAATTGATAAATTAATTGATGTTGTGGGACTTCGTCCAGAATTTAAAAAACGAATTGGTCAACTTTCAAAAGGTTACCGTCAACGAGTAGGATTGGCACAAGCCCTCATACACGACCCCAAGGTGCTAATATTAGATGAACCAACCACCGGACTTGATCCCAATCAACTGGAAGAAATTAGAGAATTGATTCGTTCACTGGGAAAAAATAAAACTGTTTTGCTCAGTACCCATATTTTACAGGAAATCAAAGCTATTTGCAACCGAGTAATAGTTATCAATAAAGGCGAAATTGTAGCTGATTATGAAAATTTTTCCAAAATAAACAATGCGGAGAAGAATCATTTCCAGTATGAAATTGAATTTTCAAAAGCAGTAGAGATGGAGAAATTAAAAAATCTCTCTAATATTATTTCTATAAAAACAATTCATCTGTCTCATTTTATTTTATCATCTTCTTCTGATATTCGAAGTGAACTTTTTAATTTTGCAGTAGAAAATGAAAACCCCATTTTAACCTTAAAGCCCATTGAAAAAAGTTTGGAAGAAATTTTCAGAGAATTAACTACTGAGTGATTAATCAACATGGAAGAGGAAAAATTTGACATACGTAACAATAGAAACGTTGACAAGGAATTTGAAAATATTCTACGACCAATTACCTTTTCTGATTTCAAAGGTCAAAACAAAATTGTCGAGAATTTGAAAATTTTCGTTCAAGCTGCTCGTATGCGTAATGAACCTTTAGACCATGTTTTATTGCATGGACCTCCTGGATTGGGAAAAACTACTCTTTCTAATATTATTGCCAATGAGCTGAATGTTGGTTTTAAACTTACTTCTGGACCTGTTCTGGATAAGCCAGGTGATTTAGCTGGCGTACTTACCAGTCTTGAGCCAAATGATGTGCTCTTTATTGATGAAATTCATCGTCTGAGTCCAGTAGTAGAAGAATATTTATATTCTGCGATGGAAGATTTCAGAATTGATATTATGATAGATAAAGGTCCAAGTGCCCGTTCCATTCAAATAAATTTGAATCCTTTCACGCTTATTGGAGCAACTACCCGAAGCGGTTTGCTCACTTCTCCTTTGCGAGCTAGATTTGGTATTAATTGTCATTTCGAATACTATGATGACTTGGTCATCACCGGGATTGTAAAACGCTCTGCTCGTTTGCTTGATATTCCCATTGAAGACGAAGCAGCCGCAGAAATTGGTAACCGTAGCCGCGGGACTCCACGTATTGCCAATGCATTATTACGTCGTGTACGTGATTTTGCTCAGGTGAAAGGTACTGGAAAAATAGACCTGAAAATTGCACGTTATGCACTGGAAGCTTTAAACATTGATAAATATGGTTTGGATGAAATCGACAACAAAATTCTAACCACGATTATCGATAAATTTAATGGTGGTCCTGTTGGCTTAACCACCATTGCCACAGCTCTCGGCGAAGATCCTGGAACACTGGAAGAAGTATATGAACCTTTTCTGATCATGGAAGGCTTCCTCAAACGTACTCCCCGTGGACGTGAAGTTACCAACTTAGCCTACAAACATTTGAAAAAGAACAGACTAGGAGAAATGGGAACTTTGTTTTGATAAATTGTGATAAAATTGTTGAGAATGATTTTGAATTTCGTAGATTTTTTATAAAACAATATTCACTAATGAAATATCATATATTTCATATTTTAAGCCGTTTATAGTCAGAAAATTGAAATTTAATTAGAAAAACTATACGTTACTAGCCATAATATGAGACAGACACTATACATATTGACAGTTTCAATTCTTTTGACTTCTTGCGCGACAATTATGAACCAGTCGCATAAAAGTATAACTATTTATACAACCGAACCGAGCAAAATTGTTTTAAACCATGACACAATTAACACGATTGACAACAAAGTAAATTTGAATGTTGAGAGAAAAAGAGAACTAATAAAAATTACTGCTTTGACAGATAGTCTGACCAAAGAATTTGAAGTTGAGCCAAAGAACTCTTTTATGTATTGGAGCAACATTTTTTGCAATTATGGCATTGGAATGCTTGTTGACAGAAAAAATCCTAAACGTTATTCTTACCCGCAAAGAATTTATATAAACTCTACAGATACAATCAGCAGATATTACAGATATGGACAAGCAAACAACAAAGGAGAATTACACCTGCACATATCATTGCCACACATAAATTCATTTAATCTAAACCCTGAAAATGAAGAAACTAAAACTAATACTGGATTTTGGGGATTAACAGTAGGACTTGACTATTATCATTCAAAGAACCAATTCTTAAATGTTGGGATTTCTGGTGTCTCAGACTTTTTTGTTCCATTCCCAGCAGCAGTCGACATAAGTGGTGAATATGAATTGATGAGTTCAAGATATGCCAGTATCTCTAATAATCATAGACTTGTACGCTTTTCATTAGGATACGGACTATCCTACGCAAAAAACATTTGGGACTTTAGATATTATGACAGATTTGACCCACCACCACCGACAAGAGAACCGATAAAAAGAAGTCATAATGCAATTGGCTTGGTATTTCCAACATATTTTCAGTTAGGTGACCACTTCCACTTTGGGGTTGTCTATAGACCGACTTTTTTCAGACCTAATATGACTGACAAATTCAATTATGAACACTTAATAAGTTTTGATTTTGCGTGGAAAATAAGAGTAAAGAAATAATTACGGCTGGTAACACGGGTCTTGCGTCAGGCGGGGTGACGTGCAAACTTGGAGCTTTGTGCTTCTATTCAAGTTCAGTGCTGGTTGACAGTGAAGTAATCCGAAACCCGCCCGAACGCAAAGCCTGAAAACGATAAAATCATGCGAAAATAAAAGAACTTTTGTCCTTTTCTGTAGAAAATTCAAAAATTATCCTTTATATTTGCAATGATTTTCAACTGGTGCGTTCCTCTAATGGTTAGGAGGTCAGTTTCTCAATCTGATAATAGCAGTTCGATTCTGCTACGCACTACAAGTTTTAAATGTTGTTTAAACGACGTTTAAATGGCTTTTAAATCCTCTAATTTTTTAAGATAAACTGTTGGTTGGGTGTGATTTGTAATCGCACCCAATTTACTATAAGGAATTGTATTCCGTAAAACTTCTAATAGAAAACACTATTTTTGTTCAATGAGTTTGCCGAGCATAAAATGATCAGCTCGGAATTGAAGGTGGATTTTTTTTGCCAAACCCTATCATTCATGGGAAAGAGGAGCTAATGAAAATACAAACGGACTTATTCGTCAGTATTTTCCTAAAAAACTTCTTTTGAAAATCTCTCTGATCAGGATATAAAACGAGTAGAAGATATTTTGAACAACAGACTAAGAAAAAAATTAAATTTCTTAACATCAAATGAATTTTTATTACGAAATTTGTCTAACCAAAAATTGCATTTGTGACTTGTACTCAGCTTATAATTATGGAAAAACTTCGAAAAATATATAGAATTTTACGAAGATATTATAGACAATCAAAAATATCTAAAGATTCTTCGGTAAAAATATTTAATTATCAATTACATAACAATAAAAACTATTCATTATTACAAACTGAATCTGTCGAAAATCATTGGTTAGCCAAATTTATACTTGAAAAAAATTATTTAGCAAATACTAATAAAATAGTAAGTATTTTTGGTGTAAATGGTGATAGATTAGCCATTCATATTAATAGAAGTGATTATAAGATTTTTTATACTGCAGAAAATGTTCATGTAAAATTATCACCATGGTATCAGTATCAAGACTTACTTATTAATGATAAGGAAATTGATTTATCATTAGGTTTTGATTATGTGGAAAACAATAAATATTTGCGTTTCCCATATTGGTTGATGACGCTTTTTGAGCCAACCGATAATTATGAAATAATTAAACAAAAATGTAATCAAATTAATAAAATTCCATCAACTGATAATAGGTTAAAATTTTGTTCTTTCATTTGTCGAAATGATTATTTTGGAGATCGTAAATATTTTCTTGAAGAAGTTCAGAAAATAGGTTATATCAATTGTCCAGGAAATTTTATGCATAACGATGATGATTTATTTACTATATTTAACGATGACAAAATAAAATATTTACAGCAATTTAAATTTAATTTGTGTCCAGAAAATTCTAATAATAATGGTTACGTTACAGAGAAAATATTTGATAGTATTAAAGCTGGTTGTATCCCTATATATTGGGGATCCAATAATCAACCAGAGCCTGATATTTTAAATCAAAATGCTATTTTTTTTCTAAATTTACATGCTAATAACGAAGATGTTTTGAAAGAAATAAAAAAAATTTACCTAAATGAAAATCTCTATAAAAATTTTATTTTACAGAACAGATTAACTTCAAATGCTCCTGATATTATTTACAATTATTTTCAAAATTTGGATAAAAAATTAAAAGAAATTTTCAAAAAAGAATAAATTCTTAAATTCCGCACTACTATTATGTTAAAAATAAGAAAACGAATAAAAAATATATTTTTTTCAAAAAAAAAATATATTTATTTAGTTGGAAATTATAAAATCAATTTGCCTAACGACCATCCTTTAAAAAGTTATCAAAATAAATATAAAAATTATGATAAAAAATTAGGTAGTATTATAACACATATTGAAAAAAATGAAAAAAATGGTAACATAATAGATATTGGAGCTAACATAGGAGATACAGCTGCTTTGCTCAGGACATATTCATCCTCTGATATATGGTGTGTCGAGGGAGAAGAATATTTTTTAAAATATCTAAAACTTAATGCTAAAATAATTCCTAATCTTAAAATTATTGAGGCATTCGTGAGTGGACATGATAATAAATCAAATTTGAAAATAATTCGAGAAAATGGCACAGCTCAGCTTATCGAAGCCAATGATACTACAAATAAAATAAAATTTATTTCATTAAATGAAATCTTTAAGATAATTAATCTTGATAATAAAAAAATAAATTTACTAAAAATTGACACAGATGGTTTTGATTTAGATATTTTATTTGAAAATTTAGATCTCATTGAAAAGTACAAACCTTCTCTATTTTTTGAGTATAATATTAATTATTATCAAAATGGATTTAAGTATTCATTAGAAGTAATAAGTTCATTGGAAAGTATTGGATATAAGTTTATTGTGTATGATAATTTTGGTAATTTGATGGATTTCCATTTAAATAATTCCTATAACAATTTTCTAAAACACAATCATTATTTGCAATCAAGTTTGGAAAATGGCGGTGGCATATATTATTATGATATTTTTGCTTCCACAAATATAAATATTATAAAATCAATTATTAATGAAGAACTCCAAATTTATGAAAATACAATTTAAGAAGAAATTTATTGAGAAGCATGAAAATATTATATGATCATCAGGCATTTATGCAAATATATGGTGGAATTTCACGTAGTTATGTAGAATTATTAAAACATTTTAGCAAGGATGTTGAGCCGAAGATAGCAATAAAATATTCTCAAAACATCTATATTAGAGAAATACTACCTAAAATTCATTATCCTTTAAGAAAATTAAGAATACCCTATAAACATCGTCTCGTTAGAAAAATTAATTATAAATATGCTTGTAACATTTTACAAAATTTTGATTATGAAATTTTTCATCCTACATTTGACGATCCATATTTTTTAAAATATGTAAAAACTCCTTATATAATAACAGTTCATGATTTAATTCCAGAACAAGAACCTCAAAATTGGTCTTCATTTTGGTTAAAAAATAGAAAAAATATATTTATACATGCTACTCACATTGTAGCTGTAAGTGAAACTACAAAAAAAGAATTGTTAAAATATTACCCAGAAATTTCTGAACAAAAGGTTTCTGTAATTTACCATGGTTATGAATTGTCTCAAATAAAAAATATCAAGAAAAATAATTTTGGGAAATATATATTATATATTGGCAATAGAAACAATGAATATAAGAATTTTAAAAATTTCATTAAAGCAATCTCTCTTTTATTTAAGAACTATGATGATTTAAAAGTTGTTTGTACTGGCAATAAATTTACTAAACAAGAAAAAAAATATTTATGATTATCCGCAAGAAGACCTATTATAAATTCTTGACTTGAAATCGGAGTTGTAGCTTACAGCAGCAACAAGCAACCTATCGAAGATAGCTTCACCAAAATAGCGTCGGTTGAATTTATAACAGA
>JAGPGD010000087.1 GCA_018056165.1 Paludibacteraceae bacterium | reverse complement strand
CGTTGTGCGCAATGGCAACAAAACTTTGGCCGGGCGTCCGTGCCCGGCTTCCGAGGAAGGAATCTTTTGTATAATAAAATATTTAATTTTTTCCACTTAATGTGCCATCAAAAACCAGAAAGATCTTTCTTTATAGGAAATACACAGTTATTTTTATGCTCACGTTGCACAGGCATATACCTATCAATTATTGTTATATTTCTATTATATCCATTCATTAATTTTAAACAAACATATCGTCTTTTATATTCATCACTTGCAATCGCATTGTTATTAAACTTTTTAACATATATTAACATTTTCGATACTAATTCGATTCGTTTTATTTTAGGTTCGTTAATTGGTATTCCGTCAGGTCTAATTTTAGTTAAATCAATAAAAAATATTTTCAAAAAAGGAGAATGATTATGATTCAGAAAAAGTTTCAATCTGGGATTGCCTTTTTTTCAGTAGTTTTATTACTGATCGCATTGGCATTGGCTTGTGGTGGGAGCAGTGAGCCTGATTTACAGGGTAAGTTGAACGAAGCTATTAAAACTGATAAATTTGCAGTTACTGTAACTTCAGTTACACCAAGAGGCTGGGTAGGCAATGAATTTTTAAATGAAAAAGCACCAGCTGGCGCAACATTTATAGCAGTAAATTTTAATTACAAAAATATTTCAAAAGAACCGATCAGTTCTTTCAGTGTGCCCGATGTCAAGTTAATAGATCCAAATAATGTTACTTATGAACCTGCTGTCGGGGCATCAGGTTATTATGCAGCTCAAATAAATTTGAATAAAAAAGTAGCCAGTGATTTAAATCCAGGTATTTCTCAAACTGATGCATCAGTCTTTGAAGTTTCAAAAGAAATTTGGGCCAAGAAAGGCTGGAAGGTAAGAGTATCAGCTGATAAGAATATAGAAATAACAATTAAATAGCGTTCAAAAATAATTTAAATAAAAGGAGTTTCTTTATGGCGACAAAAAAAAGAGGTACATCAAACGTTCCTATGATAATGGGAATAATCGGTTCAATCCTTCAGTTACCCGGCGCAATCTGTGCAGGTGCTTGCGCTGCTGGGATAGGTGGTGCTGCAGGCTCATCTCAATCTTCAATAAATGAAACAGCAAGCACTTATATGATTTTGGGAATTGTTGCTGCTTTATTAGGCTTTATTTTTGGTTTAATGGGGA
This sequence comes from Paludibacteraceae bacterium, assembly GCA_018056165.1. Lineage (GTDB taxonomy): Bacteria > Bacteroidota > Bacteroidia > Bacteroidales > Paludibacteraceae > MVYY01. The sequence goes on along the minus strand of JAGPGD010000087.1, from coordinate 2,982 downwards.
AAAAATCACCAGTAGTAGCCGGTGTTGGCCTTCTGGTTGCAACAGTATTGTCCGGCATAACATTAATTACTTTCAACTTTTTCTCTCTGATTGCAGTAATATTGTTCCTAATCGGTTCTATATTCGCTTTCGTTCAGAAGAAAGAAGAAGTAACTGTGTAAATATTCTAAGGAGAATGGGCGGACAAGTATGTCCGCCCAATTTTTATGCACGAACTACATCCCTTAATTGATTTTGGCATTTTTCCTATATTTAACTTTATGACTGGTATCGGTTTTATTTTTTCATATATTTTGTTAAATCGTAATTTTAAAAATATTACTGATTTAAAAATCAAAAAAGATGATATTATTATTTACCTTGGTTTATCGTTTCTTATTGGAATAGGAATTTCAAATATTGTTAATTGGTTTATATTTCCGGAATTATCAGATAAACCATACATTTTTAAAATCGTGAACGCAGGTTATACGTTTTATTTCGGCTTAATTGGTTTTCTATTATCTATATCTATTTTCTTGAAATTTCTTAATTACAACATAAATGCTTATATGAATGAATTAGTTCCATCGATAACATTATTTCATGGTATTGGACGTATTGGTTGTTTACTTGGTGGTTGTTGTTATGGTGATATTTGCAATATAAATATATATATTTATGAATTTGAACGTTTCCCAACCAGAGAACTTTCTATTATTTTTCTTATTACGTTAACTATAGTTTTCCAAAAATACATAAAACAGAGGAGATTAATAATTTACCTTACTCTTTATCCTCTGTTTAGATTTTTTATTGAATTCATGCGTGGTGACGACAGGGGGCAGTTATTCACAAAGATATTTTCTCCTTCGCAGGAAATATCTTTGATAATTATATTTATTGTTATCGTGGGTACGGGTTTAAATTATATAAAGAGAAATTTATTGACATGAAAAAATTAAGAACTTATTCCCTGCCTACGCCCATCCGTGGGCTTCGGCAGAAAAAAACTGGTTGCTATTGTTGCCACTGCGCACAACACGGGGCATAAGCGGCGCTCCCTATCGGTCGCTTGGGCTACGCCAAATTTTCACCTCCGCTATCGCTACGGTGAAAACTTCTTATGCCCCGGAAACGTTGTCGGAAATGCCGTGCCTATAACTATAAAATCAATACAAAAAATATTGTTTTAAAATGTAATAAATGGTATAAGATTTATTTAAGGAAATAAAATGAGAAAAGTAGATACTGAAACATCTATAAGGCAAATAGTTAATGCATCAGTAAAAGCTTATGCTGAAGGATTTGAACAAAGACATTTATCGGAAGTGGACGATCCTGATGGCGTAATAAATATGAAAATTAATAATATTTTTATAGATGCTTTAGGCGAGGATATTAAATATTATGCAGCATTAGTTAGGTCTTTAGATAGTTCATTAGGAAACATGCTTGAAGGATTAGCAATTAATATTGCGAAATTATTTTATGAAGTAAAAACAAGCGTAGAAGGTCCTTTATATCCTGAACAAACAAGAATTATTGCAGAATTATTAGAAGGCTATAAAAATATAAATAACCCATTAAAACCTGACATTGCTCATTATGAAAAAATCAAAAATGTAAAAAAAACAGGAAAAATTGAAAATAAAACTCATGTAAGCGACTACTATTTGATTGATAAAGAAAATGGGACACATTATCTAATAGAATTGAAAATTGGAGGTGATTTAGATAATAAAAAAGCACGGTCTGAAAAAGAAGCAATTTTTGAACAATATGCTATATTATCTAACATTTTAGGTAATAATGCAAATATAAAATGTTATTTTGCTACTGCTTATAATAGATTTGGCGAAAATAAAGAATGGAAACAAGGACGAGTGTTACAATTTTTTTCTAAAGATGAATTATTAATCGGTAAAGATTTTTGGAATTTTATCTGTTGTTCAGAAAGAGGCTATGATATAGTAATAGATGAATATAAAAAAAGTTCTTCATTTATAATAAAAGCATTAGATAAAATTAAAAAGGCTTATTTATGATTAAAAATGATTATGAATTGTTTAATGGAGATTGTTTTCAGTTATTAAAAAATATTCCAGATTCATCTGTTGATTTTATATTAACTGATCCACCTTATAATTTAAGTAAATATTCTACTGGAAATATGAAATTTGATTGGAGAACAGATATAAATAACGATCTCGCAGAATGGGATGCTGTAGATTTTAACCCTGCTGATTTAAAAGATGATTTTTTACGAATTTTAAAACCAACTGGGAACATTTTTGCATTTTGTTCATATAATTTAATTGGAAAATGGCATGAAGTATTTGATCCGATTTTTGACACTTTTCAATTTTTTGTCTGGCATAAAACAAATCCTGTTCCAAAATTTAGAAAAGCAGGATTTTTAAATAGTTGTGAATTGATAGTATGTATGTGGAATAAAAATCATACATGGAATTTTGGGAAACAAAATGAAATGCATAATTTTTTAGAAGGTCCAATATGTATGGGACCTGAAAGACTTAATAATCCAAAACATCCAACACAAAAGCCAATATATTTATTAAAACACCTAATAAAAATTGCAACAAATGAAAATGATATTGTTTTAGATCCATTTATGGGTGTTGGGTCTACAGGTGTTGCTGCGTTGAGATTAAATAGAAAATTTATTGGCATTGAATTAGATAATGCTTACTTTAATGCTGCTAAAAAAAGGATAGAAGCTGAGTATGAAGACAGTTTATTTTCAGTAATAAATAACGGCACGGCACATTCCGACAACAGCCAGTAGCAGGGAGATGTGCGCTAATGCTTCATCTCCCCAAATCGAGCCATTGGCTCGACTTCGGCTACTGGCGAAACGTTCTCGGCAATATGAAAAATAAAATTGGTAAATAAGAATGTATAATGTAATTTTGGAGAAAAAGATTAAATGAAAACACAACATAAATTAATATTTGGCAATTCTATGAGTATGATAGAAAT
>JAGPGD010000031.1 GCA_018056165.1 Paludibacteraceae bacterium | reverse complement strand
TGATGGACGATGGGACGGTATCAAAGGTTATCTGACCAATACCAGGTTATCAGATGAAGAAGTAATGGAAAATTACAAGAACCTTTGGCAGATTGAAAAAGCTTTCCGCATATCCAAGACAGATTTATGCATACGTCCCATTTATCACAGGATACCCAATCGAATAGAAGCTCATATTTGTATTGCTTTTACGGCTTATTGCATACTAAAAGAGCTGGAGAGAATTACACAAAAAGAAGTCTGCTATGTCGCTGAAAAGGGCTCAGGAATTAACTCAAAATATGTATCAAATCACCTATATTTTGCCTGAATCAAAACAAACAAAATCCAAACTTCTCAACATGGACAAAGAACAAGCTGAACTATACCAAATTGTTTATAAAAATTTTTAGGGTGTCCCAATGCGGAAAACGGGAGATAATCATATTCGACCTCTCAGAAGATTTCAGCCTACTTTTTGACCTATAAGTCACAAATGGTACCTTATATTCTAAAAACTGATGAAAAAATGCTTCTGCTTTGTGGCAATTAACTTTTAAACTTATATAAATATAATCTCTCTTAACCTTTAAATACTAAAAATCAATTATTTTCGGGAACTTCTGAATCTATTGTTTGTTCTTTATTTTCTATTAATGGAGTATTTTGTGTTAAAGATGTAGCAGAAGCGGTATCTTCAGAGGTTTTCTTTTTAGAAGAACGACGGGTCCGTGAAGTTTTCTTTGTTACTTTTTCTTTTAACATATTTTCATTATAGTCCACTAACTCTATAATACACATTTCAGCATTATCCCCCACGCGATAGCCTGTACGTAAAATACGAGTATATCCACCAGGACGATCAGCTATTTTTACAGCAATATTTTGAAATAATTCTGTAACAGCTTCTTTATTTTGTAAATAACTAAATACGACACGGCGTGAATGAGTGCTATCACTTTTCGCTTTTGTTAAAAGTGGCTCAATATATACGCGTAAAGCTTTGGCTTTAGGCACAGTAGTGGCAATTCTTTTGTGAAATATCAGTGAACAGGCCATATTTGCCAGCATTGATTTTCGATGAGCCGCTTTTCGACTTAAATGATTGAATTTTTTATTATGTCTCATCTTTTTTACTCTTTATCTAATTTATACTTAGAAACATCCATCCCAAAAGTAAGATTTAAACTTTCTAATTTCTCTTCTAATTCGCTAAGTGATTTTTTGCCAAAATTTCTCAGCTTTAACAAATCATGTTTCTGATAACTACATAATTGACCCAACGTTTCAATATCTGCTGCTTTTAAACAATTGAGAGCACGAACAGATAACTCAAGATCTACTAATTTTGTTTTTAGCAATTGGCGCATTCTCAAAATTTCTTCATCAAATTCTTCACTTTCTTCTCTTTCCTCAATTTCTACAGAAATTTTTTCATCAGAGAAAAGCATAAAATGCTGAATTAATATCATTGCTGCTTCTTTTAATGCTTCTTTTGGATGAATTGAACCATCAGTATCCACTTCGAGAACTAATTTTTCATAATTTGTTACTTGTTCAACCCTGTAATTTTCTATTTGATATTTTACATTTCTTATAGGAGTAAAAATTGAATCAATAGGAATTACTCCAAATTCAACATTGGGTAATCTGTTTTCTTCAGCAGTCACATAACCACGTCCTTTATTAATTGTAATATTGATTTGAAAATTCGCACTTTCATCAAGTTCACAAATAAGAAGATCTGGATTAAGCACTTCAAAGCCAGTTAGATATTTTCCAATATCTCCAGCTTTAAAGGCAGTAGTATTTGAAACCTTGATAGTTACCTTTTCGTTATCGACACCTTCAACAATTTGCTTAAAACGAACTTGTTTTAAGTTAAGAATGATGTTGGTCACATCATCAATGACACCCGGTATAGTAGAATATTCATGATCTACGCCTTCAATCTTGATTGAAGTGATGGCGAAACCTTCCAAAGAGGACAATAGAACTCGTCGCAAAGCATTACCAATAGTAATGCCATAACCAGGTTCTAAAGGGCGAAATTCAAATTTTCCATGAAAATCACCATATTCTAACATGATAACATTTTCGGGTTTTTGAAATGCTAATATAGCCATGAATTAAATTTTTTATTATTTAGAGTATAACTCAACAATTAATTGTTCTTTAATATTTTCTGGAATATCTTCTCTCTCAGGAATATACAAATATTTACCTGATAAAGTATTGGCATCCCATTCCAGCCAAGGATATTTACTATGATTAAATCCATTCAATGAATTTAGAATTACTTCCATAGCTTTATCTTTTTCGCGTACCCCAACAATTTGACCCGGTTTAACTTGATAAGAAGGGACATTTACAACTTTGCCATCCACAACAATGTGTTTATGACTTACAAGTTGACGGGCGGCTGCTCGTGTAGGAGCCATTCCGAAACGATAAACAATATTATCCAGACGGGATTCCAACAATTGCAAAAGAATAATTCCTGTGATACCTGGGTTCCGTAAAGCCTTTTCATAGGTAAGACGGAATTGTTTTTCTAATAAACCATAAGTATATTTTGCTTTCTGTTTCTCTCGTAATTGAATACCATATTCCGTAGTTTTCCGCCTTCGCATATTACCATGTTGACCAGGAGGATAATTTTTTCGTGTTAAAACTTTATCAGCACCGAAAATTGCTTCACCAAATTTACGTGCGATTTTTGATTTTGGTCCAGTATATCTTGCCATTTTTTATGCTTTAAAAATATAAAATTAAATCTTAACAAATAATCACTATTTTCTGTAATTTATTGTATATTAAATATTTAAACTCTTCTTCTTTTGGGTGGACGGCAACCATTATGAGGAAGTGGAGTTACATCAATAATTTCGGTTATTTCAATTCCAGAACTATGTACTGTGCGGATAGCCGATTCACGACCATTGCCTGGACCTTTTACAAAAGCTTTAGCTTTTCTAACTCCTAAATCATAGGCTACTTTTGCACAATCCTGAGCTGCAACTTGGGCAGCGTAAGGAGTATTTTTTTTAGAACCCCTAAAACCCATTTTACCTGCTGATGACCATGAAATTACCTGACCTTCTTCATTCGTAATTGTTACAATAATATTATTGAATGAAGAATGGATATGTAATTGACCTACACTATCTATTTTTACAACTCTTTTTTTGGCTGAAACTGGTTTTTTTGCCATATTAATTTAATTTTTTCTTTTTCAGTTAAATTATTATTTTTTAAATTAATTATTATTTAGTTGCTTTCTTTTTATTGGCAACAGTTTTCTTTCTTCCTTTTCGGGTTCGTGCATTATTCTTTGTACTTTGACCTCTTACTGGTAAACCAATACGATGACGAACTCCTCGATAACAACCTATATCCATCAAACGTTTGATATTCATTTGCACTTCTCCCCTCAAATCTCCTTCTACTTTATAATTTGAACTAATTATCTCGCGTATTTTAGCAATTTGTTCATCTGTCCAATCTTTGGCTTTAATGTCTCTATCTACGCCAGCTTCTTTTAAAATTTTGTTAGCACTACTCCGACCTATTCCATAAATATAAGTCAAAGCAATTTCTCCTCTTTTGTTTTGTGGTATATCTACACCTACTATTCTTATAGCCATATGTTAATCTTTTAAATTATTTTTGACGTTGCTTGAATCTCGGATTCTTTTTATTAATCACATAAAGTCGCCCTTTTCGACGAACAATTTTACAATCTTCTGAACGCTTTTTTATTGAAACTCTAACTTTCATTGTTATTCTATTTATTTATATCTAAAAATAATTCTTCCTTTTGTTAAGTCATAAGGAGATATTTCAACTTTTACTTTGTCGCCTGGTAAAATTTTAATATAATGCATACGCATCTTTCCAGAGATATGAGCGGTAATGATATGACCATTTTCTAATTCAACGCGAAACATGGCATTCGACAATGATTCGATTATCGTTCCATCTTGTTCTATTGCTGTTTGTTTGGCCATAAATTAACCTTTAAATTGCTTTATTAGCTAATACTTCTTCTATATATTTAAAACTCGATAAAATTTCTGTTTTCCCGTGATGGATTACTACAGCATGCTCAAAATGAGCTGATGGTTTTCGATCTGCTGTACGAGTAGTCCATCCATCTTGTTCGATAACTATATGACGGGTTCCCATATTAATCATGGGTTCTATACATATTGTCATACCAGTTTTCAGCATAATTCCATTTCCTTTTCGTCCATAATTAGGAACTTCAGGAGATTCATGCATATCGCGTCCAATTCCATGTCCAACCATTTCGCGAACTACCGAATAACCGCGTTCTTCACAATAATTTTGAATTGCAAAACTAATATCACCTATTCGATTCCCTTCTTGAGCCTGTTCGATTCCTTTATATAATGATTCCTTCGTAGTACGAAGTAACTTTATTATTTCAGGATCCACTTCTCCCACGCAAAAAGTATAAGCCGAATCGCCATGAAAACCATTCAAATAAGCTCCGCAATCAATCGAGATAATATCTCCTTCCTTTAAAATTACTTTTGAAGAAGGCATTCCATGAACAATTTGCTCATTTACTGAAGTACAAATAGAATAAGGGTAACCATTAAAATTAAGAAAATTTGGTATTGCCCCATGATCCCTGATAAATTCATCAGCGATATTGTTTAATTCTAAAGTACTTATACCCGGAACAATATGTTTTGCAAGTTCGGCTAACGTTTTAGCCACCAATTGATTGCTTATGCGAAGTAACTCGATTTCTTCTTCAGATTTTAAAAAAATCATCTCAAATAATAAATTTAATAAGCAGAGACCCCTCCAGTACGACCTTTTACTCTTCCAGTCTTCAATAAGCCATCATAATGTCTCATCAATAAATGACTTTCTATCTGTTGCAAGGTGTCTAAAATAACTCCAACCAAAATCAGCAAGGAAGTTCCTCCAAAAAATTGAGCAAACGAACGATTCACACCAAAAATACTTGCAAAAGCAGGCATAATTGCAATTATTGCCAAGAATATTGAGCCAGGCAATGTTATTCGAGACATAATTGTATCTAAATATTCTGCTGTGTGTTTACCAGGTTTAACTCCGGGAATAAAGCCATTATTACGTTTTAATTCCTCAGCCATTTGGGTTGGATTAATCGTAATGGCGGTATAAAAATAAGTAAATAAAATAATCAAAATTACAAAAACAAAATTATACCAAAAGCTATTATTATCCATAAAAGCCCCAATAAACCCTCTCATAGATTCAGATTTTGAAAAACCTACGATAGTAATAGGAATAAACATAATAGCTTGTGCAAATATAATAGGCATTACTCCTGCCGCATTAATTTTTAAAGGAATATATTGTCTTACACCTCCGTATTGTTTATTGCCAATTATACGTTTTGCGTATTGTACTGGAATTTTTCGTGTCCCTTGTACCAGCATAATAGAAGCTCCAATAACAATTAACAAAAATATAATCTCTGTTAGAAACATGATTAAGCCTCCGCTTTCATCAGTAACTCGTGAAGCAAATTCTGCAACAATAGCATTTGGAAACCTCGCAATAATTCCTACTAAAATGATAAATGAAATTCCATTTCCGATACCTTTATCGGTAATTCTTTCTCCTAACCACATTACAAACATACTGCCAGCACATAAAATAATGGTTGAAGAAGCCTGAAACCAGAATCCTTCAGGAAGTGCAACACCTGTCTGTCTTAACTGCATATTCAAATTGACTAAATAAGAAGGACCTTGTAAAAGTAAAATAGCAACAGTAAGATAACGAGTAATCTGGTTCATTTTCCGACGCCCGCTTTCCCCTTCACGCTGCATTTTTTGAAAATAAGGAACAGCTATTGTCAACAATTGAATTACAATAGAAGCAGAAATATAGGGCATGATACCCAAAGCAAAAATAGAAGCATTAGCAAAGGCACCTCCAGAAAACATATCCAATAAAGCCATCAACCCCCCACTTGTCTGAGCTTTTAAAGCAGTTAAGGAAGCAGGATCAATACCTGGAAGAACAATAAAAGAACCAAAACGATAAATTAATACAAATAATAATGTTGTTAATAAGCGACTTCTTAAGTCTTCTATTTTCCAAATATTTTTAAGGGTTTCAATGAATTTATTCATCCTTATTTAATTTTATAGGAGTTCCACCGATAGTGCTGATAGCATTTTCCGCAGATTTTGAAAAAGCATGAGCTTCTACATCTATTTTTACTGTCAATGTCCCTTTCCCTAAAATTTTTACTAAATCATTTTTTGATATAAAACCAGCTTCTCGTAATTCTTCAAGACCAATTTTTGTTAATTGACGATTTTGAGCAAGAGCTTCCAATGTTTCTAAATTGACAGCTTTATATTTAATGGTATTAATATTTTTAAAACCAAATTTTGGCAAACGACGTTGAATAGGCATTTGTCCACCTTCAAAACCAATTCTATTTACATTGCCAGAACGTGATTTTGCACCCTTATGTCCTCTTGTTGAAGTACCACCTAAACCTGAACCTGCTCCACGTCCAACTCTTTTTCTTCCTTTTGCTGAGCCTTTAGCTGGTTTTAAGCTATTTAAATTCATAATATTTTATCGTATTAAATAAATTATTCTAAAAATTCTGAGTTTATTCAATAATCTTAACCAAATGTTTTACTTTGTCTACCATTCCTAATATTTGAGGTGTAGCCTCGTGTTCAACGGTATCATTTAATTTTTTTAGCCCGAGGGACTGTAAAATTAATTTTTGATTCTTATGTGATTTTATTCTACTTTTAACCAGTTTGATTTTTATAGTTGCCATTTTTCTATATTTTATCATCCATTAAACACTTTTTCAAGAGCTACTCCCCGATGTTTAGAAATGGTATAAGCATCCCGTAACTCACTTAATGCAGCAATGGTAGCTTTTACCAGATTATGTGGATTTGAAGAACCTTTTGATTTTGCCAATACATCTGTGATTCCTACACTTTCTAATACAGCTCTCATTGCACCCCCTGCAGTAACGCCAGTACCTGGAGAAGCTGGTTTGATAAATACTTTGGCTCCGCCAAATTTTGCTTCCTGTTCATGAGGAATTGTTCCATTGATAATAGGCACTCTAATCAAATTTTTCTTCGCAGCTTCAGTACCTTTTGCAATAGCAGCAGTTACTTCACTTGCTTTTCCAAGCCCCCACCCAACAATACCATCTTCGTTCCCAACTACAACAATAGCTGAGAAACTAAAAGTCCTTCCTCCTTTTGTAACTTTCGTTACACGATTAACAGCTACTAATCTATCTTTCAATTCAAGATCAGTTGTCGTTTTAACTCTATTCATTATTCTTGTCATAAATCTTAAAATTTAAGCCCGCCTTCACGTGCTGCTTCTGCTAATTGTTTAACTCTTCCATGATATAAATAACCATTACGGTCAAAAACAACTTCTGTAATTCCAGCTTCTTTAGCTTTTTGAGCAATGAGTGCACCCACTTTTGCTGCCTGTTCAGTTTTAGTCATTTTTTCCTTCAAACCTAAAGAAGAAGCAGCTGCCAGAGTTTTTCCATTTTCATCGTCTATCAATTGAACGTAAATCTGAGCATTGCTTCTAAAAACACTCATTCTTGGTTTTTTATTTGTTCCTGAAACCTTATTACGAATACGTAATTTTATGCGTTGTCTTCTTTCTATTTTGTTAATCATAATTTCTAAATTTACGTATTAGATTATTTACCCGCTGATTTTCCAGCTTTACGACGTAAAACTTCACCTGCGAATTTAATTCCTTTTCCCTTATAAGGTTCAGGTTTTCTGAACGAACGAATTTTGGCACAAACCTGACCTAATAATTGCTTGTCGCAAGATTCTAAAATAATAAGAGGATTTTGGTTACGTTCACTCTTTGTTTCTACTTTTATTTCCTCAGGAAGCTGCAAAAAAATGTTATGCGAATATCCCAAAGAGAATTCAAGTGTTTGCCCTTGTGAAGAAACTCTATAACCTACCCCTACCAATTCCATAGTTTTTTTAAATCCTTCTGAAACTCCAATTACCATATTGTTAATCAGAGCTCTATACAATCCATGCAATTGTCGACTTACTTTTTCATCGTTTGGACGAGTTACACTGCACATTCCATCTTTAACAGTCACTGTAATAATTGGATTAACTTTTTGTGTAAGTGTTCCTTTTGGTCCTTTAACTGTTACTAAATTATTGTTATCTACACTTACAGAAACTCCTGTAGGAATTTTTATAGGTAATTTACCAATTCTCGACATAATTTTCTCTCCTCTTTACTTTAATAAACATAACATAAAACTTCTCCTCCTACTTTTTGCTTAATCGCTTCCTTATTAGTCATCACTCCTTTTGAAGTAGAAAGAATAGCTATTCCTAATCCATTCAACACACGTGGCATATCTTTATAGCCAACATACTTACGAAGTCCAGGTGTAGAAACACGAATTAATTTTTTGATAGCATTTACTTTATAAACCGGATGATATTTTAAAGCTACTTTGATAGTACCTTGAGGTCCATCGTCTAAGAACTTATAATTCAAAATATAACCGTTTTCAAATAAAATACGAGTTATTTCTTTTTTTAAATTTGATGCAGGAATTTCAACCACACGATGATTTGCTTGTATTGCATTCCGCAAACGAGTTAAATAATCTGCAATAGGATCTGTCATATATTTATTTTTTAAATTGGTCCCGACTGCCGGGATAATATTTAATTTTTCTGTTTCTTAGAATTTTATTTTCCTCTTCTCGCTAAACTTTTTTAAAGCCAACTCTTTATTAGGAAAATTATCAATTTTTTTTAATTACCAGCTTGCTTTTTTTACACCAGGGATTAATCCTTTCGAAGCCAGTTCACGAAATTGAATACGGGATAAGCCAAACTGACGCATATACCCTTTAGGACGTCCTGTTATTTTACAACGATTATGTAAACGAACAGGAGAAGCATTCTTCGGAATTAATTGAAGGGCTTCGTAATTTCCTTCAGCAAGTAACAACTGGCGTTTAGCTGCATATTTGGCAACTAATTTTGCTCTTTTCACTTCCCGTGCTTTTAATGATTCTTTGGCCATGTTTCTTTCTTTTTATTAATTTTTCTTAAACGGTAATCCAAATTCTTTTAATAAAGCAAAACCTTCTTCATCACTGCGTGCTGTTGTAACAAAAGTAATGTTCATCCCCATAATACGATTGATAGCATCTATATTCACTTCAGGAAAAATAATTTGTTCTGTTATACCTAACGTATAATTTCCATGTCCATCTAATTTGTTGCTTATTCCCTTAAAATCACGAATACGCGGTAATGCAACACGAATTAAACGTTCCAAAAATTCATACATTCTCTCGCCTCTAAGAGTAACTCTGACGCCAATTGGCATCTTTTTTCTTACCTTGAAATTTGAAATATCTTTCTTTGATAGGGTAGCAACTGCTTTTTGACCCGTGATAGCTGTCAATTCATTTATAGCAGTATCAATAATTTTTTTATCTGATACGGCAATTCCTAAACCTTGATTTAATACAATTTTTTCTAATCGTGGAACTTGCATAACAGAAGTATACCCAAATTCTTTCATTAAATTAGGAACTATCCGTTCTTTATAATCTTGTTTTAAGTTTGCTGTATTCATTCTTAAATTTCCTCTCCAGTTTTTTTAGAAATTCTTACTAATTCTCCATCCTTATTTAATTTTCTTCCAATGCGAACCGGTTTACCATTTTCCACTAAATTCAAATTGGAAATATGAATGGGAGCTTCCTGCTTTACTATTCCTCCTTGAGGATATCTGGCATTAGGTTTCATGTGTTTGGAAACTAAGTTAATGCCTTCAACAATAGCTCGTTGTTCTTTTACTAACACTTTTAAAACTCTTCCAGTTCTGCCTTTATCAACACCAGTATTGACATAAACTGTATCACCTTTCTTTATATGTAATTTGCTCATCACTTTATATTTTTTCAAAGAATTAAAGCACTTCTGGTGCAAGAGATATGATTTTCATATTAGTAGCACGTAATTCTCGAGCTACAGGTCCAAAAATACGACTTCCTCTAAGTTCTCCTACATTATTTAGTAATACACAAGCATTATCATCAAAACGTATGTAAGAACCATCGGGACGGCGAATTTCTTTCTTAGTACGTACTACCACTGCCTTTGATACCATTCCCTTTTTAACATCTGAAGAAGGTATTACACTTTTAACCGTTACAACTATTGTGTCACCCACAGTGGCATATCTTTTTTTACTTCCGCCTAATACACGAATACAAAGAGCCTCTTTTGCTCCTGTATTATCAGCTACTGTCAGTCTTGTTTCTTGCTGTATCATAACTATTTAGCTCTTTCAATAATTTCTACTAATCGCCATCTTTTTAATTTACTCAAAGGACGAGTTTCCATAATACGCACTGTATCACCAATATTACATTCATTTTCATCGTCCTGAGCATAGAATTTTTTCTTTTTATTTATAAATTTACCGTAAATAGGATGTTTTTCTTTCCATTTTACGGTTACCGTAATAGTTTTATCCATTTTATTACTGGTAACAACTCCTATGCGTTCTTTTCTTAAATTTCTCTCTTCCATCAGATAATAAAAATTTATTGATTAATTTCCCGCTGACGTAATTCAGTTGCAATACGTGCGATAGTTCTACGTGTTTTTTTAATCTCCATTGGATTATCGAGAGGACTAATAGCATGATTCAACTTTAAGCGTATTAAACGTTCTTTTTCTAACTCCATTCGATCGACGAGTTCTTTATTTGATAACTCTCTAATTTCTCTTGACTTCATTTTTGCTATGCATTTTTAAATTGCTTCATAATCACGCCGTATGACAAACTTTGTTGTTACAGGCAATTTCTGTGCACCTAAACGAAGAGCTTCTTTAGCAACATCTAAAGGTACACCATCAATTTCTATAAGTATTCTTCCTGGAGTAACAGGAGCAACAAATCCTTCGGGATTTCCTTTACCTTTTCCCATACGAACTTCTGCTGGTTTTTTTGTAATGGGTTTATCCGGGAAAACACGAATCCAAACCTGTCCTTGACGTTCCATATGTCGTGTTACAGCAACACGAGCGGCTTCAATTTGCTGGCCTGTCAACCATTTAGATTCCAATGATTTGATTCCAAAACTACCAAAAGCTAATTGATTGCCCCGCTGAGCGTTTCCTTTCATGCGTCCTTTTTGCTGTCTTCTGTATTTAGTTTTCTTCGGTTGTAACATGATGGTTTAAATCAAATTCTTATAAGATTATTTATTTTTTTTTCTTTTTGAACCTCTGCTATGATTATTTGAATGACGATCACCTGGGCGATGGTCACCTTTTACAATTTCCTTACTTCCAATAGCATAAGAAGGAGTCAAGTCCTTTTTACCATAAATTTCACCTCTGCAAATCCATACTTTCACTCCTATCATCCCTACCTTTGTTAAAGCTTCAGCACAAGCATAATCTATATCAGCTCTAAAAGTATGAAGAGGAGTTCTACCTTCCTTATACATTTCAGAACGTGCCATCTCAACGCCATTCAGACGACCGGCAACATTAACTTTTATTCCTTCTGCTCCCATTCTCATGGTAGAAGCTATGGCCATTTTTACAGCTCTACGGTAAGCAATTTTACCTTCAATCTGATGAGCGATATTGTTTGCTACAATTACAGCATCCAATTCAGGACGTTTAATTTCATAAATATTAATTTGGACTTCTTTATCTGTAATCTTTTTTAACTCTTCTTTCAACTTGTCTACTTCCTGACCACCTTTACCAATAATAAGTCCTGGCCTTGCAGTACAAACTGTAATGGTTATAAGTTTCAGAGTACGTTCAATAATAATTCGTGATACACTTGCTTTTGCCAAACGAACATTCAAGTATTTTCTTATTTTACTGTCTTCAAGCAAAGTATCACTGTAATTTTTACCCCCATACCAATTAGAATCCCATCCTCTGATGATTCCTAATCGGTTGCTTATTGGATTTGTTTTTTGTCCCATCGAGTAATTAAATTTGGTTATTTTGCGTTAATATCGTTTGTATTTCTTGATTCTAAAAATAATGTCACATGATTAGAACGTTTCCGAATTCGATAACCTCTTCCTTGCGGTGCCGTTCTCAAGCGTTTTAGCATAGTGCCGCCGTCAACATATATTTTACTAATATATAAATTAGCATTATCAGCCCTCTGCTCAGTTTTATTTTCCCAATTACTAATGGCAGATTTCAATAGCTTTTCCATTTTACGGGCAGCTTCTTTAGAGGAGAATTTCAACACACTTAAAGCTTTATTTACTTCCATTCCTCTTATCATATCGGCAACAAGCCGCATTTTGCGAGTTGAAGTAGGTACATTATTTAGCTTAGCATAATAAAGTGTTCTTTTTTCTTCTTTCCTATTTTCGGCTGATATTCTTTTTCTTGAACCCATTTCTAAAAAATTTTAAGTTTAATAGTTGACCTTCAATAATTTACTTATTTTTTCCCTGAATGACCTCTAAAAGTTCGTGTCAAAGCAAATTCGCCAAGCTTATGTCCTACCATATTTTCAGTAATATAGACAGGAATAAATTTATTCCCATTATGTATGGCAATAGTATGGCCCACAAAGTCGGGGGAAATCATTGAAGCACGTGCCCATGTTTTAATTACAGATTTTTTCCCGCTTTCATTCATTGCAAGGATTTTTTTCTCCAGCTTTAAATTAATGTAAGGTCCTTTTTTTAATGAACGACTCATATTTTATATCGATTTTTATCCAATTATTATTTTTTTCTTCTTTCAATAATATATTGATTTGATTCCTTCTTTGGGTAACGTGTTTTATATCCTTTTGCCAACAATCCTTTACGAGAACGAGGATGTCCTCCTGAGGCACGTCCTTCTCCTCCACCCATGGGGTGATCAACAGGATTCATTGCCACTCCTCTAACTCGTGGTCTTCTGCCTAACCAACGTGAACGTCCAGCTTTTCCCGATTTTATCAGAGCATGATCGGAATTTCCTACGCTTCCAATAGTAGCCTTACAAGTAGAAAGAATTTTTCGTATTTCACCCGAAGGTAATTTTATAATAACATATTTATCTTCACGAGAGATTAATTGAGCAAAAGTCCCTGCTGAACGTGCCATTGAAGCACCTTGACCGGGACGTAATTCAATATTATGAATAATAGTACCAAGTGGGATATTTGCTAATGGAAGTGCGTTCCCAACTTCTGGTTCAGCTTCTGGTCCGGATTGAACTTTTTGACCTACTTTTAAACCTTCTGGAGCAAGAATGTATGATTTTTCTCCATCAGCATAATATAGCAAAGCAATATGAGCTGAACGATTTGGATCATATTCAATAGCTTTAACGGTTGCTGGCACGCCATCTTTATTACGTTTAAAATCAATAATTCTGAATTTTCTTTTATGACCACCACCGATATAGCGCATTGTCCTTCGCCCACCATTATTGCGACCACCTGTTTTCTTTTTTCCAATAACAAGAGATTTTTCAGGCTCTTTTGCAGTAATAGTATCAAAGGTACTTATAATTTTATTTCTCTGCCCGGGTGTAGTAGGGACTAATTTACGAACTGCCATGTTTTATTTTTATATGTTGCTAAAAAAATCAATTTCTTCACCCTTTTTTAAGGTTACAATAGCTTTTTTATAAGCCGACTTCTCTCCTTCGATAATTCCACTTTTAGTGTAACGACTTCTTTTTTTAGGAGCTACTATCATTGTATTTACTTTGATTACTGTTACATTATACAAAGCTTCGACTGCTTCTTTTATCTGGATTTTATTCGCATCCCTGTTTACTTTAAATCCATACCGATTAAATTTTTCGGTTTGTTTCGTTAACTTTTCTGTAACCAGAGGTTTTATAATAATATTTTCCATTTTCCTTTTATTCTAAATTAAAAGTTTTCTCAATCGCAGAAATTGAATTTTCTGTTAATACTAACATTTTAGCATTCAGTAAAATATAAGTATTTAATTCAGAAGCCGTTACTACTTTTACTGCGGGAATATTTCGAGCCGACAAATATACGTTTTTCTTTGCATTTTCTAAAACAATTAAAGGTTTTTTATCAGCTACTTGTAAATTTTTAATGATTTCTATTAATTTTTTTGTTTTTGGGGTATCGAAATCAAAATCTTCTACAACTGTAATTTGCTGATCTTTAGCTTTATAAGAAAGAGCTGATTTTCGTGCTAATTGTTTTAGTTTTTTATTCAACTTAAAACTATAACTGCGAGGTATAGGTCCAAAAATTGTACCCCCTCCAATACGAAGTGGTGATTTAATATCACCCGGTCGCGCTCCTCCTCCGCCTTTTTGTCTGCCTAATTTACGTGTACTTCCCGTAACTTCACTTCTAACTTTTGTTTTATGGGTTCCCTGGCGACGATTAGCCAAATGTTGTTTCACATCCAAATAAATAGCATGGTCATTTGGCTCAATACTGAAAATCTTTTCATTCAATGACACTTTTCGACCTGTGTCTTCTCCTTTAATATTTAATACACTTAATTCCATGGTTATTTATTGATGATTACGATTGAATTTTTAGCTCCAGGTATTGAACCTTTTACTACTAATAAATTATGTTCAGGTATCACTTTTAATATAAGTAAATTTTGAACAGTTACTCTATTGCCTCCCATTCGTCCTCCCATTTTCATTCCCTTAAATACACGAGAAGGGAAAGAGGAAGCTCCTAATGAACCGGGGGCTCTCTGTCGATTGTGCTGTCCGTGCGTGGTTTCACCAACTCCAGAAAAATTATGTCGTTTTACTACGCCTTGATATCCTTTACCTTTTGAAGTACCAATTATATCGACATAACTATTTTCTTTAAAAATTTCTACTGTAAGTACATCACCTGGTTTTAATTCTTTTTCAAAATCTTTAAATTCTACCAAATGTCTTTGTGGTAAAACTCCCGCAGCTTTGAAATGTCCCATTTCTGATTTAATGGTATGCTTTTCATTTTTTGTTTGAAAACCTAACTGAACAGCTTCATAGCCATCCTTTTCTTTTGTTTTTACTTGTGTAACAAAACAAGGACCGGCTTCAATTACTGTACAAGGAACATTTTTTCCATCTTCACTGAAAACGGAAGTCATCCCAATTTTTTTACCTATTAATCCTGGCATTTTAAATTTAATTTAAGACCCTTAACCACTTATGTGGGATCGGTCATTGATTATACATTTATATTTATGTATTGAATTAAAAAACTTTATCAAACTTTTATTTCCACTTCTACTCCACTTGGCAATTCAAGTTTCATTAATGCGTCAACTGTTTTACTCGTTGAGCTATAAATATCAATCAATCTTTTGTAAGAAGAAAGCTCAAACTGCTCTCTTGATTTTTTATTGACAAAAGTAGAGCGATTCACTGTAAATATACGTTTATGCGTGGGCAGTGGTATTGGACCGCTTACTATAGCTCCGGTCGCTTTCACTGTTTTTACAATCTTTTCAGCCGATTTATCAACCAGATTGTAATCGTAAGATTTTAATTTAATTCTAATTTTCTGACTCATAGTTATTTTTAATAAATTTCAGAATAATTTTTGTTAAGAGTCATTTGCTAACAAAAAAAATCTGAATCATAATTAATTATATTAATAATTTAGTAATTCTACTTTTCCTTTTGCTTCTCCCACTACTTGTTTTGCAATAGAATTGCTCACTTCTTCATAATGATCAAATTCCATAGAAGAAGTTGCTCTACCCGAAGTAATAGTACGCAAAACCGTAACATATCCAAACATTTCTGCCAATGGTACTTTGGCTTTTATAATACGAGCTCCTGTATGGCTGGATTCTGTATTCTCTATTTGTCCTCTTCGCTTATTCAAATCAGCTATCACATCTCCCATATTTTCTTCCGGGGTTACTACCTCTAACTTCATAATAGGTTCCAGTAAGACAGGATTTGCTTTAATACAAGCATTTTTAAAAGCTATTTGAGCACAAATTTCAAAAGATAATTGATCAGAATCAACAGGATGATAAGAACCATCTAAAACTGTTACTTTTAATTTGTCAACAGGGAAACCGGCCAAAACGCCATTTTTCATAGCCGATAAAAAACCTTTTTGAATAGCAGGTATATATTCTTTTGGAATATTTCCACCTTTCACTAAATCAATAAACTGTAAACTCCCCTCAAAATCAGCATCTGCAGGTTCAACCCTTACTATTATATCAGCAAATTTACCACGACCACCTGTTTGTTTCTTATAAACTTCTCTGATTTCAACAGGTTTAGTAATAGCTTCTTTATAAGCAACTTGTGGTCGTCCTTGATTACATTCTACTTTAAATTCTCGCCTTAAACGATCTAAAATAATTTCCAGATGTAACTCGCCCATGCCACTAATAATGGTCTGTCCTGATTGTTCATCTGTTTTTACTTGAAAAGTTGGATCTTCTTCAGCCAATTTAGAAAGTCCTACACTCAATCTATCTAAATCTTTCTGAGTTTTAGGTTCAACACTAATTCCAATTACTGGTTCAGGGAAATCAATCGACTCTAAAATAATAGGATGCTTTTCGTCACATAGAGTATCACCCGTTTTAATATCTTTAAAACCTACTCCTGCACCAATATCACCAGCAAAAATCACATCAATAGGATTTTGTTTATTTGAGTGCATTTGATAAATCCGGGAAATACGTTCATTTTTATTGGTTCTAGGATTATATACATATGAACCTGATTCAATTTTTCCTGAATAAACTCGAAAATAACACAAACGCCCTACATAAGGATCCGTTGCGATTTTAAATGCCAATGCACATAAAGGTTCATTTGGATCAGGGTGACGAATAACTGTTTTATCTAAAAAACGTGGATCTTTCCCTACAATTTCTGGATTATCGAGCGGACTTGGCAAATACGCACATACTGCATCCAGCATGGTTTGAATACCTTTGTTTTTAAAAGCAGAACCACAAATCACTGGATAAATTTCCCTTGAAAGTGTACCTTTACGAATAACAGCCTTTATTTCTTTTTCAGTAATTGTAAGGGGATCATCGAAATATTTCTGCATTAAAGCATCATCAAATTCAACTACTTTTTCCAGCAGCTTTTCTCTCCACTCTTTGGCTTCATTGATTAAATCAGCAGGAATCTCTTCTTCCGTATATTCTGCTCCTAACGTTTCATCACGCCAGAAAATAGCTTTCATTTTGATCAAGTCGACCACCCCTTTAAACTTTTCTTCAACACCGATGGGGATTTGAATAGGACAAGGATTAGCTCCCAGTACTTCTTTAATTTGTCGAATCACGCCAAAAAAATCAGCTCCTGAGCGATCCATTTTATTTACAAAACAAATACGAGGAACTTTATATTTATCTGCTTGACGCCATACAGTTTCTGATTGAGGTTCTACACCTCCTACTGCACAAAAAGTAGCTATAGCACCATCAAGCACTCGCAAAGAACGTTCAACTTCAACCGTAAAATCAACATGTCCCGGCGTGTCAATTAAATTGATTTTATATTTTTGACCTCCATAATTCCAATAGGTTGTAGTAGCAGCAGAAGTAATAGTAATACCACGTTCCTGCTCCTGTTCCATCCAATCCATTGTTGCTGTACCATCATGCACTTCACCCATTTTGTGAGTCAAGCCTGTATAGTACAAAATACGTTCAGAAGTAGTAGTTTTCCCGGCATCGATGTGTGCCATGATGCCAATATTTCTTGTATAGCTTAAATTCGCATTAGCCATTAATAATTCGTCTTCTTTTTAAATACTTTTAAAACTTAAAGTGTGCAAATGCTCTATTAGCTTCAGCCATACGGTGAATGTCTTCCTTACGTTTAAAAGCTCCACCTTGATTATTGTAAGCATCTACAATTTCTGCAGCCAACTTTTCTGACATTGAATGACCTCCCCTTTTACGAGCATATATAATTAAATTTTTCATTGAAATTGATTCCTTCCGATCTGGTCGGATTTCTGTAGGAACTTGAAAGGTTGCGCCACCTATACGTCTTGATTTAACTTCTACCAGAGGCGTTACATTTTCCAAGGCTTTTTTCCAAATTTCCAATGATGACTTTTCTTCGTGGGGTAATTTATTTTTTACAATTTCAAGTGTATTATAAAAAATATCGAAAGCAATTGACTTTTTGCCATCGTACATTAAATGATTTACAAATTTTGTTACCATTGGATCATTATAAACTGGATCAGGTAAAACAATCCTTTTTTTGGGTTTTGACTTTCTCATTTTTAAATTTACTTATTAGTTGTTTTTTAAATCTTCAACGATCAAATGATCATTTACTCAACTTTTAAAAATAAAAACTCTTCAACAATTTTTTATCTAAATGTCTATAAATATTTTATTTATTTATTCTTTGCCGTAGCAGTTTGACTCTTTTTAGGACGTTTTGTACCATATTTTGAACGTCCCTGCAAACGTCCATTTACGCCAGCAGTATCCAGAGTACCTCTTATGACATGATAACGAACACCTGGAAGATCTTTAACACGTCCACCTCGCACTAATACTATTGAATGTTCCTGCAAATTATGTCCTTCGCCAGGAATATAAGCATTTACTTCTTTTTGATTCGTCAAACGTACACGAGCTACTTTACGTAAAGCTGAATTAGGTTTTTTAGGTGTAGTTGTATAAACACGCACACACACCCCCCTACGTTGTGGACACGCATCCAAAGCAGGTGATTTACTTTTCTTAAAAATTTCACTTCTTCCTTTTCTAACTAACTGTTGAATGGTAGGCATCTTTTATTTTACTTTAAATTTTTTATCAAGTTGATTTCTATTTACTTCAATCTGACCAAAACGGCTTGCAAAGTTAGGAATATTTTTTTTTATTGACAACGAGTTAAAAGTATTTTTTTCAATAAAGTTCCTTTTATGAATTTATTATAGCTTTTATTAATGAAAAAAGTAAATTAAAAAAATATAGGTAAAGTGATAATAATTTGATTTTTATTTATTCACACAGAATAATACTTTGAATAATTTCAATTCTAAATTTCTCATAATTTTTATTAAAGAATATTTATTTGTATTTGGAATTAAAAATTATAAGAATTTTTCTTGACTTATTTCAACTTTAAAATAGGATAAAAAAACCTCGTCAATTTACGAGGCTTTTACTACTACAATAGTCCGTTAGGAAAAAATTAAGATTAAGCAGCTTTAATACCGAAATACAGAAGTTCATTGACAAGGTGGTGACTTTTTAGGGCTTTAGGTTTTACACCGAAAGCCTCAATAAATCGATTCA
>JAGPGD010000086.1 GCA_018056165.1 Paludibacteraceae bacterium | reverse complement strand
TGATAATAAGGAATCCATTGCTTCTGATATAAAAAGTCAAAATGTTTATCTTCTAACATATTCACTTTTAATATTCCGGCAGAAGCAGAATGATCACATTGTTTTAAGGCTCCGGCTGCCAATACTAATTCATTAAAATAGGGATTGCTTGAATTTATGGGATTGCGACTGTACTTTTTAAGTAATTCAACAGGGAGTGTGAGTTTATTTAATTTGATTGATATTTCAAACATCTCTAAAAGTGATTGTATATACGGAATATTTATTTTTTCCACCTCCTGATCCCAATCGAGTTTTCCATCCTGCCCAAAAGAAAAAAAATCTTCTTCCGATTTATAATTATGTAAAATTAAATTGTACAAACTTTTGAAATCTTTATGATGCCCGGCAATAATCATTTTCAACAGCCATTTATCGTCATTTTTTAAATTTAGCATATCAATAAATGGAACAGAAAATAATTCATGTCTTTGATGATACCATTCAGCGCATTTCCCATTCAGCATTTTTTGAAATTCAGCATGACATTTACCCAAATCATGAAAAATAACGCCAAGTCGAACAATTTCCCAGAAATGTCCCGGGTCAGCTACAGGGAGCCTTTCGAATGCTTTCTTTAATGATTCATACACTATTAAGCATTCATTAATATGTTGTTTCAGAGAAATCGGAGGTTCTGATTTTGCAAGAACCTCCGAATGAGATATAATCATATGGTAAACTTATGAAGATATATATCGCTATCAAATTCTTCTAAAGAAGCACGATAGCCAGTTAATTGTGTATCAACCGGATTATGGTAAGAAATAACCGAATATGGCTCTGTACCAATATTTTTACGGGGAATCGTATTACTAAAATATTTTGGCAAGGCTTGAATTTGTCCGGGTAAATAATTTCCGTTAAAAGGAATGACTTGTCCACCAATTCTTGCATTATTGATTTCTTGTAGTTCAACCTCTTTAATACTTTCTATACTAGCTAAATCCCCACTTCGTCCTAATAAAAGTTGATGCACCGGTTGGCAGAAAAATGACATTATAATTTCATCCGTTGTATAAAGATATAATTGACAATCATAAAGGAATTCTCTTTGTAAAACATTTGAAATCACAACATTATCTGGGTATTTTTCATTTTTTGTTTTATGTATTGAAATTTGATATATCGATTCTAAATCAACCGCTTTACAATTATATTTAAAATAATATCCGATCTGCATTTCTCTTTGATCCAGATAAAACCCTGCAGCGGAATTAATCAACCCCATCACAGTACTTATAGGTGGTACCTCGAGTGAAGGCTGAAAAGCACTCATTAAATTAGGATACCTAAAACTGGATGTCCACGAATTAATTTTTATACGGAATGCTTTCATTATTCCATTTGCATTTGCATTTGTTCGCAATATTGGTCAATGGCATCATTTACAGACAAAACTTCAACCGGAGGAATATTTTCATTTGTTTGCAAAGATTTAAGTTTATCATCAATATCGTCCAGAAATCCACTTCTACGACCTATGAAAACTTTTCCTTCAAAAGTATCTTTATAATCCGTTAAAACTTCTACTAATCCATCAAAATTAAAAACAAATTCCTCGTCGCGTAGTCCTTTACTGCCGACAATATGACTGAAAGGATGATTACCCGTTTTAGTTGTTGCTAATATTATGAATTTAGGTGTTACATCCCCTAAGTTGTCAGTTTGCATAGCACCCCCCGAAATGGTTTTTAATGCTTGTATAGCATCAATAGCTCTTTGTTGACGAATATTTTTGGGCAAACGAATCAATTTTTTATAATTCCCATTAGCATCAAAGACGAAGGGATCGTCTATTTCCTCAGCACTGTTTTTCAAAGCTTCTTCACGTAAAGTGGCCGAAAGATTTTTAAATCCAGTTCGATCGTAATTTGAGAAAGTCCCAATCATAGATAAATCAAGACTGAACATTCCTTTCATAATAGAGGAGTATTCCTGTTTTCCAAAAAGGACAGGATCCCCTTCATGACGAGCCATACTAGAAACATTTTCAACAGGATTGGTGTTTGTCACAGAAATAATAGCTGAATTTTTTAATGGCGAAATTCGTGTGACAGTTTCTTTTGAACCTTTTGGAGCCTTCATATAGCCAAAAATGTCATCATCAGGATATGTAATTGGGTTAGCCTCTGTAAATGCTATTTTACTTTCTCTAGTAATTGGCGACATTTTCCAATCAAAATGTTTTTGCAAATTTTCTCTCCACCAATAACGCCATGCTTGACCAGAAACGTAGACATAACATCGTCCATTTTTGCGAATAGTTTTAGTTGCTACGGCATTATCATAGTTGCTCTGTGTGTTTTTACCAGCATTATTCAATGCAACAACATCAACATCGATTAATACAAATCCTTGTGTTTTAATGTTTTTCATAATTCCTTATTTGTTAATTTATTCATTATTATTTTCATCTTCGTTATTTTCTGTAAGTTCCAAACTCAATTCTTCAGAAATTAATTTTCGTTCATGAAGTTCCTGATAAATAGCTATCAGTAATAAATCTCTGATTTCTGCCCAATAAGCTCCGTCTGGAAATAAATAATCGACGTATTCATCCACTGTTACTATTGTTTTTTCATAATTTTCAGCATAATTTGGGACTACAACATCTTTTAGGATAAAACGACGTAAATCTGATGCGTTTTTCGCTCCATCGAGCACCTTAATTCGTTTTTTGATTTTATCGGCATTTTCTTCTCTTACAAGAAATGCTGCCAATTCTTTAATTTTGTCAATGGTTTCTTTTTTCATACCCATAATATTTTGTTGATAAATAGATACAATTTCGAATTTAAAAGGACGCCTGCGTGACCATCGAAGAATTTCTGGTATAATACTTTCATTTGCTAATAATTTGTTGTAAATCTTATTAGACCAATTTTTATATTCATCATTTTTTATTATCAATGAATCTTTTGAAGTGATAATCTCAAAATTTTCAGTAACAATATTATATTTTGCTCCTTTATGTTTACTATCTTGATAATAAGATCTGATAAAATTTTTCCAGTTGTCAATAAATTTTGGTTGTAAACAAGTACTATAAAACAAAAAAACATTAGCTGGCAATTGATATATTTGGAGCTCCGATTTTGTTATAAAATTAGAACAATGATATAATGTTAATGAGGTATTATAATTGATACCTGGAAGATTTAACAACATATCATCCACAAAAGAAAATAATGCATTCGGTATGTATGAAAACTCAGATTTCAATGCACCAGCTTCTTCCTCATCACTTATTAATTTCCCTATTCTATACTTATTTTTTTTACAATTTTCATTAACCCAATATTTAATCGCGTCAAGATTATTACTATAAAGCAATGAAATTTTTCCCTGTAATAAAACAGTTGCCAACGGCATAAAAAACATTCTAATAACAATCTCCTTGGACATTTTCAATCCATCGTCGAAACCGTGATGGAAATTGATAAATCCCCCTGATCCTGCAAGGATTAAACTTTCTCTTCCTAAACTATATAATTTTGTTTCCCTTCCTGTTATTCTACAAAATCCAAATTCTGATTCTGCTTTTTCACTTATAATATCTTCGAACAATTTCATTGTCCCATCAATTCTTGCTTCATCGGTTTTTATCGAAGGATTAGTTATTTTTGAGCCATGAAAATAACTATGTAGTTTCCCTTTCCATGTCTTTATATAATAATCAACAGTTATACATCTAATTAACTCTAAAATATCTTTATCTGGATACTGTTCAGAAAAAAATTCAATGGCAAAACCTCCGGCATCAGCAAAAGGATCACCCGTAGGCTTGGTTAACCATTTATAATCTATAGTTTTATAAGTTTCTTTCATTTTTGCTATCTTATATTCATTTTTTTTTGTTTTTCTTTTCCTCCACCATCCCGAATCCCAGGCTGTTTTTGCTGCCGATGCCGCAATCGTAACAGATTTTCATCAACTCGACGGGTGCCGTGAGCTGAAAATTGCAACCGAAAGCACGGATTTTGCTTTCCTGTGGCGTGTCGGCTTTGATGGTTACCAGCGATGAGCGGGGTTGATTGGTCACCTTGAAGTCGAAAGCAGCATCATGATTGGGAAAATCGTTGCCGGTGAAAGCTTTGTATTTGTCGAGCAGATTTTGTCGGATGAGTTCCTTCGCCATGGGGTGATCGGGAGCAACATATTCGTCGGTTCCGTTTTCGCGCTTCAGTGTCAGGCACATCGGCGAAAGCGTCCTGAACGACATTCGTTCGGTAAACAGTGGCAAGGACAGCATTTCGATGCTTTGCACCCTGCAGCGGATTCGGGCTTGCCGGTTTCCCAACTCAAATTGCTGCTCGTTGAAAACGCCCTGAATAAATTCCTGCGTACTGCGTTCGGGCAAAAAAGAAAGATACCATTCGGCCGTGTCCGAAAGGATTTTCAGAAAACTTCCCTCCATGCGATATTGGGGTATTTGCAACCTCGA
>JAGPGD010000030.1 GCA_018056165.1 Paludibacteraceae bacterium | reverse complement strand
AAAATATTCCCATTTTCGTCAACAATATAAGCAGTAGGTATTTTATTCCTGTCTTTTGACTCTATGATAATTTTTTCACGTAATCCTGTTGCTTCATCAGTTTCCATTTTGAAGGTAACATTCTCAACTAAATCTTCGAATTTGATAATTCCTTCATTTTCAGAAATAATGACTGCATTAAACGGATCCCACTCACAAATCAATTGTCCTTTTGTTCCTAAATCTCCATTCTTTACATATAATTTTGAACCATAAGGAATATTATGAGTAGAAAGAACAATACCAGTTTTAGGATCAATTACCCGCATTTCAGCCAGACGACTTATAACTACTTGATAATTAACATTATCAGTAGGTTGTACAGTGCGAAGTTCATCAAATTCTAAACGTCCATCATACCTTAATACTAATTTTGATTCGGCTGCAATGTTTCCCGCAATACCACCCACATGGAAAGTACGAAGTGTTAATTGTGTACCTGGTTCGCCAATAGATTGTGCAGCAATTACTCCAACAGCTTCTCCAATTTGAATCATTTTGCCTGTTGCAAGATTTCGTCCATAACATTTTGCACAAACACCTTTTTTAGCTTCGCAAGTTAATACGGAACGAATTTCAACATGCTCAATCGGAGAATTCTGAATAATTTGTGCCTCTTTTTCAGTAATTTCTTGACCAGCAGCAACAATTAGTTCACCTGTTTGAGGATGATAAATATCATGTACAGAAACACGTCCTAAAATCCGTTCATAAAGAGAAGTAATAACTTCCTCATTATTTTTAAGCTCATTGGCTACCAAACCACGTAAAGTTCCGCAATCTTCTTGCGTTATAGTAACATCCTGAGCAACATCCACTAAGCGTCGAGTTAAATATCCTGCATCCGCCGTTTTTAAAGCTGTATCTGCTAAACCTTTCCGTGCACCATGAGTAGAAATAAAGTATTCAAGCACAGAAAGACCTTCTTTGAAATTTGACAAGATAGGATTTTCAATGATTTGCCCTCCTTCAGCTCCTGATTTTTGAGGTTTTGCCATCAAACCTCGCATTCCTGATAATTGTCGAATTTGTTCTTTTGAGCCACGAGCACCAGAATCAAGCATCATAAATACAGAGTTAAATCCGTCTTGATCACTGGAAAGTTTTTTTATTAAAACATCTGATAATTTTGAATTTACATGGGTCCAGGTATCAATAATCTGATTGTATCGTTCATTATAAGTAATGAATCCCATGTTGTAATTATTCATGATTTCCTCAATTTCTGCATTGCCTTCCTGAATAAGTTGCTCTTTTTCTTTAGGAATAATTACATCATCCATATTAAACGAAAGCCCTCCTTTAAATGCCATGTAATATCCCAAATCTTTAATATCATCCAGGAATTGAGAAGTACGAGCAAAACCACATGTTTCAATTACTTTTGAAATAATATCTCGAAGAGATTTTTTTGAAAGAAGTTCATTGATGTAACCTACTTCTGGTGGCACACATTTGTTAAATAAAATTCTTCCAACCGTAGTTTCTATAATTTTTTTAACATTTTTACCTTCTTGGTTAGTCTCCGATATTCTTACCTTGATCCATGCATGTAAGTCAACTTTTCCTTCATTGTAAGCAATTTCAGCTTCTTCTGGCGAATAAAAAATCAATCCTTCTCCCTTAACACCTTTGCGAGGTTTAGTAATGTAATAAAGTCCCAATACCATATCTTGTGATGGAACAGTAATAGGAGCTCCGTTAGCTGGATTTAAAATATTATGAGAAGATAACATCAACAATTGAGCTTCAAGTATGGCTTCGTTGCTTAAAGGCAAATGAACTGCCATCTGGTCACCATCAAAGTCAGCATTGAAAGCTGTACACGATAACGGATGAAGTTGAATAGCCAGTCCCTCAATTAATTTTGGTTGAAAAGCCTGAATACCTAAGCGGTGCAAGGTTGGAGCACGGTTTAAAAGTACAGGATGCCCTTTCATAACATATTCCAAAATATCCCAAATCACAGGATCTTTTCTATCAATGATTTTTTTTGCCGATTTTACTGTCTTTACAATTCCTCTTTCAATCAATTTACGAATAATAAAAGGTTTATAAAGTTCAGCAGCCATATTCTTCGGCAAACCGCACTCATGCATTTTCAATTCTGGACCTACTACAATCACCGAACGAGCCGAATAATCCACACGTTTACCTAACAGATTTTGACGGAATCGTCCTTGTTTTCCTTTTAATGAATCAGAAAGAGACTTTAAAGGTCTGTTCGATTCTGTTTTAACTGCACTAACTTTACGAGAATTATCGAGCAATGAATCAACTGCTTCCTGGAGCATACGTTTTTCATTACGTAAAATTACTTCCGGAGCTTTAATCTCGATTAGTCTTTTCAAACGATTATTCCGAATAATGACACGTCGATATAAGTCATTCAAATCCGAAGTAGCAAACCGTCCACCATCAAGAGGAACTAAAGGACGCAGTTCGGGAGGAATAACTGGAATCACTTTCAATATCATCCATTCTGGTTTATTTCTGTTCCGTGAAGCTCTGAAAGCTTCTACCACTTGTAACCGTTTTAAAGCTTCTGTTTTACGTTGTTGAGAAGTATCTGTATTCGCTTTATTTCTTAATTCATAGGATAAAGCGTCTAAATCTAATCGTGATAATAAATCATAAAGTGCTTCAGCTCCCATCTTAGCAATAAACTTGTTAGGGTCACTATCATCTAAAAGTTGATTATCGCGTGGAAGAGTATCTAAAATATCCAAATATTCTTCCTCCGAGAGCAATTCTCCTTGGGTAATATTTTCTCCATTTTCAAGAATTCCACCCTGAATAATGACATATTTTTCATAATAAATAATGGCATCCAGCTTTTTAGTGGGCATTCCTAACAAATAGCCAATTTTATTTGGTATTGAACGAAAATACCAGATATGTGCAACGGGAACCACTAACTGAATGTGTCCCATTCTTTCACGGCGAACTTTCTTTTCAGTAACTTCTACTCCACAACGATCACAAACAATGCCTTTATAACGGATACGCTTATATTTACCACAATGGCATTCGTAATCCTTTACAGGACCAAAAATACGTTCGCAAAATAAGCCATCACGTTCAGGCTTATAAGTACGGTAATTGATGGTTTCTGGTTTTAATACCTCGCCATGAGATAATTTTAAAATTTCTTCAGGTGAAGCTAACCCAATAGAAATTTTAGTAAAATTACTTTTTATTTTATTGTCGGTTTTAAAAGCCATATTTTTAAAAATTACAATTTATAATTGTTGAAACTAACTTTTCCTCAGCTTTTTGTTACTGAGAATTTATTCCAAATTTATGCTTAAACACAAACCACGTAGCTCGTGCAACAATACATTTAAAGATTCTGGAATGCCTGGTGTAGGCATCGGATCTCCCTTTACAATTGCTTCATATATACGTGCTCTACCATTCACATCATCCGATTTCACCGTTAAAATTTCTCGAAGCGTATGAGCAGCACCAAATGCTTCTAATGCCCAAACTTCCATTTCTCCAAATCGTTGTCCACCAAATTGTGCTTTTCCGCCTAACGGTTGTTGAGTTATGAGTGAATAAGGTCCGATAGAACGTGCATGCATCTTATCCTCAACCATGTGACCTAACTTCATCATATAAATAACGCCTACTGTAGCGGGTTGATCAAATCGTTCACCTGTTCCACCATCGTAAAGATAAGTTTTTCCCCCTCGTGGTAATCCAGCTTTATCAGTCCACTTATTCAAATCATCCATTGTTGCTCCATCAAAAATTGGTGTTGCAAACTTTACTCCTAATTCTTTTCCAGCCCAACCTAAAATAGTTTCAAAAATTTGTCCGAGATTCATACGAGAAGGCACCCCAAGAGGATTTAAAACTATATCTACTGGTGTTCCATCTTCCAAGAAAGGCATGTCTTCCTCTCGTACAATACGGGAAATGATTCCCTTGTTTCCATGTCGCCCAGCAAGTTTATCTCCTACCTGGACTTTTCGTTTTTTAGCAATATAAACTTTTGCCATTTGCATAATTCCACTTGGGAGTTCATCGCCTATTGCAATATTAAACTTCTGACGCTTTAACTGGGCATCTAATTCCTTATATTTTTTCAAATAATTGAGAATAACCTGTGAAACCAGTTCATTGGTATGGGCATCGTTTGTCCATTTTGTCAACTGAACAGTAGCATAATCTATTTCTTGGAGACGCTCAGGTGTAAATTTACTATTTCTGGAGATAACATCAGCACCTAAAAAATCTTTAACACCCGCTGAAGTTTTATTGTTTAGAATAATCATCAATTTTTCAATTAAAGCCTCTTTTAATGCTTTTGTTTGAGCTTCAAATTCCTCTTCCACTTTGGGCAGAATAGCCTTTTCAGCAAGTTTTGATTTCTTATTTTTCAAAGCTTTTGAAAATAAACGTTTGTCTATTACGACACCAGATAAGGAAGGAGTTGCTTTTAATGAAGCATCTTTTACATCGCCAGCTTTATCGCCAAAAATAGCACGAAGTAATTTTTCTTCTGGTGATGGATCTGATTCTCCTTTTGGAGTAATCTTTCCAATAATAATATCGCCTGGCTCTACCCATGCACCAATACGGATAATTCCATTTTCATCCAAATTTTTTGTTGCTTCTTCACTAACATTTGGAATATCTGCTGTAAACTCTTCTGGTCCACGTTTTGTTTCTCTTACCTCTAATAACTGTTCTACCACATGTACCGAAGTAAAAATATCTTCGCGTACCACTCTTTCGCTAATCACAATAGCATCTTCAAAATTATATCCTTTCCAGGGCATAAACGCCACCTTCAAATTTCTGCCTAATGCTAATTCTCCTTTTTCACTACAATATCCTTCTGTAATGATTTGACCTGCATGAATTTTATCACCTTTCCGAACCAATGGTCGTAAATCAATGGTAGTATTTTGATTAGTTTTTAAAAATTTAGATAATTTGTATTCTTTTATGTTTGAATCAAAACTTACGAGCTCTTCTTCGTCGGTTCGATCATAACGAATCTTGATAGAAGTGGCATCAACATATTCTACCACACCTTCCCCTTCAGCCAGTATTTGAGTTCTTGAATCCCGTATAACCCGTCCTTCGATGCCTGTTGCTACAACAGGAGCTTCGCATCGTAACAAGGGAACAGCCTGACGCATCATATTAGAACCCATCAAAGCCCGATTGGCATCATCATGTTCTAGAAAAGGAATCAAGGCTGCTGCAATAGAAGCAATTTGCGAAGGAGACACATCCATTAAATCTACTTCAGAAGGATCAACTATAGGAAAATCGGCTCCTAAACGTGCTTTTACCTTGTTGCGAATAAATTTCCCGTCTTCATTCAGTGGTGCATTTCCCTGGGCAACTACCAAATCTTCTTCTTCTTCAGCAGTATAATAAGAAACTCCATTTTCTGATAAATCAACTATGCCATTATTTACTTTTCTGTAGGGCGTTTCAATAAAACCTAATTCATTGATTTTTGCATAAACACACAGAGAAGAAATCAATCCAATATTAGGTCCTTCAGGTGTTTCAATAGGACATAAACGCCCGTAATGAGTATAATGTACATCTCGAACTTCAAAGCCTGCACGTTCACGTGATAAGCCTCCGGGACCCAAAGCTGACATCCTACGTTTATGGGTAATTTCTGCTAATGGATTTTGTTGATCCATAAATTGTGATAATGCATTGGTACCAAAAAAAGAGTTGATAACCGAAGAGATTGTTTTAACATTAATCAAATCTACTGGAGTAAATACTTCGTTGTCGCGTACATTCATTCGCTCACGTATGGTACGTACCATACGGGCTAAGGCTACGTTAAATTGATTGTATAACTGCTCTCCAATAGTGCGAACTCTTCGATTACTCAAATGGTCAATATCATCAACCGTAGATTTTGAATTAATCAGTAAAACGAGATACTTAATAATTTCAATAATATCTTCTTTGGTCAGGACCTTTGTTTCATTACTAATATTCAAGTTTAATTTTTGGTTGATTCTAAATCGTCCTACATCTCCCAAGTCGTACCTTTTTTCAGAAAAGAATAAATTATTGATCACTTCACGAGCTGTAGCATCATCAGGTGGTTCTGCATTTCGTAATTGCCTGTAAATATAGAGCACAGCTTCCTTTTCCGAATTGGTCGGATCTTTTTGCAAAGTATTATAAATAATACTATAGTCAATCTGATCTGCTTCTTCTTTATGTAAAAGAATTGTTTGAGCACCCGCTTCGAGTATTAAATCAATGTGCTCATTCTCCAGCACTGTTTCACGATCAATAATGATTTCGTTTCGCTCAATGGTAACAACTTCACCCGTGTCCTCATCTACAAAATCCTCGAGCCAGCTTTTTAAAACACGGGCAGCCAATTTACGCCCTATATATTTTTTTAGATTCGATCTGGATACTTTTACTTCTTCAGCAAGATCAAAAATTTCCAGAATATCTTTATCGCTTTCGAAACCAATAGCACGAAGCAAGGTAGTGACAGGAAGTTTTTTCTTTCTGTCAATATAAGCATACATGATATTATTAATATCAGTTGCAAATTCTATCCATGAGCCACGGAAAGGAATAATACGTGCTGAAAATAATTTAGTTCCATTAGCATGGAGGCTCTCTCCAAAGAATACACCAGGTGACCGATGAAGTTGAGAAACTATTACTCTTTCAGCACCATTAATTACGAAAGTGCCTCTTGGAGTCATATAGGGAATAGGGCCTAAAAATACATCTTGAATAACAGTATCAAAATCTTCATGTTCCGGATCCGTACAATAAAGTTTTAATTTTGCTTTTAAATTGACATTATAAGTTAAACCTCGTTCAATACATTCTTCTATGGAATAACGTGGTGGATCTATAAAATAATCTAAAAATTCAAGAACAAAATTATTACGTGTATCAGAAACAGGAAAGTTTTCAGTAAATACTTTATATAATCCTTCTAGTTTTCTTTTTTCAGGAGGAGTATCCATCTGGAAGAAATCCTGGAAAGATTTTAATTGTACGTCTAAGAAATCAGGATACTCAAGCTGATTTTTTATTGTGGAAAAATTAATTCTTTCAGTGTTAGTTAATGAAGACATTTTTCAAAGAGGTTATTTTTGTTCCAAAGATCTTTTATCATGTTAGATAGGAAAAGGTTTAGAACCCCCTTTTTATAGGGAGTCTAAACCAATAAGTTAATAATCAGCAGTTAATATTATTTAAGTTCAACTTCAGCTCCGCCGTCACTAAGTTGTTTTTGCAAGGTTTCAGCTTCTTCTTTTGAAAGACCTTCTTTAACTACTGAAGGAGCTGAGTCAACCAAGTCTTTAGCATCTTTCAATCCAAGTCCTGTAAGATCTTTTACTAATTTAACTACTGCAAGTTTATTGGGACCAGGAGATTTTAATACTACATCAAAAGATGTTTTTTCAGGTTTTTCTTCAGCAGCTGCTGCAGCAGGAGCATTGCTTACAGCTACTGTTGCTGCTGCGGGTTCGATGCCATATTCTTCTTTTAAAATTTGAGCTAACTCGTTTACTTCTTTAACTGTTAAGTTAACTAATTGTTCTGCAAAAGCTTTCAAATCTGTCATTTTTACTATGATTTTTAATTTTTATTTTTGTTTTTACTAAATTATTTTTCTGACAATGTTTTTAACAAGCCATGAATAGTAGTACCTCCTGATTGGAGTGCGGACAATACATTGCTTAATGGTGACTGTAACAAATTAATTATTTCGCCAATAAGCTCATTCTTGCTCTTAATATGAATCAATGTTTCCAACTGATTTTCACCAATATAAAAACTTTCTTCAACATAAGCAGCTTTAAGTACCGGTTTTTTATTTTTGGTACTAAAATCTTTAATAACTTTAGCAGGCAAATTTGCTACCTCTGAAAGCATCAAAGCTGTTTCTCCTTTTAGAATGGGATAAAGATCACTAAAATTAGTTGAAGAATTATCGAGAGCTTTTTTAAGCAATGTGTTTTTTACAACCATCAGCTTAATTTTTTCCTTATAGCATATTCTCCTTAATTCACTGGTTTGTGCGCCATTTAAGCCACCAATATCTGTGAGATAAAAATGAGGATACTTGCTTAAAATTGACTCAATTTCTTGAATTATTTTTCCTTTCTCTTCTTTTTTCATAAATGAATATTTTTTAATCTTCTATAGATTTTGGATCTACTTTGATGCCTGGGCTCATAGTACTGGAAAGATAAATACTTTTTATGTAAGTACCTTTAGCAGTAGCAGGTTTTAATTTGATTAAAGTTGTAATAAACTCTCTGGCATTTTCAGCAATCTGTTCGGGCGTAAAAGAAACTTTACCGATCGAAGCATGAACAATACCATATTTATCCACTTTAAAATCAATTTTACCTTGTTTAACTTCTTTTATTGCCTTGGCAATATCATTGGTTACAGTACCACTTTTAGGATTAGGCATTAATCCGCGTGGTCCCAAAATCCGTCCCAAAGCTCCTAATTTACCCATAACGGAAGGCGTTGTGATAATTACATCTACATCTGTCCATCCATTTTTAATTTTCTCAATATATTCATCCAACCCTACATAATCGGCTCCTGCTTCTTTAGCTGCAGCTTCCATATCAGGAGGACATAAAGCAAGTACAGTAACTTTTTTTCCTGTTCCATGAGGCAAAGTAACTACACCACGAACCATCTGATTAGATTTACGTGGGTCAACTCCCAATCGAACATCAATGTCAACTGAAGCATCAAATTTAGTGGTAGTAATTTCTTTCACTAATTTAGCTGCTTCTTTCAGAGGATAGGCTTTCCCTGGTTCAATCTTTTCTAAAGCAATTTTTCTATTTTTTGTTAAAGTAGTCATTGTAATTAAAGTGTTAGTTAGTTAATTATTACCTGGAAAATCACCTTTTACAACAATCCCCATGCTTCTTGCTGTACCAGCAACCATTTTCATTGCAGCTTCTTCCTCAAAACAATTCATATCCACCATCTTATCTTTTGCAATGTTTCTCACTTGCTCCCACGTGATTTCAGCAATTTTCTTACGATTAGGTTCTGCTGAACCACTTTTAAGTTTGGTAATTTCAAGTAATTGTATTGCAACAGGTGGTGTTTTTACTACAAAATCAAACGATTTATCAGTATAATACGTAATGATAACGGGTAAAATTTTACCTGCTTTGTCTTGAGTTCGTGCATTAAACTGTTTGCAAAACTCCATGATATTGATACCCTTTGAACCTAAAGCAGGACCCACAGGTGGAGAAGGGTTTGCTGCACCTCCTTTGATTTGTAATTTAATAATTCCAGCAATTTCTTTTGCCATAATTGTTTAAATTTTGATTTTTTTAATGGAATAGTAAAAATTAAACACTACTATTCCTTTTCAACTTGAGTAAAACTTAATTCGAGCGGAGTTTTCCGACCGAATATAGTAACCATAACTTTGAGTTTTTTCTTTTCAGTGTTTACCTCATCAATTGTCCCTGTAAATCCAGAAAAAGGTCCATAAGTTACTTTTACATTATCTCCTTTATAAAAAGGTGTAAGGATTTCTTCTTCACTTTCTTGAAGTTCATCCATTGTACCTAAAATTCTATTTAATTCTGAAGGACGAATGGGGGTAGGTATTTTATTTTTCTCACCAAGAAATCCCAACACGTTGGGTATATTTCTGACACGATGAATTACCTCACCAAAAAGATTAGCTTCTATCAAAACATATCCTGGCATATAATTGCGTTCTTTAGCAATTTTTTTACCGTTACGAATTTGATAAACTTTTTCAGTTGGAATCAATACTTGATGAACATACTGACCTAAATCAGAATTTTTCATCTCTGATTCAAGATATTCCTTTACCTTATTTTCTTTCCCACTAATGGCACGTAAAACATACCACTTTAAATTTGTTGAATCAGTCACAGCATTGACCTCCCGCTAATTAAATTATAACAATTTTTCATAAATGAATGTCATGATATTTTCAAAACTAACGTCCATAATCCATACAATCAGTGCAAGTATGATGGAAGCAATCAATACTACAACCGCAGTGTTAGTAACTTCTGATAAAGTTGGCCACGATACTTTATGAACCAGTTCTGAGTAGCACTCTTTGATATAATTAATTATTTTTTTCATTCTACCATAGATTTGCACGGGCAGAGAGACTCGAACTCCCGACACCTGGTTTTGGAGACCAGTGCTCTACCAAACTGAGCTACGCCCGTCTATGTAAAATCCCCCCTTCAAGCTTTAAAGCTTGAAAAAGAGGGTTTAATAATTTCATTTTTTGAAATTCCATTTATAGGGTAGGAATTGATAGAATACCAATTTATTTGATTAATCGAGAATTTGAGTAATTTGTCCAGAACCTACTGTACGTCCACCTTCACGAATAGCAAAACGTAATCCTACATTAATAGCAACTGGATATATTAATTCAACAGTAATCTCTACATTATCACCAGGCATTACCATTTCAACTCCTTCAGGAAGAGTAATTTCGCCCGTAACATCCATAGTACGAATATAGAACTGAGGACGATAATGATTGTGAAATGGAGTATGACGTCCACCTTCTTCTTTTTTCAAAATATAAACAGCAGCTTTGAATTTTTTATGAGGTGTAATTGCTCCCGGATGAGTGATTACCATACCACGTCTTACTTCATCTTTTTCAATACCACGAAGTAATAATCCTACATTATCGCCTGCTTGTCCTTGATCCAGGATTTTACGGAACATTTCCACACCGGTTACCACCGTTTTTTTAGCTTCCTGACCTAAACCAATAATTTGTACTTCATCACCTACTTTTACTATTCCTGTTTCGATACGTCCTGTTGCTACTGTCCCTCGACCTGTAATTGAAAAGACATCTTCTACAGGCATTAAGAAAGGCTTATCAATATCCCGCGGAGGTAATTGAATCCAAGTATCAACGGCATCCATTAACTCTTCAATTTTGGCTTCCCATTTTGGGTCTCCATCGAGTGCTCCTAAGGCAGAGCCACGAATGACAGGAGTGTTATCACCATCAAAATCATAGAAATTAAGTAATTCACGCATTTCCATTTCAACTAAATCAATCATTTCCTCATCATCTACAAGGTCACATTTGTTAATAAAAACAACTAAACGAGGAACATTTACTTGACGAGCCAATAGGATATGTTCACGTGTTTGAGGCATTGGTCCATCAGTAGCGGCTACCACAACGATAGCACCGTCCATTTGAGCAGCACCTGTTACCATGTTTTTTACATAGTCTGCATGTCCTGGACAATCTACATGAGCATAATGTCTTTTTTCTGTTTGATATTCTACGTGAGAAGTATTAATGGTAATACCACGTTCTTTTTCTTCGGGTGCATTATCGATAGAATCGAAGGTACGAACTTCAGAAAGTCCTTTTTTAGCAAGTACTTTGGTAATAGCAGCAGTCAAAGTGGTTTTTCCATGGTCAACATGTCCTATCGTACCTATGTTTACGTGAGGCTTTGACCTGTCGAATTTTTCTTTTGCCATAGTTTAAATTTGTTTTAAAAATTAAGTAATTTTATAAGTTATAAAAATTTTTATTTTATGAGCTGTTGATGGGAGTTGAACCCGCGACCTCTTCCTTACCAAGGAAGTGCTCTACCCCTGAGCTACAACAGCAAAAAATCATTATCTTTTCTCTTTTCTAAGATACTCGGTTTTTGATTTTTTGAGCGGAAGACGGGACTCAAACCCGCGACCCTCAGCTTGGAAGGCTAATGCTCTGTCAACTGAGCTACTTCCGCAAAAGATTTATTGAATTCCCCTCAAAATGAGATCAATAAATTTCTCCTCAGTGGGCAGTGATGGATTCGAACCACCGAAGTCGTCAGACAGCTGAGTTACAGTCAGCCCCAATTGTCCACTCTGGCAACTGCCCAAAATGATAAAGAACTTTTAAATTGTAAGCTCACTATAAATAACTTTGAGCCTCTTGTAGGATTTGAACCTACGACCCCGAGATTACAAATCACGTGCTCTGGCCAACTGAGCTAAAGAGGCGAATTACTTATAATATCCTCTTTTACTGTTTAAAAAGCCGTTTAAATAAACCTACTTAAACGGCTTGCAAATTTACATAAATAATTTTGAATTCCAAAAACTACAATCAATTATTTTTTGTAATTGAACTTTTCCTTGTGCTTTTTAATTTGTTTTTCGATAGCATCAATACACAAGTCAGTAGCTTCTTCAAAAGTTTCACACACTTTAGATGAAAAAAACTCTACACTTGGAATGGAAACTTTTATTTCTACTTCTTTATTGGCACCCGTACTTGATTTTAAAAGCTTTAAATATACTTCCACATTGAAAATATCATCTGTTAGCTTTTCTAACTTTGCCAATTTTTTATTTACATACGATTCTAATGCTGAGGTTGCCTCAAAATTAATAGCTTGGATTCTTAATTTCATAATTTAACTTCTTTTATTTCGCTCTTGGATGGGTTTGTTTATATATGTTATATAATTCTTTAAAACTTGTGTGAGTGTAAACTTGCGTGGCTGCAAGACTACTGTGTCCTAACAATTCTTTTACAGCATTAATATCGGCACCTTCATTGAGTAAAGCGGTGGCAAAACTATGTCGCAATACATGTGGACTTTTCTTATTTAAAGTACTAACATCTGACATCGTTTTATGAATTTTATTATATACCCATTTTGGATATAATTTTTCACCATTTTTTCGTACAAAAAGCCAATTACTTTTTTTTTCTATTTGCTGGTCACGCAGTTGAATATAATGTTCAATATCTTCACATAACTTTTTTGAAAGGGGAATCATTCGCTCTTTGTTGCGTTTCCCAATCACACGCAAAATGCCTTCCTTCAAATCAATATCGCTATCTTGAATAGAAATAAGTTCTGATAAACGTATGCCTGTTAAATAAAAAATTTCTAAGATCAAATGATCCCGTTGTGCTTCAAAATTTTCAAGCAAAAATGTTTCGTCCAAAACTTTTTCCATTTCTTCGTTTTTAAAAAAAGAGGGCAAAGGTTTTTTTGCTTTGGGTAAAACAATTCTTAAAGTTGGATTTTGATTGACTTCTTTTCTTTCCAATAAAAAATGCCAAAAAGATTTTAAAGTGGAAATTTTACGTGAAATGGTACGTGGTGATTTTTTTTCTGACATCATTGAGGCAATCCATTGTTGAATTTGCATCGAAGTTACCTCAGAAACATTTAACGCTTCAGGAGTAGTGTTTAAAAAGTCGCAAAATTGTAACAAATCGGTCTTATATGATAAAATTGTATGAGAAGAATAATTTTTTTCATACTTTAAATAGTCTAAAAAATCTTTTATCATGACCTTATAAGTTCAATTTTGCAACGACTGTAAATTAAAAAA
Source organism: Paludibacteraceae bacterium (assembly GCA_018056165.1). Taxonomy (GTDB): domain Bacteria; phylum Bacteroidota; class Bacteroidia; order Bacteroidales; family Paludibacteraceae; genus MVYY01. Next base: position 6,968 of record JAGPGD010000030.1, on the reverse strand, counting down.
CCAAAAAACAACTTTTTAAGGTAGTTTTTATTGGTTTTCACTTTGCAATTTTTGTACGTAAACAGCGTGTAATTTTTGATTACGTTTTGTTATAGAAGGCTTTTCAAAGCTTTGACGACGACGAAGTTCTCTGACAACACCTGTTTTTTCAAATTTGCGTTTGTACTTTTTTAATGCTTTGTCGATGTTTTCACCTTCTTTTACAGGAATGATAATCATAATGCTTTATTTCTTGATTTTTTGATGTTAAATTTTTGGGTTCAACTTTAAAATGAGGTTGCAAAGATAAAATTTTTTTTCAAAATTACCAACTGATTTGATAAAATCTATATTGAAATAATTATTCAGTTTATAAGATAAAAATCTAAAAATATTACCACTAAGAACCCTTAGTTTATTATTATAACAATTTAATACCGATAATGTTCCGGTTTAAAAGGTCCTTCTGGATTCACGCCAATATATTCAGCTTGTTCTTTGGTAAGATGGGTAAGCTTTACTCCTAATTGGTCTAAATGAAGTCGGGCTACTTCTTCGTCCAGATGTTTGGGCAGACGATACACATTTACTTCGTAATTTTTTGTAAACAGTTCAATTTGAGCCAGCGTCTGGTTGGTAAAAGAATTGCTCATCACGAAAGAAGGATGACCTGTTGCACAGCCAAGATTTACCAAACGTCCGTCAGCAAGAAGCAAAATACTGTGTCCATCGGGAAAAATATATTTGTCCACTTGTGGTTTGATATTTACTTTTTGAATGCCCGGAAATTTTTTTAATTGATCTACCTGAATTTCATTATCGAAATGTCCGATATTGCAGACAATGGCTCCATCTTTCATTTTTTCCAGATGCTGAATAGTAATTACATCACGATTGCCAGTAGCAGTAACATAAATATTTCCTTCCAGTAAAGCGTCTTCCACCGTGCAAACTTCAAATCCTTCCATAGCAGCCTGTAAAGCACAAATCGGATCAATTTCAGTTATCAGCACTCGGGCACCGTAAGCTCGCATTGATTTGGCACAACCTTTTCCTACATCGCCATAACCGCAAACTACTACTACTTTACCAGCCAGCATAATATCTGTTGCTCTTTTAATCCCGTCAGCCAACGATTCGCGGCAACCATACAAATTATCGAATTTTGATTTGGTAACCGAATCGTTGACATTAAAAGCAGGAAATAATAACGTTCTTTCTGAAAGCATTTGATAGAGTCGATGAACGCCGGTTGTTGTTTCCTCCGAAACACCACGAATTTCAGGAATCATTTTCGACCAAAAATTTTTATTTTCCTTTAAAACTTTTTTCAAAATAGCCAGCAGTTCCTTTTCGTCTTCTCCTTCTGGAAGTTTTTCCAAAATATTTGCATCTTTTTCAGCAGCCACACCTGTATGAATCATAAGTGTTGCATCACCACCATCATCGACAATTAAATTTGGACCTTTTCCACCTTCAAAAGTTAAAGCTTTCAACGTGCACCACCAATAATCTTCCAGCGTTTCGCCTTTCCACGCAAAAACAGGTATTCCTGCTGCTGCAATGGCTGCTGCCGCGTGATCCTGCGTAGAATAAATATTACAGCTACACCAACGTACTTTAGCTCCAAGTTTTACCAGAGTTTCTATTAAAACTGCTGTCTGAATGGTCATGTGTAAAGAACCAGCAATACGAGCACCTTTCAATGGTTGTTGTGATGCATATTTTTGTCGAATTGCCATTAATCCTGGCATTTCTTTTTCTGCCAATTCAATTTCTTTTCGACCAAAATTAGCTAAAGTAATATCAGCTACTTTATAAGGTAATGAACTGAATAATTGTGAAAAACTCATTTTGTTATTTTTTGAATGGTTCGATTCTTTCTGAAAAACTTTATTACTAAATAATTGCATGCAAAGTTAATGTTTTTATTCAAAAATAGCTACTTTTGTCAAATGTTTCCTTTCAAGTAATAACAGTTTTAATGGAGATTTTTGTTGATATTCATACGCATCAGTTAGAAAATCAGAATTATTATTCAATCATTAATTTTGATTTACAACAGGCAGAAAAATTTCTATCGACAGATACATTCTTTTTTTGTTCAATTGGCGTTCATCCCTGGAAGGTTGCTTCTATCACAAAAGAAGAAGTTTTTCAACTGGAAAAATGGAAAAATGATTCTCGTTGGATTGCTGTTGGAGAATGTGGACTGGATAAAAATTCAAAAGCTTCATTGACATTGCAACAATATTTCTTTGAAAAACAAATAACATTATCAGAAAAATTGAAAAAACCGCTGATTATTCATTGTGTAAAATGTTTTAATGAAATTATCGAAATAAAGAAAAATCTCAATCCCAATCAAAAATGGATCATTCATGGATTCAGAGGAAAACCTCAACTGGCAATTCAATTGTTAAATAATAATATAGGTATTTCTTATGGCGAAAAATTTAATCCCCAAAGTGTAGAAATAACGCCTTTTGAGCAACTTTATGTAGAAACCGATGAAAGCAAATTACCCATTTCAACAATTTATCAGCAAATAGCTTCGGTAAAACGTTGTGCAGTGACAAAATTAAATGCAGGGAAAAAATTATTAGATTTAAAAGAAAATAATAATTTATTGATTTAGAAAAACATAACAAATTTTACAATATACAAAATTTTATGAAGAGACATTATTTGACAATATTTATTTTAAGCATTCTATTCATTTTCAATAGTTTTCAAAGTAATGGGCAAGGAATTTCATTGATTCAGCAACGCAAATTGATCAATGCCTTGAATATTATTTCCAATATGTATGTGGACAGTGTGAACGATAAAAAATTGGTTGAAACTGCTATTGTTTCAATGTTGAAAGAATTGGATCCTCATTCAGTTTATATCCCTAAAGAAGAAGTGGAACGCATTAATGAACCGCTGGAAGGAAGTTTTGAAGGAATTGGTATTCAATTTCAAATGTTTCAGGATACGCTGCTGGTCGTTCAAACCATTGCTGGCTGCCCGGCTGAAAAGGTTGGCATTCGTCCAGGTGATCGCATTATTTACGTGGATGATAAATTGATTGCCGGGGTAAAAATGCAAAATTCCGATATAATGAAACTTTTGCGGGGACCACGGGGCACCGAAGTAACAGTAAAGGTTTTAAGGAGAGAAGAACCTGAACTGTTAATATTTAAAATTGTTCGAGATAAAATTCCTCTTTATAGTGTGGATGCAAATTATCTGGTGAGAAAAGATATTGGTTACATTAAAATCAACAATTTTGGAAATTCTACTGCTGCCGAATTTCGTAAAGCTTTAACTGAACTCCAGAAAAAAGGAATGAAGCATCTTATTTTGAGTTTACAGGGAAATGGTGGCGGTTATTTGGGAACTGCCATCCAATTAGCTGATGAATTCTTAGAGCAAGGGAAATTAATTGTTTATACACAAGGTTTGCGACAGCCGAAAAAAGAATGGCTTGCTACTTCTCACGGTGATTTTGAAAAAGGTAAATTAATCGTGCTGGTAGATGAATATTCCGCTTCTGCCAGCGAAATTGTAGCAGGAGCTTTGCAAGACTGGGACAGAGCCATCATTATTGGAAGACGAACCTTCGGAAAAGGACTGGTTCAACAACAAATTCCTTTAAACGACGGTTCGATGCTACGACTTACTACTGCTCGTTATTATACTCCAACAGGACGTTGCATTCAAAAACCTTATAAAGATGGAATTGATAAATATGAACAGGAATTATTGAACCGCCACAAAAAAGGAGAACTATTGCATGCAGATAGTGTTCATTTTCCAGATTCATTGCGTTATCAGACGTTAATTCTTCATCGAACTGTTTATGGAGGTGGTGGAATTATGCCCGATATTTTTGTACCCCTCGATACTACCCGTTATACAGATTATCATCAAAAATTAGTAGCACGCGGCGTTTTAAATAAAGTATATATTCAGTACATTGATCAACATAGAAATGAACTGACAAAAAATTACAGCTTTTTTGAAAAATATAAAAATGATTTTGAAGTTGATAATGCTTTGTTACAACAACTGATAAATGAAGGAGAAAAAGAGCAAATTCCTTTCAATGAAGCACAATTTAATACTTCAAAAGAATTGATAAAATTACAATTGAAAGCTTTAATTGCTCGAGATTTATGGGACGTGAATGCCTATTATCAAATTATAGATGTGGAAAATTCATCTTTACAAAAAGCCATTGAAATTCTTGAAACTTCTGGAGCTTATGAAAAAATTCTGCAATAAAATTCTAAACTACAATTTTTTATGGATTTAGTTATCAATTATTTGGCAGAACATTGGGTTGAGGTAGCAGGTGCTGTTTTAAGCTTTATTTATCTTTATCTTTCCATCAATCAAAAAATTGGTTTATGGATTTTTGGTTTTTTATGTTCTGCTTTATATGTAGTGGTCTTTTTTCAGAGTAAATTTTATGCAGGAATGACCTTGCAGTTATATTATCTTGGAGTAAGCATTTATGGCTGGATTACATGGAAAAGAGGGGAACAAGCTACTGGCAATGACTTACCTGTTATCCATATTCCAAAGTCAATGATATTGGATGTATTGGCAGTTTTTTTGGTCATTTTTATTATCTATTTTTTTGTGTTGTCCAATTTTACCGACTCACCTCTTCCAAGAGCTGATTCATTTACCACTGCTGTAAGCATCATTGCCACATGGATGCTTGCCCGCAAAATAATTGAAAATTGGTTGCTTTTTATTATTGCTGACGGTATTTGTACGGGTTTGTATTTTTACAGAGAATTATATCCAACGGCGATATTATTTGCAGTTTACACCATTATGGCTATAATCGGCTACTTTGAATGGAAAAGGACAATGAATAGAGAATAGCAAGCAAAACTTCGTAAAAAAGAGATTCTTTAATATATTGAATTGTTGTATGATGTGACAGAAGAAGATATAAAAATTGCGGAGAAACAAAATGCTTCCTTTTACTTAGGCACGATTATGTTGTTTGAAAGAAATTTTAGTAAGTGCAATAAATATGCATTGAGCCTTACTTTTTGTAAATATTTTGCTTTTTATCCATTTTTGTCCATTATTTCAAGGTAAGCTAATATTTGTCCTTTTCTAACAATATCACCTTGCTTTTTTTCTATGTTTACGATTTTTCCATTACCGAAGCTGATAATAGGTTCCAAACCGTAATTGGTTTCGATAGTACAAATTACATTGCCTTCACGAACAACCTTTTCGTTAATTGGTTCAATAGAACGATCAATAAAATCAAGTTCCCATAATACACGACCACTTATTGGTGCAACTACTGGTTTAGCATTAGGATGTAACAAAGCACGTACATCAGGAATAGCAACATTTTGTTTCCCCAGTTTTTCTTTAATGGCTGCTTCCATTTCTTTTTCAAAACGTTTTTTAGCCTCACCAGATTTGTAATCAAGATATTGTCTTTCATGCATAGCAAATTCAAACAATTCTTCATCATCCTTACCTCGATCCCAGCCTTTTTCTTCCATTTCTTTTATAAAACGTGGCAATTCGTCTGGATAATTATCCTGAGGATTTCCTTCATAAAATTTATAATTATTTTTCTTTGCTAATGCAATAATTTCATCATCCAATTTTCCAGGCAATTTTCCTGCTTTCCCTAAAATCATATCCCATGCATTTTTATCAATAACACTCCATCTCGGTTGTCCTTTGATGAGGGATAAAATATTCATTAAAGCAATATTTTTAACATATTGACTGTAAGGAGTTACTAATGGTGGATTCCCCAGTTTGGGCCAAATATATTTCACTTCATCAAAAAGCATGATTAACAATTCATCAAGGGTTAATTCCTTTTGATTGTGTTCTTTTAAATAAGAATTGATACCAGTATAAATACCTTTTAAATCGCTCATCAATGAACCCATCATCCCACCCGGCAAACCGCAGTCGACCAGTAATGAGGTCATATTTCTATTACGTTCATCAATAAAATACCCTAAAAATTCGTCGATAAAACTTTGTGTTAATCGTCGTACTTCCATGTAAGCTTTCATGTTGATTTCAGGAACTTTAAAACCAGCCTCTTTCAGCATTGCTTGTATGGTAATAACATCAGGATGTGACATTCCCCACGAAAGCGGCTCCATAGCAACATCCAGATAATCAACGCCGGCTTTAGCAGCCTCAAGCATGGAAGCAACGGAAAATCCTGGTCCTGAATGACCATGATATTGTACCAAAATGTCAGGATATGCTGATTTAATAGCTTTAACAATCTCGCCAATCATTACCGGTCTGCCAATACCTGCCATATCCTTTAGACAAATTTCAGTGGCTCCGGCAGCAATTAGTTCTTCGGCTATGTTAATATAATATTCAGCAGTGTGTATTTCTGAGAAAGTAATACATAAAGTAGCTTGCGGTATCATTCCAGCAGCTTTTGCCCATTCAATGGAAGGGATAATATTGCGTACATCATTTAATCCACAAAAAATTCGTGTAATATCAACTCCTTGAGCCTTTTTTACTCGATACATTAGTTGTCGAATGTCGGCCGGTACAGGATTCATTCGCAAACCATTCAAACTTCTATCTAACATGTGGGTTTGAATTCCAGCCTCGTTGAAGGGTTTTGTAAAAGTACGAATGGCCTCATTAGGGTTTTCGCCAAACAATAAACAAACTTGCTCAAAAGCTCCACCGTTGGTTTCTATTCTTGCAAAACAACCCATATCAATAATAGCAGGTGCTACTTTCCCCAATTGGTCTTTTTTAGGAACATATTTTCCAGAAGATTGCCACATGTCACGATAAACCAAACTAAAATTTATTTCTTTCATTTTATGCTTTTTATAGTTTACAATAGTCCGTTAGGAAAAAATTAAGATTAAGCAGCTTTAATACCGAAATACAGAAGTTCATTGACAAGGTGGTGACTTTTTAGGGCTTTAGGTTTTACACCGAAAGCCTCAATAAATCGATTC
>JAGPGD010000085.1 GCA_018056165.1 Paludibacteraceae bacterium | reverse complement strand
GAATAGTTCGCAAGTAAATTAAAAATTTCCTGTTCCTGTCCAGCTAAAAGTTCGTGTTTAGATTTTTCCTGCAAAAAAGAAATGGCACCTTGCAATTCTTTGAACTGATTTTTGGCTTGTAAAAGTCTTTTCTCATTGATAATGTATCCTTTGAATAAATAATTTTTTAAAACATTTGTGGCCCATTTTCTAAAATGAATTGCTCTGGCAGAGTTTGTTCTATAGCCAACGGCTAAAATAACATCTAAATTATAAAAAGCTACTGGTTTATCTGAATTTGCAATGTGCAAAAATTGCACATTGCTTTTTCTGTCAACTTCTTTATCGGCAAAAATTTTATTGATATGTTTTGTTATTACCGTTCTTTCTTTACCATAAAGGCGGGCAATTTCGTCCTGTCTTAACCAGATTGTCTCTCCTTCAAAGCGTGCTTCAACTTCAATCTCATTTTTAGGAGATTTATAAATAACAATCTTGTCTTTTTTAAATTTGTCCTGTTTCATAGCTTAATTATTCTTACCAAATTAACAAAACCACCTTTGCCTTCAATTTTAGCACCGATGAAAACATCTTGTAGTGCGCTGTAAAATTTTTGTTCTTTGGTCATAGTAAATATTATTTTAATAAGTCATCAACACCAACACTAAGGGCTCTGGCTAATTTTTGAAGTGTATCAATTGAAGGATTGGTAATATTGCCTGACTCTAGTTTTATCACTGTGTTATAGGAAATGTCAGCCAATTTAGAAAGCCGGTCCTGTGACAATCCTTTTTGTTTTCTTAATTTTCTTATATTTTTGCCTATTGTTGAAATTTCTTTTGACATAGTAGTATTATAATAATAGAATGTATGTATAGAGTAATTCTTATCTATAATCATAATACAAAAATACTTTAATAATGTAAAGAGAAATTTAGGAGTTTAATTTCAAATGTCTGTGCACGAAAGAAATTGCGAGTAATCAAAAAAACACCCAATGGTGTTCTTTGTCGCAATTGTTGAATGAAGAAGAAAGGAGATTGGGGAGGGGGAGAAATTTTTGCCTATCCTCGTTTTCCGCTTCCGACTTTTCCGCTGCTGCTGAGTTTCGTGCCAACAAAGTTGGTGCACCGCCTACATTTCAAGTTTACAGCTCTTTTCTTTCTGTCTTAACTTCTTTTTTAAATTTTACTTTATCCAAATTTTCCAATTGCTTTTCCGTTAACCCTACATCAACAATTTTTCCGATACCAACTTTTAGCCCGGTAGCATTTAATAATCTAATCAAGGCTAATTGGTTCATAAGTTGATTTCGCATTTTCTCGTCTTGATTCAAAATTTCTGAATTTTCTTCCAGTGCACCTATAGCTTCTTCTATTACCTGTTTATTTTCACCTTTAATAACGCTGCCGAGCTTAAATGTCCATTTGCCGTTTTGCTGATAAAATAAAACATTTTCCTGACCAACTAAATCAATAAATTTACCTGATTCTTCAAAATATTTCTTAAATCTTAATAAAAATTCTCTTACACAATCTGCAAATTCTTTGTCTTTATCTACTAACTCAAAAATTGGTTTCAGTTTTTCATTAAATTTTAAAAAGTCTTTTTCATCAAATTCGCCATCGCCTAAAAGTGCCTTATTCATTTTGTCATAGACTTTTCTGTTTTTTTCAATAGACGATTCTTGTTCAATATAGCCAGCACTAAAATCTTTTTTATTCGGGTCTTTAAAAATATTACTCGCTTCCTGTATTGAAATTATACCTTCAATATTTTGCGAAATATTGTTCTGCTCAACACTTATTTTTTGCACCATTACTTTTTCACGCAAGCAATGTTCTTGTCCGAAATGTTTGTATAATTGTTCATTTTTACCATTTTCAACATCTACATATTTATCTGCCATTTTTCTTATTTCAGGGGGCAACTTAGTTTGTCCAATACTGCTCGCCTTTTCTAAAACACCTCTATTTAACTTGATAACAAAAGTTGGATTTTGGGGATAGATAAAAACATCATGAGTGCCACCATGTCCGACTCTTTGCAACTGACTAAAATCAATAAATCCTTCTTTGTTTGGTAGCTTGCTTATAAAAGATTGAATTTGGGTATCTCTATTTTCAATGCCGAGCCGTTCTTTTATTTCTTCTATCTTATTTTGATCATCAATTTTTCTTTGGATATCTTCTATTTGTTTGGTGTTATCAACGCCTTCTTCTTGTGGTAGTTGACTTGAAACTATTTCAGCTTGTGGTATTTCCGCGGCTTTCTTCTCTTCTTCTGGATTTTTTGGTTGCATAAATTTTGCTTCAAAATTTTCCATAAAAATTATTTCATTAAATCGTCAATTGAAATACCTAAACTTCTGGGATTTTTGCCATTGTTTCAATTGTCGGGTTTGGTGTTGCGCCGGACTCAATCTTGATAATCACATTATAAGCAATATTAGCCAGCTTCGAGTGTTCAGTTTTCTGCTCCGTCTTTAGCGGAGCAATCAGCCGGAGTTTTGTTTAAAATGGGTTCGAGTTTCGTTTTTTCAGGGAAAAAAGTTTACTTGCAAAATTTCGTCAAGTTTCGTCTGGTCGGGCTGCCAGGAGTTGAACCTGGGTCTTACGCACCCCATGCGCAAATAATACCATTATACTACAGCCCGGGAGATTAATTCTTATCTAAAGATTTAATGCATTTTGTGCAAGCCAAAATTTTCTTGCCAGCAAAGTCGTTAAACTTTTTATTGCTTGGATTGGCAGGTACGATAACTTTTTGTAGATTAGGGTATTTTCTTTTCTTTGGCGAAGGATTATATTTAGAAATTAATTTATGGTAACTTCCGCCCATTGAAGAAGATTTTCCACAGATTTGACATTTTTTTTCCATATACGAGTAGGTTATCAAAAAAGTTGAATAATTGCAAGTATTTTTATATTAATATATAAATAAATAACTATGACACTTTTTATTGAATAAATATTATTTTTATTAAATTATAATTATTGTCCTATTGTATTTTAAAATATTGTCTTTATAATATAAATAAGATATTAATAAATAATTATTTAATAAAAAAAATATGAAAAAAACATATATTATTGCATTATCATTTCTTCTTATATTAACAATAGGAATAGCAATTAATGATTATGCTAAGCAATATAATTTAATAGTGGCAGAGGGTTCAACTCCTAATCCTGGTCATCCCATAGATCAGATAGATGGCTTGCAATCAATTATAGATGATATAAACGATACAATACAATAAGTGGTTTGGGCGTTATAGGGGAAGGAGGTAGTGGTGATGTTAATGATGATGGTGAAATAGATATTGTAGATAGTCTTTTTATAGCAAGCTATATAGAGGGTATTCTTGAAACATTTACTCCTGAGCAAAAATTAGCTGCAGACTATGACGGTGATGGAGTAATTACTTATTATGATGCAGACGCCATTGCCAACGTATCTGCTGGACATAGTAAAGAAGAAGCTATAAGAATGGCATATAGTACTGTTGGAATACAAGATAATAATTTCTATAAGATTGATCACGATACAAATATAGGTGGTAATCTAGATGTAAACGGCAATCTAAATGTCTCAGGGGGAATTCATGTCGAAGGAGGCAGTGGTGATGTTGATGGTGATGGATCTCTTGATTCTGGGGATTCACGAGATATATCACTTTATCTATATGGTGATCTAGAATTTACTCCCGAACAAAAATCTGCCGCTGATTATGATGGAAACGGAGTTATTACTCATGAGGATGCAAGAGCCATTTCTTTCACTCTTGTTGGTGATAGCAAGGAACAGGCGATAAGAAGGGCGCAAAGTGGGGTTTTTGTCTCAGGAATCAATGAAAGTTGTAACAATCTTATAGAGGGATACATGAGATATAATTCATCAGCTAAAGTAATGCAGTATTGTAATGGATCAACTTGGACGAATTTATAATAATTAATATTTTAGTAAAATAGAAATCATTATTTTTGATAATGATTTTTATTTTTTAATAAATTGATGAATTGCAATTATCAATTATTTTTGTTAGTATTGATTTATGGAAATAACAATAGTATCACTTTTAGTTCTTTTGTTTTCAATAGTCATTCATGAGATTGCCCATGGAAGTGTTGCATACTCTTTAGGTGATTCTACGGCAAAAGATGCTGGAAGGTTAACTCTTAATCCGATTAATCATTTAGATCCAATTGGTTCAATTATACTGCCAGTGTTTTTAGTTTTTCTAGGTGGACCAATTATTGGTTGGGCAAAGCCAGTTCCAATTAATCCTTATAATTTTAATGATCAGAAATGGGGGGATGTTAAGGTCTCAATTGCTGGGCCATTAGCCAATTTTTCATTAGCTTTGATTTTTGGATTATTAGTAATGTTTGTTGATTTGCCCGAAAGCTTTTTAGTGGTTTCTTTGTTAGTAATATTTTATAACATTGTTTTAGGTCTTTTTAATTTAATTCCAATCCCTCCATTAGATGGATCTCACATATTGTTTAACTTATTAGGAGACAAAGCAATTGGATTTAAAAGAGTATTAGAGCAATATGGTTTTTTCTTTTTATTGCTTTTAATTTTTTTGATTCCTGGTGGGATTGATTGGATATTTAATTTAGCAAGTCAAGCAGTATA
>JAGPGD010000005.1 GCA_018056165.1 Paludibacteraceae bacterium | reverse complement strand
GAAGTAGGTATTTCTACGACCACTTTGAGAGAATCTTGAAAATCACCCAATGTGCCGATGACCATAGTGCTGCCATTTTTCAACCCTGTTAAGATACCGTTTTCGTTAATGGAACAAATTTCAGGATCATGGATACTCCAGCTTAAGGCAGCAGGTGGAATATTCATGACAGTTTTATTGTTTTGGCTTAACACTTCGATGGGATATTGACTACGGTGGTCAATAAGTACTGAATCTAATCTTATATTAATGTTAGCATCAACAATAGTGACTATTTTAGCAACACTTAGATTATTAAAAGTAGCTGTAAGTACCCCTGTTTGTTTTATGTTACTTGCTACAAATATAGAATCGTTGATAATTTGACCTAATTCAGGTGAACAACTTAACTGAAAACCTTTGACGTCCTTATTAATGAGTAAACCATATTGATTATAACCATAAATTTTGGGACATAATTCACTATACATAGGTATCTCCAATTTTTTTGGTTCAAATTCTATATGTGAGATTACATTGTCAACTGGAGCTTGAGATACTATTAATACACCGTTTCCTACAGCACGTTCAGTACTTTCAGAAAATTTACTTACAATTTCTTTATTTACAATCATAATGGATGAACCCCCACCATCAAGGTTAACTGCATTCCATGCTCCTGCAGATTTAAAAATTTCTGCAAATTCATATAAGGAAGCTCCCATCGAAAATCCTGGTTGACGTCCGTCAACTTCTATTAAATAAACCGTGGAACTATCTTTTGAAATTCCCATTCCCGTACGAGGATGAGACCCATAATAGGCACCATAATCACCTTCTCCTAATTGTCCATTATTTAAAATTTTATGATCGCTTCCTCCTATTGATTCTTTAATCTCTTTCAGTAGATTCGGTGTGGTTCTTAATTCAAATTCCAAAGAAATAGTGATTTCATCTCCTTCGTTTATAGTGGTAAGAAAATCGCGTGAATTTCCGCGTCCAAACAGAACCGCTTTCCCGGAAGGAATTACTGAACTTCCTCCCGATGGTAAAATTTTTTCAACAACTGCTGGATAATCTTGGTTGGACCGATAAGTAAAAGTAGTTCCTTCTTTTGGCCTGATTAAAATTTCAATACCAGTATTATCTGTTGGCGTTTTTCCTCCGAATTTGTCTGTATATAAAATCATTATATTGGCATTTTCTTCAGTATAAACTTCTTGATTAACCGTATTGATCATATTAAGTTTATGTGAATTGGTACCTGTTTTAATTAAACCATTGAAGGAAAGACGATCTACAAATGGTTTTTTGTTTTTACCTAATATAAAAGAAGCACGTCCATAAGGTTGAGCTACCATGCATTCTTCATTGATAAATTGGGCGCTTCGTGGAATTCCTATATCAACAGGGTCGGTATAAAAGTAAAACCCCCCATTTGTTGCTGCCACTACATCATGACCCGGATAATCTTTTCTTCTTGCCATTGAACTTGGGCATTCGATAGTCAAAGCTTTATCATTTGCCAAACAAGTTTCTATTTGGATATGGGGATTTGTTAGATCTATTTCAACAATGTGAACTTTGAGGGGATAAGTGGGCAAATCATAATAAGTATGATAAGCACCTGGACCTATTTTATGTTTTTGAACCAATGTATCAATACGATAAATCCTGTTGTTTAAGGTAATTGTACTTTGTGCTCGTAAAAGCTGTGGAAAAGCAGCAAAAACTAAAATAAAACTTATAATAATTTTTTTCATCGGTAGTGAATATTTTTAAAAATAATAAACTAAAGTTGAATAAAGGAAATATTCAACTTTAGTTTTAGTATCAATTTTCTTTATAAAATTGTCAATAAATTTTTCTATTCATTTTTATTTTATCATTATTTTAACACTTTCATATTTTTCATTGTTTGAATAGAGTTTCAACAAATAAGTTCCAGCGGGTAATTTACCAATTTTAAAAGGAGCTATTCCACTTACTGGATTCAGTTGTTGAGAAACCACACATTGACCATTTAAATGAAAGAGTTGAGCTTGCAGAAGTTTTGAGTCGCTATCTTTTATTCGGATGTTCAAAATAGTTCCATCCAATGGATTCGGATAAACTTCGTATTGAGAAAGTAATACAGAAGGCAGTCCTGAAATTTCTACACCTCTATAGCAAAGAACAATTTCTTTGAGAGCCAGTGTATAAGCTTGTCCTTCTGTTTGTGTGCCCAGATAGAAATTAATGTTATCGAACCAGACAGGATAAATAGCAATATCTGTGGCATCAAAAAGCTCGCTCATGGCTACTGATAGTTCAGTATCTCTATTTTGAGGGATAGAAGTAAATTCTTTTGATACTGATGTAGTGAGTGCATTATTTGCTTTCAGTGATAAAAGTACTTTAGAAATATTGATATCTCCGACGTTGGCAACTACTTTTAAAGTATCAGGCAGACCATACATAGAAACTTTTTTCAAAAGTTTAATATAAGGTGCTCTTGTTGAAGTATATACATAATTAACCGCAGCTCCATGTGTCCAGTTGCTGGGTAAATTTTCTGTATTAAGTACTGCATTTAAAGCAGTGGAAGCACTTAACGTCCAGTTTTCTGCATCGAAAACATCGCCTACCATTCTTCCCGAGGTAGGTATTTCTACTACCACTTTGAGTGAATCTTGAAAATCGCCTAATGTACCAACTACTGTTGTAGTGCCATTTTTCAATCCTGTTAAATTCCCGTTTTCATCAATAGAACAAACTTCAGGATCACGGATAGTCCAACTTAAAGCTGCGGGTAGAAGTTCTATGATATTAAGTCCAACTTGTGCCTGAACTTGAATGGGGTATTGAGTTCTGTGGTCTATCAAGACAGAATCTAATCGGAAAGTAATTTCGGCTGAAGTAACTAACTTAATTTGAATGTTGGTTTCAATATTGTTATTATAACGTGCTGTTAAGATTCCTCCATTACTTCCAGAAGCAACAAAACGTCCATCTTCAAGAATTTCCCCTACTTCTGGTGCACAACTTAATTGTACTCCCTGAACATCAGTATTAATCAAAAATCCATACTGATTATATCCTAAAAATTTTGGTTTAAAAACTCCGTATCTAGGCAAATAAATAGTTTTGGTATACGATTCAATTTCAGCAATAGTATTGTCTGTAGGAGAAGTAGCCACTATAAAAACGCCATTTGCAACAGCTCGTTCCTGTCCATCGCTTGGGGTATTCATAATGCCAAATTCTTTTACATACATACAACTAGATCCACCACCATCCAGATTAATGGCTGAATAAGCTCCTGCACTTTTCATAATTTCGGCTAATTGTTTAGTCGTCACACCAGCTGAAGCACCTCGCCCATCAACGACGCAACAAATAACCGTATCTTTATTTTTTGAATATCCAATGGCTGTACGAGGATGTAATTCATTCCAAACTTCGGATGTCTCAACAACTCCATCTTTTAACATTTCTTTTCGGTTATCTCCACCTACCATTTGGGTGTAAGGAGCAATAATACTATTATTTAATGTTAAGCCGACTGTGATTTCCACCGTGTCATTTAAAGTAAGATTGTCCAAAATTGTTTGCGAAGTTCCGTGTCCGGAAAGTACAGCTTGCCCTGCAGGAATGGGCATATTTCCTTTGTTTTTTTCAATTTTGGTAACTTTTGCTTTTACTGGGCTATTTGTTTTCCAACGTTCTCCTTCGATTAATTCAACCAAAACTTCTGTCCCATAAGCATTGGTACGAGTATATTTTCCATTGTTTCTATTGTAAAGAACCAATTCATTAGTAGCCCGTAAATGATTGACATGATGAATGGTATAATCTGACTGATGAAATTTTAAATTTCCACTATAACTCATTTGACCTACATAAGATGATTTGTTTTCATCAAAAGCAAATATTTTTCTTGCCACGGGCATGGTGGCTAATTCGGCATCTACCATACAACCTCCTGTGGGCATTCCTACATAACTACCGGTAGTTGCAAAAAAATCGCCATTGGTACCAGCAAAATATACAGCTCCTTCTTTGCTTTTACGTGTAGCCATAGAAGAAGGACGTTCTGTTCCGTAAATAGAATCACGTGCTAAAGCAGTTTTTACAGTTACGTAAGGATCATTAATGGCGGCTTTAAGAAAAAATACATCCAAACGAGTACCACTTTTTAGACGTAAACTCGTATATTGGGTGCTGGGTCCTACTTTATAATTTGCCAGCGTATCTATTGTATAAATTTTACCATCTATATTAATAGTTTGTGAAATTCCAGCAATACTAAAAACACCGAGCAAGATAGTTAATAAATAAGTCTTTTTCATAGATTTATTGTTTTTAATGAATATTTTTGAAGAAAAATTTTATGGAAAGAAATAAAATGAAAAAAGATAAATAAATTTATTTGAGAACTCATCCAATTACTTTTTTGAATACCGATTGTCAAGAAATTAGCCAAATATTTTGAACAATAAGAGCTCTACATAACAAATATAAATACCTTGAATTTTCATTTAATATCAAACTTTATTCCCCATAGAACTTTTCTGGAAAAAATTTGATATTGTTTTATTTTTTTAATTTGTTTGATTGTTACTTTACTTGACAGCATTAAAATTGAATGATTTTTCTATAATTTATTGCATGTGTTAACGAGATTAATAAACTAAGAAAAAATAAAAAATTTATACGTCAAAAAAATTAACTTTTTATAGCTTTTAATAGAAAAGAAGTGGTGTGTTGCCACCACTTCTTTTTAAAATGTGTTATTTTGCTATTACTTTCTGAATAGCTGTTTCACCATTCATAGTAGTAGCTTTCACTACATAAACTCCCTCTTTGGGAACTGTTATACTTTCAACATGAGTTGCTTTGGTTACCAATTGTCCTGTAACACCATATACACTTACTGTACTTACTGGTCCATCTAAGAAATTGATTTTATTCCCATCAACAGATATTTTAACTATGGCTTGTTTTACATCTTTAACTCCACTCACATTTACAGTCAAATCATATCTTCCATAACCATTTTCTCCTGTGTAAACATAAATTTTAGCTATATTGCCTTCTACTTCTACTGATGGTACAGCTGTTCTATATGGATTAGAAATAGCACCCATCCCTTCTTGTGGGAATGTCCATAAACATTGTAAACCTGTAAATGCTTTTCCAGCATCTGCAAATTTAAACAAACGGAAAGTAGATGGAGGAGTACCTGCTGTATTGGTAGCAGCCATTACAACAAAATATTCATCTCCTACTTGAAATTCAGCAATACCGTTGTGTCCTTCGTTCATTCTCCAACTATTGCCTGGTGATGTAATGTCATCTACTAATGCAGATTGATTATTAAAGAAACCATCGATTATGTTTCCATCCATATCTATTAACGTTGGAAATGTAGCGTTCCCATCCAGATAATAATAATTTTCATCTACTGGAAAAACTTGAGGAGCGGTTCCAGGGTTCCCCATGCCAGTTAAATAAGTCCCCTCTGTAACATTATCAATATAAATAACTTCTGGATCACCAGCAACACCACCAGTAATGGTCCATTTATAAGTTTCCATTGCCAATTGGTTTTGAGCCATAATAATAGCGTTGTTATCAACATCACCATACACACCAAATGCATCAAAGCGAATGGTTGCATCAGGGAATAAAGTTGCCAAGTTTGCCTGATCAATAATAAGTGTACCTGTTCCATCATTCAAATTCACTTTCCAAATTTGGAAACGTCCTGCACTTGAAGTAATACAGTTACCCAATAATACATTCCCCGCATTATCAATTTTAATGTCATTGAAAGGAAGCACTCCGGCTTGTTTGATTTCACCATTTTCTTCATAAGTAAAAATGTAATCCGCCAAAATAATAGGAGCTTCTTTCAAACCTGTTTCTCCGTTTACTACGGTGATTTGCTTCTTTTCTCTGTCAATGAAAAGCATTTTACCATCTTTAGCAGCCATACCGCGAACAAAACCTGCTGTACCAATTAAATCAGCAGCAGTATTATAATTGCCCCGTTTAGCTGAATACAGCCATTTATTTTCAAAAGTGTATCTACCATCACCTCTGGGTGCATACGTTGCAGGATCTACTGCTGGATTAGCAGCTCGAACATTGCACAGGAAAGCACTGCATAGCAATGCTATTCCAAAAAGTACTTGTTTCTTCATAACGTAAAAATTTTAAAAGTTAGTAAATTAAATTAATTAAAAATTAAAAATTAAAAATTATAAAATAAAATGCAAATTTATTTTAATAAATAAATTTCAACACTTTTTCGTTTTTATCAGATTTTAACATCACCATATAAATTCCAGGTGATAAAAAATTGGTATTTAAAGGAATTCTGCCTTCGCCATTTATCAAATCTACTGTTTGTTGATTCAATAAAATTCCTGTTAATGAATAAATACTTAATGTTGCTTTACAAGTAATATTTGAAAAATAAATAAGAGTGTAATTTTTACTGGCATCTGCTTGTATGTAACCATCAAATGAATTCATTTGGATATCATCTATACCTGTATCATTATTAAGAATAACTTTTACAGTTTCAGAAGGATCGGTAAATCCTTCATTGTTGAGAGCCTTTACTCTAATGTAATAAGTGTTGGTTGTCAAATCAGTATAAGTAATGCAATAAGTATAAGCTTCTACTGATTTTACTTTAGTATTCCTCGGGATAAAAGTAGCGTCAGTTGAAAGCTCTACTCTAAACCCTCTTGAAGGTTGTTCTTGCCAGCAAACTTCAATGCTATTTCCTGAAATGTTATCTCCGTCAGAAGGTTGAATGATTTGAGGAATGGGAATTTCTTGCTCTAACGTAGTAAATTGAACGGTTTCAGAAATAGCATTTATCGCACCATCATTCACTGTAACCCTTGCATAATAAGTAGTACTACTTATCAACACATCAGCAGGTATAGTTACTTGTGTTATTGAAGCAAATGTTTCAATATATACTCGTTTATTCTCAGCAAAGTTCGAAGCTGTTGATATTTCAAGTGTATAAGTTGCTGTAGGGCTGATATTATCCCATGTAAAAGTAGGTGTCAATGAAACATTACTGCTTCCATTTTCCGGAGCAAGGATCTTAAATTTATGACTTAAAAAATGCCTGGTTTCCGACCAACTATCTACTGCATTAGGCTTTCTTGTTCTCACCCGCCAATAATAGGTTGTATTATCTTTTAAATTGGTTTGTAATCCTGAAAAGAATTGGGGCTCTTTTGTTTCTCTTGAAAAAGCAAGATTAGAAAAATCTTCATTCAGAGCTATTTGTAACACATAACTATCTGCATTATCAACAGCATTCCATCTGAATATACATGGAATAATAGTTTCTTTATTATTTTCAGGATAAATGAGTTGAGCTGGTGAGGAATTTTCAGCAGGCTCATTTAAAACTCGTGGTGCAAATTCATTCCCGTATTCATCAACTACTGCTACTGCAATTTTATGGGTGCTTTCATGAACATTATCAGGTAATTGGAATTGAGTTAAAAAAGAACAACCCAATAAATATTGTGAGGAAGAGAATATGCCCACAGTATTTCTTTTGTCATTGGGAATGGCATATACTGAGAAAGACATATTGTCTGTAGTTTTTTGATAATTCCACGAAAGAGTTTGTCCTGTTAAGGTTAAATTTTGCGGTAAAGTTTGTTCTACAGCAGGTTTCCAACCAATGGTCGGACAAAGAGCTGGCTGTGTAAATTTATTTTGTTTTAAATAAGTAATAAATCCACTTGTATTAATTAATTTGTTAACAGAATAAAAAACACTTCCAGGTGCATCATTTATATCCGTATTTCTATTGAAGTCTATTTGTAAACCGATTTCAGTAGAGGAAAATGTTGTGGCTGAAGGTGCTCGTTGAATATCGCCTGCAACTGATTGTTGAACGATTGCTTGTTCCAATGTAGAAAGAGCAGACACAGGAATTTCCTCATTTTGTAAATGAATTTTTTGTAAACAAACATAGCTTTTGTCAGAAGGGGATATAGCACTCAGACTGGAAAGTGATTGACTGGAATAAAAATGTTTGCCAAAACGATTCAAGATTTTTGCCCACCAATCAGCCAGGATTCCATAGGGATAAGCACTGTCAGTTGTCCAATAAAGTTGTGGCGACAAATAATCAACAGTTCCTTCTTCAAGCCATGCTATTGGATCGCAATAAATTTCAGCATACATATTGCCTGTAACTCCAATTCCTGTAGGCAATTGAATACCTCGTTGAGCAGCTACATTTTGATCAGTAGTCCATGTGCCAAAAGGCGAGACACCAAATGTAACGTAAGGTTTCACTTTTTGAATAGTATCATACACACCAGCAATCATTTTATTAATATTTTCACGACGCCAATCACCGATACTTTGATTTTCTGGCTTATAAAGTGCTTGTGCCTCCGCATCTAAATCATTTGGAGTGCCTCCATAAGCATAAAAATAATCATCAAAAACTATTCCATCGACATGGTAATTATTAACAATTTCTCCAATAATACATTTAATTCTTTGGCGTACTTCGGGTAATCCTGGATTTAAAATTTTAACATAACCACCATAATCTAACAACCAGTCAGGATGGGTAATGTAATAATCCATCGGAGTTTCACCATGAGTATAAATAGAAGAGGAATATCTATAAGGGTTGAGCCAGGCGTGTAATTCGAGTCCTCGTTTGTGAGCTTCTTCAATGGCAAAAGCCAGTGGATCGTAACCTGGATCAGCTCCTCGTTCACTGGAAATATATGCACTCCAGGGTTCATAGGAAGACTGATACATGGCGTCACACATACCCCTTACTTGAAAAAAGACGGCATTCATATTAGCTCCTTGCAATTTATTAAAAATAGCGATTAACTCGTTTTTTTGTTGTTGAATGGCTGCCTGGCGAGCTGCTTCGTTGGTGCCTGTAGCTTTTGGTACCGTAACACTCGGCCAATCAAGTCTCCATACAGTTGCCAGCCAGGCGGCACGCATTTCACGTTTGGGTGACTGGGCAAACATTTTTTCTACATTCAGTAAAGCAACTATCAAGAAAAAAATATAAATGTTTTTTTTCATCCGAAAATAATTATATTAAGTTAAGCAATATCAGCATTTTATGGAAATGAATAAGAAGTTTAAAATTTCATCCTCGTACTCAAAGTACATGTATTTTGTTTTTATCTATTTGAAATCAGTTTCATTATTTTGTCTTTTAAACCTTATTAAAATCAAAATCTATAACCTTCATAACACTAAAATTTCTCATTCGTTAACAACCTTATTACCTTATTTTAAGTGGATTATTGTTCCTTTTTAATCTACATTTATTTTGTTTTTTTAATTCTAATAAGGTAATAAGGTTTTACTGATTTGTTTGTTATAAGTTATTAAGGTTTTTAGCCTGATAAGGTTCAATTTATTAATTTATTTCATATTCATTTAATAATGGACTCAACTCTTTCCCAACTTCAAATTAATGAATTTTATTCCTCTACGATTAACAAGATAGATTTTAAAACGTGACATTTTTTTGTCAAACTTTTTAAGTAAAAATCCACTTTCTTGTAAATTCTCTATGAAAATATTTCCATTATTAACAAATAAGATATTCCACTTCTATTGAACTTCATAAGAATTTATTTGTATTTTAGAATAATTTCGATGGTGTTTTATTAATGGCTACTCCATATATTTCAACTCCTTCTACCACAGGTTCAATATATCCTTTAGCGGGATTGTAACGCATCAAGCCTGATTTGATAGTTGGATCACTTGAACGGTAACCAAAATAAACACAACCATCTATTTCGTCCAATGCTAATTGGCAAATACCAATGAATTCACCTGATGAACCTTCACCTTTTCCAGGCTCTACAATGGGAGCTACCATTTTTCCATTTTGAAGTGTGCATTTATAATTAGCTAAATTTGCTAACTTAATGTTATCTAATTCAGCAAGTGTACAGCGATAAAGCCCACCATAACCTGGATCATAAATAGAAAAGTAGAAATAACCTCGAGTAGCATCCCAAACAAAAGATTTAGGAGACATTCCTTCTAGGACAACGCCTGCTGCAGGAGCAGGAGCTTCACCACTTGTAGGGGTTTTTAAAATGTCGGCATCAGTGAATCGGAATATACCAGTTCCATTATATGTTTTACACCAGTACCAAACATTATTAATTTTACCAAAACATGCATTCATAGCACCATAACTTAATCCTCTTCCATAATATCCTAAGGTGTTATTTTGCACATAATAAGGAAAGTCAGCAGGAGTAAGAGATTTATTACGTTCGTTTAATTTAATAGTTCGAATACCGGTATTTCGATCTGAAAAATAAAGTGTATTACCTTCTATGTAACCATAATAAGGATCATCAAAAGCAGCTCCTTTATTGGTTAACATGGTTTCCACTTTACTGCCATCTTTAGACATAACCAGAATTCTTCCATCACCCAGCACACCGTCTACATCGTTGATATAAGTAAATTGTTTGCCACAGTCCAAAATATAAAGAGAAGTATCATTGAACAAAATATTTAAGGGATGTTGCCCTGATTTTACTCCCATATCGAATGGGAAAATTTTCATTTCTTCAGGTGCGTTTTTTACAAGTTTTAAAGCCATGATGTTCCCATCTTTTACAGCATAGTAAAGAGTTGGAACAGGGCTATTGTAAGCCACAGGAACGTTCAAAGAACTTTCTTCCAGTTGACGACCTCCCAGTTTTACTTGTAACCGTACTTTTTGTGAACCAACATTACTAAATATAATTTCTCCCGGATTTTCTTCCTCAAAAATTAAAATTTCATTGCCATTTTTATCTTTAGTTCCTTCAGGAAAAATCCACTTATATTCTACCTCTAAATTTTGAGGATTGGGTACGATTACATTGAAACTTACTTTTCCAGTTAATACCTCACAAATTCCACCTTCAATTGGATTTAAAGTTAAAATAGGTTTAATATCACTAATAAAAATTTTCTGTGTTAAACTTCCTTTCCCTTCAATGGTAAGTGTCACGTGGTAAGTACCTGGTTGATTATAAATATGAACTACTGTATCACCTTGTGCTGTATTTCCATCCCCAAAATCCCAAATAGGTTCCTCTTTAGCTTTAGAAGTGCTAACAAATTGAACATTAGATCCTACATAATAATCCAATTGGAAAGTTGAATCAACGACCGAATAAGTAAAAGCAATATCTGGAGAAGGTAATTCCTCTACTTTGGGCAGATTGTCTTCACAATTCCATAAAAATGCTGCAATAAGACAAAGAGGAATTAAATATTTAATTTTTTGTATCGTTTTCATAGCTGTCCTAATTTAATTAAGTGTAATTATAATTTTGTCAGTTAAACCTGCTACTCTTTTTCTATCAACAACTTTTAATTGGGCATTTAATTCATAATATCTGGAAAAATCTACCTCATAATTGTTATTAGATGCATTCAGTATTAAATCTTGAAAAGAAATTCTTTGATAAATATCTTTTATTTCTTGAGGAATAGTGTCCCCTTTGAAAATGAAATCAACACTACCAGTCCGATCATTATAAACAGAATCTAAATAAGTTTTTTTAAAATCTTCAACCAATCCCAGTCCTTCATACATTTTTTGAAAATCCAATGCTTTCATACGAACATAGACACTATCTTTAAAATTTTGCATAAAATCTTCTCCAAAATATTTAATCATCAAGGTGCTATCAAAAGTTGTTGGCTTTTTCCAATCAATGGAACTTAGCGTAGGACTCGTTGGGAAAGTATTATTAAAAGCATAAGCCCGTAAAGAATCATTCCAAAAATTTTCCTGATGTGGGTACTCTGCAACTTTTTGAGCAATACGTTTTTCGCCAGAAGTCTTAAAAGTGTATTGATACGTGAAAGTTTGAGTCCATGGGCATGAAACTTCCTTTGATTCAATTTCTACCACATTGTACCATACTTCCAAATGGTCAATAGGAACATCGCCGGTAGTATAATACTGTACAAAAAAAGGTACATTTTCTCCGGCTTTGACAGTTGAACTGCCTATTTCCCAATACGCGTGAGGTGCCATTGGACCGATAATTGCATTATCGTCGAGCGAATCATTTTCTTCGCATGAAATAGTCATCAAAATAATAGAACCGATGACTGTTATAAAAATTAGAATCTTTTTCATATTTATTAGTTATAATTATCAGTTAAAAATTTATTTCCACGGAATATCATTTGAACAACTAACTTTGTCGTTGTTTTTTTGAGCCCAAATCATGCGTTTTTTCAACCAGTCAGGATTTTTGTATGCTCCTAACTTTTGTAATGTTTCTGCATTGTATTTCTCTTCCGTTTCTGGATCATAATTCAGCCTCATAATCCATGCATTAGGCGATAATTGCGACTCATTTTTCCCTTCGCCTGCATAACTATCAGCAGTACACCAATAAGGTTCATATAAATTATAAGGACGTCGCAGTGAGAATTCAACAGTAAAGTTTTGAACTTCTTCTTTTGTTGACCCATCATGGATAGTTGTTACGGTATAAACATACGAGTTATCATATTTGATGCCATTAGTTTTGCTACTGTAATTATACCGGCGTACGTCGGTCCATTGTTCGGGTTGCAAATACATTGCCACATATTTTTGTTGCATCAAATCAGCAATAGTAAATGAGGCAGGTCCCGGTAATCGAACAGCGAAAAAACGTTGTTTTTTAGTATCATTAGGAACTTCTAAACGATCCATATTTACTTCTACTGCTTCTTTTGTTGTGTTATAAGCATTTTCTTTTTCTCCTTTCCAGTATTGAGCCTCTGCTTTGATAAATAATAATTCTTCTTCGGACATCAACATAATGTAACCATCGTTTTTGGTATAAGGATTTTTACCTTCACTTGCATATAAATCCGGGAAATGAGTTATTTTCATGGTGGTTGGCATACCAATGTTGTTCTCTAAAAAACGAATCAATTTTACATTGCTATCATCTATACGTGGTGTCATTAATTCTTTGGCTCTTGGATCAAGTGCAAAGCCTCTAACTGAGGATTTATAAGTACTTGTGTAAGCTCCCAACAATGCATAAGCAAAAAATTTAGAGGGTATAGCCTCTGTTAGCAGATTGTCCCTTCCTTGTGGCCAGCCTAAGTTTAATTTAGGTTGCGCAGGTCCCCACGGACAATTTTTTTCTGCTGAGCCACCATCATATTTATAAATAGCATCTTGATAAGATGGATCGTTCAAAGCCGCATCTACTGCATCTATAATTTGTTGACAAGTTTCGGGGGTATTATCCCAATTAGGCAATTTTCTGATGAGTATTCTTGCTTTCAAAGCTTTTGTAAAAGCTCTCCATTTACCTAAATCGCCTGCGAACATTCGATCCATTTGCTTGGTAATGGTTTTATTGTCGGGATTATTTACCCAATCAGGATCATTATATAAACCTATTAATTCATCAGCTTCTTGCAACATCCATTCGTAAACATCAGATTGAGGATCAAATGCTGGTGATTTGGTTAAGCTATAAAAAGGTGAATTGGGTAAATAAGACAATAAGTATGATTCTTTTACAGGCATATCACCAAAAGCATCAGTAGTCAATAAAGTAGAGTGTAGCATAATGGTGCGTGCAATGAGAATAAAGTTTTTTGAATTAATTTTTTCAGCTTCTTTAATTAATTCAGCACCATTCACTCCAATATCATAGTAGTGTCGTCTCCATTGTGGATGTCGATTCATGGATAAAAATTCCCAACCACTTTTATAGCCATACGAACTTACTTGTGCACGTCCGCCCGTGGTCAATGCTTGTGACAAATAGACACCATACTCAGCATGGTCATAGCAAATTTGTGAAGCATAAAAAACGAGCAAGGGCAAAGACTGATCAGGGGGAACTTTCGAAGGTTTATCTTTGCTGGTATTGATATCGAACCAATCTTCACAGCCAGTTAAAAAAAGGCCAAAAATGACAGTTAAAACGATACCTAAATATTTAAATTTATTAGCTGTTTTCATTGTTGTTACGATTTAAAAGTTAGCAGTAATAGAAAAATTAAAACCTCTGGTATTGGGTACGGGATAGCTATCGATTCCCATAGACCCTGTACCTCCTTCGCTGGTTTCAGCATTTATTTGAGGGTCAGACCCTGAATATTTTGTTAACAAGAATAAGTTAGTTCCTGTTAATGAACATCTTAAACCACTGATGTAGGGATTCTTTTTAATGAGTTTAGAAAAATCATAACCTAAGGTAACATAGCTTAATCGGATATAAGAGCCATCTTCAATAAAATTGGAACTTACATTATAATAATAATTTATAATGGTTCGGTTATCTAACACAATAGGAGTGGTGTTTTTCACATAAGTGCCATCAGGTTGTTCTACAACTCCATCCCATACCACCTGCCGTCCACGATAAAACTCTAAGAGTTTGTGTTGTCCACTCGACCAGAGACTACGACCTGTTACATTCATTACATCGCCTCCTTTTCTACCATCAAGTAAGAAACTTACAGAAAAATTTTTGTACTTGAATTGGCTTTTTAAACCCATTAAAAAGTCGGGTTCTCTGTTCCCAATCAATACACTTTTTGTTGGATTAATTTTAGGATAGCCATTTGCTTCGCAAATTATTTTCCCATCAGGTGTTCTTAAATAATCTTTTCCTGAAATAGCTGTAGTAGACCCATTCAAATAAGCAGTGGGGAAAATATCTCCATACTGTGTACCTTGAATTTCCACTACATCATCTGGTAAGCTAAGCACTTTCCCTCTATTTAAACCAAAGTTTAAACCAGCAGTCCATGAAAGATTTTTATTTTTCAATAAATCTTGATCTAAAGTAAATTCAAAACCTTCATTTCGGATACTACCTTCGTTTCTGGTCTGGAGAATGTAACCCCAGGTAGGAGTAACCCTTACAGTAACAATTTGGTTATCAACAGTAGTTGAATAATAGGCAATATCTAAGCGAGTTTTGTTGTTAAAGAAACGAGTATCAAGTCCAATTTCCCACGAATTATTCATTTCAGGTTTTAAAACACTTGCAACAGATAAAGTTGGATCAGCTCCATAGCCTCCATCAGGTAAAGTAGGATATTGGGTATATTTTCGGTCGAATAGATAAGGTGAAGCTACATCTTTTCCTACTTTTGCCCAGTTCCCACGTAATTTACCGTAAGAAAACCAGTCATTGGCTAAATGGAGCAATTCAGAGAAAACAATTCCACCAGTAACAGAAGGATAGTAATAAGGATTATATTTTAAAGTCAGTGTTGAAGACCAGTCCCAACGGGAGGTGACACTTAAGTTAAGTAATCCTTTATAATCGCCTCTTAATTCACCAAAGATGCCTGCATTTCGGTTTTCACGGTGATTTAAGCTAATATCATTTACTCCTACTATTTCACTTACATTAGATATGCTATATGTACCTGGTACAATAAAGTCACGTCCTTTGATAGAAGAAGCAGTACTTTTATTTATTTTCATTTCGCCTCCCGCTAATATTTCAACAGTAAAATCTTTGGGAAGTGGAATGTTATAGGTAGCAACTACGTTGGTTGTAATAAGTTGCCGTTTACTTTGAGAATAACTATAATTTCCAAATAGATCTTTATTAACGCTTGAGATATCTTTTTCATTAAAGTAAGGTACAGAATTATAATAAGCATTATACTCAGCAGTTTTTTGAGCTAAAACCTCAGGGTCAGGATAATCCTCTGATGTTGGTGGATTAGGAAGAATTACTGAGTCATCAAATCGAGGTACAGCGTAACCATCATACGAGTAATTGTTTTGGTCTAAACTTACACGTCCTATGATATTAAAATTTTTAAAAGGTTTGTATTCCAGTGAGCCTTGTAGCAAATTTCGTGTAGATGAATTTAAACCATAATCCATATATCGGCTCCATAATGGGCTAATAGGCGAATTTTCTTTTTTGTTTTCACTGATATAGCGATAACGAGGCTTTCCTTCACCAGTTTTATAAATTCTAATATCATCGTTGATAGGCCAAGAATAGATAGAAGAAATACTTCCTGCTCCTCGATAGCTACTGTTAACCATATTTGCCATCAATGTAGCGGACAATTTTTTATTAATTTCGTATGTTCCTTTTAGCATAACTCCAATTTTATCCAGATAATCTTTAGGAACTATACCATCATTTCTGGAATAATTAGCTGAAGCATAAGCTTGAAATTTTTCACTTCCTCCACTCAGGCTGAGATCATATTTTTGATAAAAACCTGTTTTAAAATAATTTTTTACATTATTGTATCTTGGCTCATTTTCTGCTAAAGGAGGTCCCCATCCGCCATAACCACCGCTTGGTTCAGGCTTATAAAATCCTAATGTACCGGGTCCGTACATAGATTGCAATTCAAGTAAATTAGCTGGTTCGTCTAATTGTAAGCTCACATTTGCTGTTACAGACATTTTGCCCGCTTGAGCCGTTTTTGTGGTAATCATAATGGCGCCATTGGCAGCATTTTGGCCATACAAAGCTGCGGCAGCCGCACCTTTCAAAACGGTTATATTTTCAATGTCGTTTGGGTTAATATCTGCTGCTGCACTTGCTCCTCCAGCCAATACCATTCCATCCAAAATAAACAAAGGTTCGTTGTTTTGAGCTGGATTAACAGAAGAAATACCACGTAACAAAATTTGTGAACCAGCATTGGGCGAACCGCCAGCAGTAGTAACACTAACTCCTGAAACTTTTCCTTGTAAGGAAGTAACAAAATTAGGAGAACGGTTGTCAGTAATATCTTCTGCATTTACACTTTGTACAGCAAAATTTAATTTTTTCTTTTCTGATTTTACGCCCATAGCAGTAACAACCACTTCTTCAATAGCAATAGCAGTTGGTGACATTACTACGTCTATTTTTCCAGGTCCTGTTACTTTGCGTTCTACTTTATCCATCCCAACATAACTAAATACTAAAGTAGCTCCTATAGGAACTGAAATTGTATAAACGCCATCATAATTTGTGATGGTCCCATTTGTAGTTCCTTTTTCAAGCACTGAAGCTCCAATAATGGGTAATCCATCTTCTTTTGAAGTAACAGTACCTGTAACTGTAATTTTTTGGGCAAAACTAAATTGCCACAAAAACAAGGAACTTACAAATAATAGAAGAATTTTTTTCATAAGTAATTAAATTTATTTGTTAATATTATCTGTTTTTTTAAAACTTATTTATAGTGATAATTTTTGTGCAAATAAATAAAAAAAATAATAGATTACAAACGTTTGCAAAATATTTAACATTTTTTATTTTATGTCTTATTTTTCATTTTAAAAGCATCAATGGCTTTTTTTACCGAACCATGTATTAAAAGAATGTTTCTGGCTTGTTCATAATCGATATTTAATGCTTCTACTAACATACGAGTTCCTCTATCTACTAATTTTGAATTAGTTAGTTGCATATGAATCATTTTGTTTCCTTTCACTCTACCTAATTTTATCATGGTAATAGTAGAAATCATGTTTAATATAAGTTTTTGAGCTGTCCCTGCTTTCAGTCGTGTACTTCCAGTTACGAACTCAGGTCCCACTATAACTTCAATTTTAATATTTGCTTCTTTTGAAACAGGAGAATCTGGATTGCAAGAAATAGAAGCAGTAAAAATGCCATTTTCCCGAGCATGTTTTAAAGCTCCAATTACATAAGGAGCTGTTCCAGAAGCTGTTAAGCCAACAACTGTATCCTTTTGGTTTATATTATGTTTTTTTAAATCTTCCCAACCTTGTTCAAAATCATCTTCAGCTTTTTCTACGGCGTTCCTTAATGCAATGTCGCCGCCGGCAATAATGCCGACCACTAAATTAGGAGGCATACCGAAAGTAGGAGGAATTTCAGAAGCGTCCAACACTCCTAAACGTCCACTTGTTCCAGCTCCAATATAGAAAAGTCTTCCACCTATTTTCATTCTTTTTACGATTTCTTCTATTAACTGTTCTATTTCTGGAATTACTTTCTCAACTGCAAATGGTACTTTCTTATCTTCTTCATTCATTTCGATCAGAAGTTGTCTTGTTGATTTTTTATCCAAGTCATCATGTAAAGAATTTTGTTCTGTGATTTTTTGAAATGTCATATATGAATTTTATTAAAAAATTAATTTTCTGAATGGTAAGTGATTAATCCCTCCATCGGGTGTTGTCTAATCATAGATATAACAATTTGTTTTTCCGAAGCTACTTTTTTTAAAATTTCTGAAAAATGAAAAGCAATTGAGCCAACAAAAGCAACTGACACATTTTCTTTTGAAAGATATTGAGAAATATTTCGGATAAAAAAATCATTAAATGCTGTATATACAATATTATATATAAGCGGATGCTGAATATTTTCTTTCAAAAAAGGAGTAAATTGAGCCAAATATCTATTTGGGAAAGGTTTTTTATAGACGTTTTCGAGGATGATTTCAATATTCAAATGATATTGATTCAAAAAATTGGTACTTAATTCTTGTGAAAGTTGATTTTTCAAGACATCTGCTACAAGCTTTTTTCCTAAAACAGCACCACTTCCTTCGTCTCCTAAAATGAATCCCAGGGAAGGCACATTCATTACAATTTTTTTCCCATCATACAAGCATGAATTTGACCCTGTGCCAAGTATGCAAGCTATTCCTTTTTCATTAGCAAATAATGAACGTGCAGCTCCTAATAAATCACTTTGTATCTCAATATAGGCGTTGGGATAAAAGAGTTGAATAATTTGAGAAATTAATTTTTTCTGTTCTTGAAAAGCACAACCTGCTCCATAAAAATGTACTTCGTCAATAACAAATTCTGCAAGCGAAGGAATTAAATTAAATCTTAATTCATTTTCAATTTCTTCTTTCGATTGATAAAAAGGATTGATTCCCTTTGTGAAAATTTCTTTCAATATCTTTTTATCTTCAATAATACACCAATGTGTTTTTGTAGAACCACTATCAGCAATTAATTTCATATTTTATCGATTGCAAAAATTAATTTTGCTACAAAGTAAAGGAAAAGAAATTAGCTTTCAAAGAAAAAATAACAAAAAATTACATTTTTAACGCAAACGATTGCAAAAAAAATTTGTTAAGAAAGAAAATTATTGTAATTTTGAAATCAAATTCAAAGAATTTGTAATTTTTAAAAACATGAAAACAAATTTAAGTTCAAAAATTTCAATGATTCGTATTCCAAAAAGATACTATCAACCTGATGATGTATTTGATTTGTCGCGTGTGACGCGTTTTGAAAAAATACCAACTGAAATTTTTGATAATGAACAACTTGGTTCAAAAAAAGTAGCCGAAGAGATTGCAGAGCTTATTCGTAAAAAACAGTCAATCAATGAAAACTGTGTCTTAGGATTAACGAGTGGAAGATCTATGTTGGGCATTTATGCTGAATTGATTCGTTTACATAAAAAAGAAAATCTTAGCTTTCATAATGTTATTGTTTTTTTGTTGTATGAATATTATCCATTAACGAGTAATTCTCAAGGTGCTTATGCTCAGTTAAAAAAAATGTTGTTTGAACATATTGATATACCTGATGAAAATATTTTTTATCCTGATGGAACAATGGATAAATCTGAAATTATCGAGGCTTGTGCTGCTTATGAACAGAAAATAGCTTCTTATGGAGGAATTGATCTTCAACTTTTAGGTATTGGTCAAACAGGGAATATTGGTTTTAATGAGCCTGGTTCACAAGTGAATTCACAAACTCGCCTTATCTTGTTGGATAATGTTTCAAGAAAAGATGCGGTAGATTATTTTGGAAGCATCGATTTGGTTCCTATTTCAGCCATTACAATGGGGGTGGGTACAATTTTGAAAGCAAAAAGAATTATAGTAGTAGCTTGGGGTGAGCACAAATCAACTGTGATTAAAAATGCTGTAGAAGGAGTTATGTCTGATATGGTTCCTGCTTCATTTTTGCAACTCCATTCCAATGTAAAAATTATTATTGATCTTTATGCTGCCAGTGAACTTACGCGAATTAGCATGCCGTGGTTGGTGACTTCCTGTGAATGGGATAGCAAATTGATTCGTCGGGCAATTGTGTGGTTATGTCTAAGAATTAACAAACCTATATTAAAACTTACCAATAAAGATTATAATGACAATGGGTTAAGTGAATTGCTGGCTATTTATGGCTCAGCTTATAATGTTAATATTCGTATTTTTAACGACTTGCAGCATACTATTACCGGATGGCCTGGCGGGAAACCTAATGCTGACGATACCTATCGTCCTGAAAGAGCTTTCCCTTATCCAAAACGTGTCATTATTTTTAGTCCCCATCCTGACGACGATGTTATTTCAATGGGAGGGACTTTTAAACGCCTGATTGATCAAAATCATGAAATTCATGTGGCATACGAAACTTCAGGAAACATTGCCGTAACAGATGAAGAAGTGATTCGTTTTCTTTCTTTTACAAAAGGATTTAAAGATTTATTTGATTCGGGAAATAAAGTTCTTGAAAAAAAATATAACGAATTATGTAATTTCCTATTGAATGAAAAAAAAGAAGGGGATAATGACACAAGGGATATTCTCGAATTAAAAGCATTGATTCGAAGAGGTGAAGCAAAAGCTGCTTGTAGATATTTGGGACTCCCTTTAAAGAACATTCATTTTCTTAATTTGCCCTTTTATGAAACAGGCACCATCAAAAAAAACGATTTAACTGAAATAGATGTAAATATTATTAAACAACTTTTACAAGAAGTTCGTCCGCATCAAATTTATGCGGCTGCCGACTTAGCTGATCCTCATGGCACACATAAAATTTGCCTTGATGCTGTTTTAGCAGCTATTGATGAACTGAAAGAAGAAGAATGGATGAAGGATTGCTGGATTTGGTTGTATCGAGGTGCCTGGAAAGAATGGGAAATTGACCATATAGAAATGGCTGTTCCTTTAAGTCCTGAAGAATTGAGAAACAAACGCAATGCTATTTTACGTCATCAATCACAAATGGAGAATGCTCCTTATTTAGGTGATGATCAACGGCTTTTTTGGCAGCGTTCGGAGGATAGAAATCGTGCTACTGCTGAATTATATACCAAATTAGGCTTGGCTTCTTATGAGGCGATAGAAGCTTTTGTTAAATATATACCATAAATAAATACTAATATTTTAAATAATTATGAAAGCTATAGATTGTTTTGTTTTTTATGAAGAAACGAAAGAAATAAAAAAGACCATTCAAAATTTGTTAGCAGAAGAATTGGTAAATAATATTTATCTTTTAACAAAATCTTCTGTCTCGTCTGGTATAAAAGGATGTATAAACCTCCCAATAACTTCCTTGTTGAGCACTGAAACGGTAAAAAAAATTGCAGTTCATGCGAAAGCACCTTATTCTTTAATTTTTTTGAAAAATACCATGCTGGAATTAGGGCAGTTTGCATTGGAACGTTTTTATCAAATCGCGAACGATACGCAAGCAGGTTTAGTTTATGCTGATTATTATCAAATTACGAATGGAACACGTTCTAAATTACCAGTGATAGATTACCAATTAGGTAGCGTACGAGAT
Organism: Paludibacteraceae bacterium; assembly: GCA_018056165.1. Classification (GTDB taxonomy): domain Bacteria; phylum Bacteroidota; class Bacteroidia; order Bacteroidales; family Paludibacteraceae; genus MVYY01. The sequence goes on along the minus strand of JAGPGD010000005.1, from coordinate 50,528 downwards.
GATTTTAATTTTGGTTCTGTCTTGTTTTACAACACTGAATGTTTAAAAAAAGCTGTGAGTGAATTTTCTGAAAATTATCAATATGCTGGTTTCTATGATTTAAGGTTAAAAGTTTCTCAATGCGCTGAGTTGGTACACATAGATGAATATTTATACTCTGATGTAGAGTTAGATATTCGTAAGAGTGGTGAAAAACAATTTGATTACGTGGATCCTAAAAATAGAGAAATACAGCTTGAAATGGAGAAGGCATGTACTGATCATTTAAAAAAGATAGGTGCTTACCTAAAACCTGTATTTAAAAAAATTTCATTTAACGAAGAAAAATTTCCTGTTGAGGCTTCCATAATTATTCCTGTCAAAAACAGGGTGACTACCATTGAAGATGCTATTCGCTCTGCTTTGTTACAAAAAACCACTTTTGAATTTAATGTTATTATTGTAAATAATTATTCGACAGATGGAACAAGTCAAATAATTGCCAAATATGCCAAGAAAAATGAACGGATCATTCATATTATTCCTGAAAGAGAAGATTTATTGATAGGAGGTTGTTGGAATTTGGCAATTCATCATCCTTTGTGTGGTAAATTTGCTGTTCAACTGGATAGTGATGATGTTTATCAGGATGAAAATACTCTACAAACTATTGTGGAAGCTTTTTATGAGCAAAATTGTGGTATGGTGGTTGGCTCTTACACCACAACCGATTTTAATATGAATATTCTTCCGCCGGGACTGATTGATCATAGGGAATGGACTCCTGAAAACGGTCGTAATAATGCTTTAAGAGTAAATGGTTTTGGTGCGCCTCGAGCTTTTTATACTCCCTTATTAAGAAAAATTAAAGTTCCTAATTCTAACTACGGAGAAGATTATGCCTTAGGACTTGTTTTCAGCCGGGATTATCAGATAGGAAGAATTTATCGTTCACTTTATCTTTGTCGTCGTTGGAAAGATAATTCTGATGCAGAATTAGATCCTGCGACATTAAATCTTTATAATCATTATAAGGATAAAATCAGAACCATCGAAATAAAGGCAAGAAAGCAAAAAAATAAACTGGAACTTAACAAATAAAAATTTAGTTTCGGAAAGTATAAAGTAGCGATTTTTAGTAGTATTTTGTTAATTTCTAATCAGTATTTTCATTTGAAAAACACTGATTAGAAATTATAAATTGGAGACTAAAAAATTATATTATTCCTTGTGCAAGCATAGCTTTTGCAACTTTCATAAAACCAGCCACATTAGCTCCTTTCAAATAATTGATGTAACCATCATTTTCACGCCCATATTTTATGCATTGTTCATGAATTTTTTTCATGATTTGTTGTAATTGAGCATCTACTTCTTCGGCTGTCCAATTTAAGTGGATAGCATTTTGTGTCATTTCTAGACCTGAAACGGCTACACCGCCTGCATTTACCGCTTTCCCGGGAGCAAACAGCATTTTATGTTGTAAAAATAAATTAATGGCTTCTGGCGTACATCCCATATTAGAAACCTCTGCAACGCATTTAACATGATTATTAATCAACATTCGAGCATCATCTTCATTTAGTTCATTTTGTGTAGCACAAGGCATGGCAATATCCACTTTAACTTCCCATGGTTTGCGATTCGGGAAAAATGGAACGCCAAATTTCTCAGCATAAGGTGATACAATATCATTACAACTTGCTCTTAATTCCAGCAGATAATCAATTTTTTCTCCCGTTATTCCATTTTCATCATAAATAAAGCCATCTGGCCCAGAAACAGTTACCACTTTGGCTCCCATTTGCGAAGCTTTTAAGATAACACCCCAAGCTACATTACCAAAACCTGAAACAGCAATTGTTTTTCCTTGAATATCCATGCCATTGGTTTTGAGCATTTGCTGAACAAAATATAAAGCACCAAAACCAGTAGCTTCTGGTCGAACGTAAGAACCACCAAATTCTAAATTTTTGCCTGTTAAAACTCCCGTATTTTCACGAGTTAACTTTTTGTACATTCCATATAAATAACCAATTTCACGACCTCCAACACCAATATCACCTGCTGGCACATCAATCTCAGGTCCAAGATAACGCCAAAGTTCGGTCATAAAAGATTGACAGAATCGCATCATTTCCATTTCAGATTTTCCTTTAGGATTAAAATCAGAACCTCCTTTAGCTCCACCCATTGGTAAAGTTGTTAAAGCATTTTTAAAAATTTGCTCAAAAGCAAGCGATTTCAGAATTGATAGGTTTACTGAAGGATGAAACCGCAAACCGCCTTTATAAGGTCCAATAGCATTGTTGAATTGCACGCGATAACCGATATTTACCTGCGCATTTCCCTCGTCATCTATCCAGGGAACTTTGAAAGTAATAATTCGGTCTGGTTCTACCAAACGTTCAACAATTTTTGCTTTTTCAAATTCAGGATGCTGGGAATAAATTTCATTAATACTAGTTAATATTTCATGAACAGCTTGTAAATATTCTTTTTCTCCTGGATGTTTGGCTTCAAGTGATGATAATAATTTTTCAACATTCATAATGTTTATTTTTTAGAAGTTAGTAATTTATGTTTATGCTCAATATTTAAATAAATAATAATATCCTTAGTTAATGAAAATAAGTTCAAATCACACATAAGATGTGAGGTAATTTTTTTCGAGTGCAAATTTAGGCTTTTTATTTCATATTGCAAACATTTGATAGAAATTTTTATCATTTGAATAATAAAATTTTAAAAAAGAAAGTAATTATCTACTAATAAATGATTTTTAGAAGAAATATGTTTTAATTGATTTGGATGAAAGGGAGTTCAAAAAATGATTGTTGGGAGAGTGAACCATAGTATACGTTTTTTCAAAATTTAGCTTTTTTGAAATGTTTCTTACTATTTAGTTTTTATAAAAGATAATAATAGACTATTAATCTGGCAATTTTCTATTATTAAATACACTTGCCATATACATTGTTGTTAAAGCCGTTGTTGTCAAATGTAAAAAGGATGAATAAGAAAAGTAGGAATGACAATAAAACCTCACAAATGGCTTTCAGGAGAAGAAATTTCTTATTGATGGAAGGTGATCTCGGCGGGATTCGAACCCACGACCCACAGCTTAGAAGGCTGTTGCTCTATCCAACTGAGCTACGAGACCAGAATTTTTTGGTGTAAAAAAAGAAAAACAAAATTAATCAGTATCAATGAATCATTAAGAATGCAATTTTTATTATTTTCGATTGATTTTCCCGCCATTTCCGGTTGCAAAAGTACTGTAATTTTAAAAAAAACGCAAGAGTTTTTATTCAAAATTCACAAGAAGGGGTCTTTTTCGACTAAAAATAACTAATTTTGTAAAATTAAAAGTCATTATTATCAAAATAATAAATATATAAACTGATAAATGAAAGTATTAAAATTTGGCGGCACTTCGGTTGGTTCAGTGCAGGGCATTTTGAATTTAAAAAAAATTGTTGAATCACAAAACGAACAGATAGTAGTAGTGGTTTCTGCTTTGTCAGGTGTAACAGATCAGTTATATCATATTTCAAAAGTAGCTGCAAGTGGTGATGAAAGTTACTTAAAAGAATATGATGAAATGTTTCGCCGTCACATGGAAATCATTCATCAAGTGATTTCTCCTGAAAAGAAAGCAAAAACAATCAGTCAAGTTCAGACATTGTTTGCTGATCTTTTAAATATATTTCGTGGAATTTATTTAATTAAAGATATATCCACTAAAATTACTGATACTGTTGTAAGTTATGGTGAAATGATTTCTTCTGTCATTATTGCCAATGTAATAGAAAATGCTGTTCATTTTGATTCACGAACATTTATTAAAACAAAGGATCAGTTTAATAAACACATGGTAGATTTTAAAGCTACCAATACTCTTATTCAAGAAAAATTTAAGGATGCTCCTCAGATTGTAGTATGTGGCGGATTTATTTCAACCGATGTAGAAGAAAATTATGTTACTAATTTGGGTAGAGGAGGTTCTGATTATACTTCTGCTATTCTTGCTGCTGCCTTAAATGCTTCCATTCTTGAAATCTGGACAGATGTTGATGGTTTTATGACTGCCGATCCACATATCATTAATAACGCTTATGTAATTGATCGATTGAGTTATAGTGAAGCAATGGAACTTTGTAATTTTGGTGCAAAAGTGATTTATCCTCCTACTATTTTTCCTACTTTTCATAAAAGTATTCCAATTATTATTAAAAACACCTTTTGTCCTGAGGTACAAGGTACATATATTTCGAAAGAAAAGTCGGGTGAACCTTCCAAAGCCATTAAAGGAATTTCATCCATCGACGATACTTCCTTAATTACCATTCGAGGTTTGGGAATGGTGGGTGTTATTGGAGTTAATTACCGAATTTTTCGTGCTTTGGCAAAAAATGGCATCAGCGTATTTTTTGTTTCGCAGGCTTCTTCTGAAAGTACTACTTCTATTGGTGTTCGAAATGCTGATAGTGCTTTAGCTGTTCAAGTGCTGAAAGATGAATTTATTTATGAATTAGAACAGGGTGAAATTGATGAGATTTTTTCTGAAGATGAGATGGCAACAATTGCCATTGTTGGCGACAATATGAAACGTACCCCTGGTATAGCTGGAAAACTTTTTGGTACTTTAGGACGAAATGGTATTAATGTCGTTGCTTGTGCACAGGGGGCATCGGAAACAAATATTTCATTTGTTACTGATAGAAGCTATTTGCGAAAGGCATTGAATGTTATTCATGATTCGTTTTTTCTGTCTGAGTATCAAGTGCTGAATATTTTTTTGGTGGGTATTGGTATGGTGGGAAGCAATTTGTTAAATCAAATCAAGATACAGCAACCCAAATTGATACAGGAAAAAGGATTAAAATTGAATGTTGTAGGAATAGCTACAAGTGAAAAAATGTATTTCGACAGAGAAGGAATTGATATTGAACAATATAATGAGATTTTGGAAACAAAAGGTGTAGTATCTTCCTCTGAAAAGATTGCTAGTGAAATTATCAATATGAACATTTTTAATTCTGTTTTTGTGGATTGTACTGCCAGTGAACAAATTGCTGATTTGTATCAACAATTACTCGATCATAATATTTCTGTGGTAGCAGCTAATAAAATAGCAGCCTCTTCTTCGTACGACAAATACATTCGGTTGAAAGAAACTGCTCTTCGTAAAGGAATTAAATTTCTTTTTGAAACCAATGTAGGAGCTGGTTTACCTATTATCAGCACCATTAATAATTTGATAAATAGCGGCGACCGTATTTTTAAAATTGAAGCGGTACTTTCCGGAACGTTGAATTTTATTTTTAATACCATCAGTGAAGAAATACCTTTAAGTAAAGCTATTCAGTTGGCGAAAGAAAAAGGTTTTTCAGAACCTGATCCTCGTATTGATTTAAGTGGTAAAGATGTGGTGCGAAAACTTGTTATTCTTGCACGTGAAGCAGGCTATCGAGTGGAACAGGAAGAAGTAGTAAAAAAATTATTTATCCCTGATAAGTTTTTTAAGGGAACATTGGAAGAATTTTGGGAAAGTATTTCCGAACTGGATGAAGAATTTGAGCAAAAAAGACAGATTTTGGTTTCGCAGGGAAAACGTTGGAAATTTGTAGCTTCTATGGATCATGGTTATTGTGAGGTGGGACTTCAGGAAGTAGATCAACATCATCCTTTTTATGATTTGCAAGGAAGTAATAATATCATTTTGCTTACCACAGAACGTTATAATGAATTTCCTATGATGATCAAAGGTTATGGGGCGGGAGCAAGTGTTACTGCAGCAGGAGTATTTTCCGATATTATCAGCATTGCTAATATTCGTTGAGAGCATGAAAAACACTCGAGTTTTATTTTCTGTGGTGTTTTCTTTGTGTTTTGTTATTGCTTGCAAAAAAATGCCACCACAATTGCCAGCCAATAAAAACGTTGATGATGTCCAGAATACTATGTCAATGATGGAAGTAAACCATCAATTAGCACTTCGAGAAGACAGCTTATTGCAAGTGTATGTGGCGAACTTGAAAGACAAAAGTTTTAAGAAGACTGAAACTGGATTGTGGTATAAAATTGAAAAAACTAGGCAAGGAAAGAAGATAAAGAATAATGATGTTTGTCAATTTTCTTATGAACTTTTTTCATTGGATGGCAAGTTGCTTGAGAAAAATGAACAGGAAGTTATTGTTATAGGGAAAAAACAGACTATCAAAGGACTTGAAGAAGGATTGCAACTTTTACGCAAAGGCGATAATGCCACTTTCATTATTCCATGGTATCTGGCTTATGGAATGAAAGGGAAAGAACCATTAATAGCTCCTTATGTTTCAGTAATTTACAGGGTAAAAGTATTTGAATAATAAAGCCATCCACATCAGCATCTTCGTTTAAATGCTGTACTTCTTTCCAGTAATCGTTTTTCTGTAACGTCTTCTTCGAATCGAAGCAAAGTTGACTGAAAACCAAAGGTTTGACAGTTTTTAATTAAAAGAATTCCTCGAGGCTTGCCTCAGGGTTATTCATTGGTTACACATTTTATATCCCTTTTTAAATATAAAAGATTGTAAATTATTTGAAATTGACATTTTAATTAAAAAATGACAACAGCATTATTCCCTTATCAACTTTATCATCGAAATGAACTTATTTCCCAATTGAATATCTTAGGCAGTTTGCACATCCCTTTCTTGTTTATTATCGATTTCGAAGGACAAAATGGTTATATTATAAAATCGGATGAATTAGACGATCATTTTGTAAAATTCGATTTCTCAGGTGAAAATATTCTAAAAAAAGAAAACAATAACTATTCGGGTAAAAAAATTGAATGGGAAATAATGCCGGTAAGTTTTGAGGAATACCATTCAAAATTTCAATTTGTAATGGATCAAATTCATAAAGGAAATACATATTTGGTTAATCTGACGCAGCCGACAGAAATAAAAACAAACGTAACCCTACTCGATTTATATGAGCTTGGAACTTCTAAATACAAACTTTGGCTAAAAGACAAATTTACTGTATTTTCTCCTGAAATTTTTATCAAAATAAATAACGGCAAAATTTCTACTTTCCCCATGAAAGGCACCATTGATGCTTCTGTAACAGATGCCGAAAAAATAATTCTGAACGATCCCAAAGAAAATGCCGAGCATGCTACCATTGTCGATTTACTTCGCAATGATTTAAGTATCAAAGCCATAAATGTTGAAGTGAAACGCCATCGATATATTGATAAGCTTCGTACCAATAAAAATATATTACTGCAAGTAAGTTCAGAAATAACAGGTATATTACCCGAAAATTATCACAAAATGTTAGGAGATATCCTTTTTTCAATGCTTCCTGCTGGCTCAATTAGCGGAGCTCCCAAAAACAAAACAATGGAAATCATTCATCAAATAGAAGGCTATAAACGTGGTTTCTATACAGGTATTTGTGGTTGGTTTGATGGTAATAGCCTCGACTCGGCTGTAATGATACGTTATATTGAGCAAAAAGGAAATAAACTTATTTTTAAAAGTGGTGGTGGCATCACTTTTCAAAGTGACAGTAAAAAAGAATATCAAGAACTTATCGAAAAAGTATATGCTCCGATTTATTGAAACGATAAAACTTCTTGATGGCAAGTTTTATCGGCTTGAGTTTCATCAAAATCGTATAGACAAGGTTTTTGAAGATTATTTCAAGGAGAAGGCAAAAATTCATCTAAAGGAATATTTATATGCTCTACCCTTTCCACAAAAAGGTCTATATAAATGCAGGATTATATTTGATTCAAGAATTCAAAAACTCGAATATATCCCATACAAGTTGCGAAAAATTTGCTCTTTACGGTTGCTGGAAACCGATATTAAAACATTGGCTTATAAAAAAGAAAACCGAAGCAAATTAAACAATGCGTTTGCCCACAGAGGAAATTGCGACGATGTTTTATTGTTAAAAAATGGTTTAGTGACGGATACCTCTTTTTGCAATGTTGCTTTTTTTGATGGCAATACTTGGGTTACTCCACGTATTCCTTTGGTTTACGGTGTCCACAGAGCACAATTATTGAGAGAAAGAAAAATCATAGAAAAAGATATAAAAACCGATGAACTTACAAATTTTTTTTCCATACGATTATTCAATGCAATGATAGAATTTGGTGAATGCGAACTTATCCATTATGATATCCGAATGTATAATGATCAAATTTCTATATACACACCAGAATTTGTTTAGTTAGATTACAAACATAAACCGTTTATTTTTTTATTGGACAATTAAATTGTATATTTCCTTTTAGCGTAATTGATAAAAGTGATAACAAATTTTCTATCATTTCAATAAATAATTTTTTTGAAGTTTATCCTATCCTAAGTAATTCGATAAAATGTTTGGTACTATATTATCGTAAATTAAAAAAATAAAAAATACCACCGTGTGCGAGAGCATTCATGGTGGTATAAGATAACTAATGAGCAATTTCAAACTGCTTACTTAAATATCCTCCTCTAAAATAGCTATTTTGCCTGTTGTTCTGCCTCTTTAATCATTTGCTCGCTGGCATACATATAAACTTCTACTCGACGATTGGCAGCTCTTCCTTCAGGGGTAGAATTATCAGCCACAGGTTCTGAATAATTTTTCCCTATCACATCTTTAATTTGGTTAGCAGGAACTCCTTTTGATTTCAAAAAATTGGCTACTGATTGTGCTCTTTCTAAAGATAATTTCTGATTAAATTCTAAGCTACCAGTATTATCGGTGTGACCTATGATAGCAATATCCATATCTGGATTTTCAATCATAATTTGAGCAAATTTACTCAAAGCATTTTTTGAAGCTTCATTTAAAGTACTTTTATTCGTTTCAAATAAAATACCTGATTCAAAAGTTACTTTCACTGCTGGAAGCCCATTAATATCAGTAATGGTTTCTACTTTTGCTCCTTCAATTGCAGCCGCTTTTTCTGCTGCCTTATCCATTTTGTGTCCAATAATTGCACCTGTTGTTGCTCCAACTGCTGTTCCAATAGCAGCACCTATTCCAGCACTTTTCGCATCTTTACCTACAATAGCTCCTATTCCTGCCCCGACGGCAGCGCCCGTCCCTGCACCAATCATGGTACCTTTTGCTGTCTTGTTTAGGGATTTACAGCCACTTAAAATTATAGCAAATGATAGGAACAAAATCATTAATCCATTTTTTGTTTTCATATTCATAAATTTTTAAAGTTAATAAAACATAATTTACTAATAGTTTCTTTTTCAATTTTTTTGAAAAACGCTATTTTATTGACGAATAAATTTTTTTTGTTTAAAACAATGTATAAAAATAATTCCCCCATAATTTTTTTCAAAGATAATTTGTTTTTATTTAATTTTCAAACGTAATTTGTTAAATTTGAAAAAGTATTTTTAACTTTATATTCATCAGTTTAATTTCTCTTTTTGACTATAAAAACTATTTATTTATCTTTGAATTATAATTAAGGCATAGCATTATTTAAAATGAACGAATTAGAAAATTTATTTGTAAAATATACCGGAGAAAAATTATTATCAAAAGAAGAACTTTCCGCTTCGGGTTCTCATCGACGTTATTTTCGCTTAGAAAGCAAAAATAACTCATTAATTGGGGTGGAAGGTACTTCAAAAGAGGAAAACAGAGCTTTCATTGAATTAGCAAAACATTTTTATCAACAAGGTTTGCCTGTTCCACTCTTTTTAACTCAATCCTCAGACGGTATGTATTATCTGGAAGAAGATTTAGGGAATACTTTGCTTTTTGATTATATAGCCGAAGGGAGAAAAACAGGCGTTTTTTGTGAATCAGAAAAAGAAATGTTAAGAAAAACCATTCGAGAATTGCCAAAAATTCAAGTTAAAGGAGCTGTCAACTTAGACTTTTCTGTTTGTTACCCTCAACCAGAATTTAATGAACGTTCGATATTATGGGATCTAAATTATTTTAAATATTGTTTTTTGAAAGCTACTGGGCTCGACTTTCAGGAAAATTTGTTAGAGGATGATTTTAAAAAACTTTCCAATATTTTGCTGAAAAATCAAACCAATACGTTTATGTATCGTGATTTTCAGAGCAGAAATGTAATGATTAAAAATGATGAGCCTTATTTTATTGATTTTCAGGGTGGAAGAAAAGGTCCTGTTTACTATGATGTTGCTTCTTTTCTCTGGCAGGCTAAAGCCAATTACAATAATGAACTCCGCGAAGAACTTTTACAAAATTATTTAGAGGTGCTTGCTTCTCTTATTTCTTTCAATGAATCAGAGTTTAAAGAACAATTGAAACATTATGTACTTTTTCGCACTTTACAAGTTTTAGGAGCTTATGGTTTTAGAGGATATTTTGAGAAAAAACCTCATTTCTTACAAAGCATACCCTTTGCTATTGAAAATTTAAGATCTATTTTACAAGATAATATTACAGGCTATCCTTATTTGATAAAAGTTTTACAACAACTTACAGAACTGAAGCAGTTTCGCGAAGTTTCAGTTCGAAAACCATTAACAGTAAAAATTTATAGTTTTGCTTATAAAAAAGGTATTCCACAAGATGATTCTGGAAATGGTGGTGGATTTGTTTTTGATTGCAGAGCTATTAACAACCCTGGTAAATACGAAAGATTTACTTATTTTACAGGACTTGACGATGCTGTAACACAATTCCTAGAAGAAGATGGAGAAATATTAATTCTTCTTGAAAATGCTTATAATTTAGTTGATGCCTCTGTAAAACGTTATATGGATCGTGGATTTACAAACTTGATGGTTAGTTTTGGATGTACTGGTGGTCAACATCGTTCTGTTTATGCGGCACAAAAAATGGCTGAACATATTCATCAAAAATTTGGTGTTGAAGTCCATCTTATTCATAGAGAATTAAATAAAGAAGAATTATTTCTTGCAACCGCTTAAAATTTCTGACTAAAAAATTAAGCATTTCAAAAAACACCATCGTTTTTAAACAATGAAGGCTTTAATACTTGCTGCTGGACTGGGAACCCGTTTAAAACCATTAACTAATTCTATGCCAAAAGCGTTAATCACTATTAATGGAAGAACTTTACTGGAATATCAAATTTTAAAATTGAAAAAATATGGTTTTGACGAAATCATTATTAATGTTCACCATTTCCCAGACCAAATTATTGATTTTTTAAAATCAAAAAATAATTTTGGATTGAATATTAAAATTTCTGATGAAAGAGATTTTTTATTAGATACAGGGGGTGGCATTCGTCAAACGGAATGGTTTTTCAATGATGGCAAACCATTTTTAGTTCATAATGTAGATATTTTTTCTAATATTGATTTAGGGCAACTTTATCGACAACATCTTTCGCTTAACGGATTGGCAACGTTGGTGGTAAGTTCTCGCAAAACCTCACGCCACCTTTTATTTGATGAAAATCTACAACTAAAAGGCTGGTTCGATGAAAAAACACAAGAAATTAAACCAACGACTATAAACATTAATCAATTCCAAAAATTAGCTTTTGCTGGAATACAAATTCTTTCTCCACAAGTTTTTAAGCTGATGAAAAATTGGGAACTACCATTTTCAATTATTGATTTCTATTTACAAAACATGGAACAACATCCGATTTTTGGATACATTCCTCCTGAATTCAAAATATTGGATGTGGGAAAAATTCAAGCTCTCAGCGAAGCGGAAAAGTTTATTCCTCAATTCTTCGACTTTTAATCAAATACATATCCAGCAGAGTAATAGCAGCCATTGCTTCCACAATGGGAACTGCTCGAGGCAAAACACAAGGATCGTGACGTCCATGAGCTTCCAACTCAACTTCCTCAGAATGAATATTGACGGTAGTCTGTTTTTTTGAAATTGTAGCAACTGGCTTGAACAAAACTCTGAAATAAATATCTTGTCCATTACTAATCCCTCCCTGAATCCCTCCAGAATAATTCGTTTTGGTAGTAATTTTATCTCCCACTTTAATAAATTCATCATTCATTTCAGAACCTTTCATTGCAACACCTTCAAAACCTTTTCCATAATCAAATCCGTGAGTAGCATTGATGCTGAGCATTGCTTGAGCAAGACGAGCTTGTAATTTATCGTAAATGGGTTCTCCCCATCCGACAGGAACACCTTTTATCACACAGGTAATAATTCCACCAACAGAATCACCTTCTTTTTTCAATTCTTGAATATAGGCAATCATTTTTTCAGCAACTTCTGGCTCTGGACAGCGAACTGCATTGCTTTCAATGAGCGACAAATCTACTGCTTCATAGGTTTTGGTCATTGCAATAGGTCCCACTTGCGAAGTAAAAGCCACAATATTAATTCCTAATTTATTTAAAACTAACTTTGCAATGGCACCAGCAACAATTCTGGCTGCTGTTTCGCGTGCTGAACTCCGACCACCACCTCGATAATCGCGAATACCGTATTTTTGCTGATAAGTAAAATCGGCATGAGAAGGGCGATAAATTTCTTTTAAATGCTCATAATCTTTACTCTGTTGATTTGTATTCCAGATAACAAAAGCAATAGGCGTTCCCGTTGTGACTCCTTCGAAAATACCTGACAAAAAAACTACTTTGTCTTCTTCCTTTCGGGAAGTAGTAATATCAGATTGACCTGGACGACGTCGATTTAATTCATTTTGAATAAAATTTTCATCTATTTTGAGCCCAGCAGGACAACCATCAATAACACCTCCAATAGCAGGTCCATGAGATTCACCAAAAGAGGTAAAAGTAAATAACTTACCAATTGTATTTGCCATAAGAAATTAAACTTTTTTATCTCGCTTTACAAAAAAAATCAATTCTCATTAAAAATGCAAAAATTATACTTTTAGTAATTTATTGATATAAAACTAATTACATTCACAATCACTACAATCGCTATTATTAGTATGATTGCTTTCGCAATCACAATCTGCTTCACAATCGCAACCGCATCCAGAAAGTGAAGAAAGTTCTTCTTCCGTAGCATCTCTCACTTCCAAAACAGTTCCTTTGAAATGAAGTTTCTCATCTGCCAATGGATGATTCAAATCAACCGTCACATAATTTTCAGTGATTGTTACAATTTTAGCAGGTAAACGATTACCTTCATTATCCATCAAGGTAACTACATTTCCTTCAAAAATGACGTCATTATCTAATTTGCCATCTGTTTCAAAAATACTTCGATCAAGGTCTATTATATCTTCCTTATCATAATGACCATAGCCATCCTCGCTATCAATAGTAAATTCAAAATCATCTCCTGCTTCCAAACCATACAAATATTCTTCAAATTTAGGCAAGATCATTCCTATACCATAAATAAAACTTAAAGGTTCTTGTTCAGTGGCTCTTTCCATTAATTTCAATTCACCTTCATTTTCTCCTTCTACAAATAATTCATATTTTGCAGACACTACTTTGTTTACATCAATTTTCATTTTCTAATTTTTAAATTTATAAATCAAGATTAATTATTTTTTTATAACGACTATTAAAATAAATTGTTCATTTTAAAAGTAAAATCTCTTTATTTTTCAGTTATAACTCAATACCAATCAATGGGTGTTGAACCATAACCACTACGTTTTTCATATTTCAGGTCACGAAGCATGCTCGAATTTACGCCAATTCTAAAGTAATAAGACTGGAAAGGTCCGAAAGGAACAAAATTAGCAGAAATATTCCAACAATGTAAATCTCTTGAAACACTTACATTTGTATAAGTAAATTGTTTTGCAACAAAATCATAAGAAGTGTTGGAGCTAATCCTCCATTTTGGAGTTAGTGAAATATTCCCCGATAAACTTAAATTATGAGTAAAGCCCATTTTGTATTCCATTTTTTCATAATCAAACACATTGGTGTTAGCATACCGAACAGAGTAATTAATTGTAAGATTCCAGGGAATTGTAATTTTTTGGTAACCATCTTTATCGGTTTCAGCACTTGAAGAGTGTGAAGTGCTTGAAATTAATGGACTTGAACTCTGCTCAGAACTTTGATCTGCAGGCAGAGATTGTTCGTTCTCAGCATCTAATGGATTTGATTGACTTGAACTCGAAGCAGTTTTACTTTTTCCAAAGAGCTTTTTGAAAGTATCATTATTAAAAGTAAAACTATAACTTGTATTCGTCCCCAAAAAACGAGGAAATTTCCCATGATTCCAACGCAATTCATTAATTCTAACTGGTTGTCCGCTTTTATTAAGACCATACATATAAGGGTCAAAACTTCCACTTAAATTTAGGGAACGATTTTGACCAAATTTTAAACGCAAGTTGACATTAAAATTTGACCAATTCATGGAATCAGCTACCATATTATAACTTCCACTAACTGAAAAATTATCGATTAAACTTATCACTTTATAAGGAACAGTTCCAGTGGTATCTTTATCGTTGCGAACTTTCATTTCCAGATTGTTTGCAAATGAATAATTGATACTACCCGATTTTCCAGTTCCAGGATAACCATATAAACTTCCTTCGTATCGAGAATAGGATACTTGTTCATGATAAAGCACGTCAGGATCGGTTGGATCTTTTGTTATTTTGTCATAGCTGTCATAATAACCCCATCGTGAATCTCCGAAATTAGGCGTATAACCGAGACCGATACTTGGAGTAAACACATGACGAATTCTATCCACTTTATCCCCAAAAATGGAACGAATAGGAATAAAAAAACCATAAATTTTTGTAGAAGCTGAAATTCCCATATTAAAATCATATACCCGATGAAATTCACTAATTGTATCAATTTTTACTTTTTGATTTTCAGTGTCCCAGTCTTTGTGGATTGATTGTAAATACCATCTCTCAGTATAATTAAACGTTGGAGAAATATTGATGTATTTTAAAACATTAAAGGTAGCACTAATCGGAATAGAATGTTTCATTCCATTTTTCCAATCTTTTGAAAAGGAAGATGATAATAATAAATTTTCTTTCGTATTGATGCTGTTTGCAAAAGTTCCACTGTATGACATATAGATTTTTTCATACCATTTTTCTTTACCAATAGCATTTTTACGCTTAAAAGGTACAAATCTGCTGACACTGACATTTAAATTAGGAAATGATAAGCTGATGGTTGAATCTTTAGTTCGTTGGCTAATTAACATACTTCCAGATAAATTTAAATTAGGAATACCTGGAAATCGCTTGGTAAAAGAAACACTTGAACTTTTTGTGTTTTCAGAATTTAAATCGGGTCGATAATAATAATTAATGTTGCTTCTGTTGTAACCACTGGTTGAAAAATTTACACTAGATGAAAAGGTAAAATATGGATTTGCCTTTTGATCTTGAGAATGTGACCATCGAATGCTCATGTTAGTAGCTTTATTATAATCAGGCATAGCTTTTTCGCCTGTGATATCCACACGATAACTGAAACTAAAATTCCCACTGAATTTATATTTTTTAATATATCGTGAATTGGCTGTCAATGACCAGGTTCCTTTAGTATAAATATCACCTAAAAGCTCCAAATCGGCGTAATCACTTAATGCAAAATAATATCCTCCATTAGTCAACCCAAAGCCTCTTGAAATATTATCTTCATAATTTGGCATTAAGATACCTGAAGAATATTTTTCAGTGAAAGGGAAAAAGCCAAATGGTACAGCTATTGGCAAAGGAACGTCTGCCAGCACTAAATAAGCAGGCCCGGTAACAATATAATCACCAGGTTTCACTTTTCCTTTGGTGAGATGCAAATAAAAATCGGGTGAATCAAATTTATCGCAAGTGGTATATTTTCCATCAGCAATACAAAAAATATCTTCCGAAACTTTTTTTGTTTTTTCTCCGATAATATAACCTTCACCTTGCTGAGTTACAACATTTTTAATATATCCCTTTTGACTTTTTAAATTATAAGTCAACTCTTTGGAAGCATAGTTCGCTTCTCCTTCTGAAAATATAGGTTCTCCAATTTTATTGCCCAGGCTATCAACTTTGCCCCGAGCATAAATCAAACTACTATCTAATTTAACGCGAACAAATTCGGCTTTCAAGGTTATATTTTTATATTTTATTTCACCTTCTCCATGCAAATATCCTGTGCCATCACCATAAAACACAATAGAATCTTTTGCAGAATAATTAATTTCTGCATCAATTGGGCTTGCTTTTTGCTTTTGAGAAGAAATTTTTGTAGAATCCGTTTTAACTAAAACTGAATCAGTAGAAATATCTTTATTGAACGAAGGCGAAGAAGAAATTTTATCTTGACTATAACATAGTAAAGGAACGAGCCCTCCTAAAAATAAAAGTAAGTACTGGCAAATGAATGAGATATGTTGTTGGTGGTAAGTTTGCATCCTTAATTTTATCTCTACCTAAAAGTCAAAAAATAACAAATTTACACGTTTGCAAATTTAAATAAAAAATATGTCCTTCTTTTACTATTAAATTTTAATTTAGGATTAATTTGGTTTTTTATTGTTTTTTGTTTTTATTGAAAACACAAGAAAAAAAGATTATTTTTGCAAAAAGAAAGGGCTTTACAATTTTTTATTTTAAGTTGATAAGAAAGATAAAATAATTTATTCATTTTTGAGAAAAACAACTTTGTATCAATAAAAATATTTTCAGGGGATTTAATAATGAAAATCAAAAAAATAAAAAGGAACATATTTTATAATTTTAAAAAGTTACTGATTGTCAATTCTTTTTTCTTTCCTGTCTTTTTAAATAGTTTTATTTCTATCAATGCTCAGGATAATAGATTTATAGTAGTTTTGGATGCTGGACATGGAGGTGAAGATCCTGGAGCAAAAGGAAAAATTTCAAATGAAAAGGATATTAATTTAGCAGTGGTGAAAGAACTTGGTAAAATGATGGAAGAAAATAAAGAATTAAAAGTAATCTATACTCGTAAAACAGATAAATATTTAACCTTGCAGCAGAGAGCTGATATTGCTAATCAAAATCATGCAGACTTATTTTTATGTATTCATACTAATGCTTCAAAAAATCGTTCTGCTTCCGGAGCAGAAACTTATACTTTGGGACTTGCTAAAACCCAATCTAACTTAGAAGTTGCCATGCGTGAAAACTCTGTAATTCTTCTTGAAAAAGATTACAAAACTAAATATGAAGGATTCGATCCTACTTCTGTTGATTCTTATATCATGTTTGAATTTATGCAAGATAAATATCTTGACAAAAGTATTGAACTTGCCTCTCTTATTCAAACTCATTTTAATTATCATGGTAGATTGGATAGAGGTGTTCGTCAGGCAGGTTTCTGGGTTTTGCATCGTTCAGCATGTCCCAGTGTCCTTGTTGAACTTGGATTCATTTCTAATCCTGAAGAAGAATTATTCCTAAATTCAAAAGAAGGACAACGAAAAATGGCTGAAGCTATTTATAAAGCTTTTCTCGAATATAAGCGTGAACATGATAAACGAAATGGAATTTCAAATAATTTTGTAAATACAAGAGTAGAAACAAAAACAGACGTGAAGCAAAATATACCAACCGATATTTCTCCCAATCAAAACATTGCAAAAATAGAAATAACAGATTCAAATATTGTTTCAGCTTCCCCTGTTCCACTTTCAGATAATTTGCTTGACGATCAAGCTATTGTCTTTAAAATACAAATTTTTACAAGTAGAAAAAAACTTCCTCCCAATGCTCCAGATTTTAAAGGAATTAAAGAGGTTGCCTTTTACGAGGAAGATGGATTATATAAATATACTGTCGGCGCAGAATCTGACTATAACAAAATACTGAATTTACGAAATGAAATTAAGACCAAGTTCCCAGAAGCATTCATAATTGCTTTTAAAGGGAACAGCAAAATTTCTGTCAAAGACGCTTTAAAAACTTCAAAATAAAATATTTTTATTTCTCTATTTATAAGTTGCTAATTAAGAACGGTTTAAACTTTAAAAAACTTGATAATGAAGAAAAATTTTTTTAATAAGGAAGTTAAAATTGGATTAATGGTAATAATTGCCATTTTTTTACTGTATTTCGGAATCAATTTTTTGAAAGGAATTGATATTTTTTCACCTACGAGGTCTTATTATAGTGTTTATGAAAAGTTAGATGGTTTGGAAACTTCCTCTCCCGTTTTTATCAAAGGCTATAAGGTAGGACAGGTGGACAAAATCCAATATGATTTTTCTCAACAAAAACCATTTGTTGTTAAAATTTCGATTGAAAAAAACATTCGTTTGCCCGAAGGAACAAAAATTGAATTGTTTGACAATGGCTTAATGGGAGGAAAAGCTTTGCAATTAATTTTAAATCAATCAGATGACGAACATTATTTTCAACCTGGCGACACGATTCCTTCTCAAATAAGCGTTGGATTAATGGGTCAAATTACAAACAGTCTTTTGCCAAAAATTGAAAATATTTCATCTCATGCAGATTCATTATTGACCTCTATCAGAAAACTTTCTGAAAGTGAAAAAATTAATAATTCTTTAACTTCTCTCGAAGAAACTTCTGCTAATCTTGCACACAGTTCCAAACAACTAAAAAATATAATGAATAATGAAATTCCAGTAATAATTGATAATGTAAATACACTTACAACCGATTTTAAAGCAGTGAGCAATAATATTAAAGGAATTGATTTTGCTTCAACAGTCGGTAATATTGATCAAACTATCAATAATTTAAATTTAATGTCTGACAAGATAAATAATGGCGAAGGCACGCTGGGATTGTTATTGACCGATAAAGAGCTTTATTTTAATCTGGCAAATACCACTGGAAGCGCTAATAATTTATTAATCGATTTAAAAAACAACCCAAAACGATATGTTCATTTTTCAGTTTTCGGAAGTAAAACAAAATAAAGTTATTTAGAATTTGTCTAAATAAGAAAGAAATGAAAAAAATAAATAATTACCTTTTATTATCTTTAAAACGCACATTAATAATTTATTCAACTTGATTTTAATAAAAAATTATAGTTTTTCACACTAAATTGTTAACATCTTTTAAATCAGGTACTTCTATATAAATTTTGTAACAAACTATTTGAATCTCAAATAATTTTACAAACATACTGATTATAAGTAAAATAAAATTTTGATTTTTCTTCCTTTTAAAAAATCATTTTGATTTTTCAAAATAAATTAAGATTTTTGCTAAAAGGAGTTGAAGTTATCTTTACTTAAAAAATTTAAATGAATTACGCGTAATTCATTTATTTTTTCTGTGTCGATACAAAATTCGTAAGTTATATAACGCGATAATTTAATTTTTTGAAATGAAGATTCATGAACAATTGTGGAATGGATGCTTAAAAGTCATTAAGGATAACATCAACGAAGCATCATTTAATACCTGGTTTGCTCCTATTATCCCGTTACAATATGAAAATAATTGTATTGTTTTACAAGTACCAAGTCAATTTTTTGTAGAATACATAGAAGAAAAATACATCGACTTATTGCAAATGACACTTTATCGCGTGATAGGTGAAGGCACACACCTGGAATATCGTGTAATGATTGACCAATCAAATGGTAAAAGCACACAAATTCCAAGTACAGGTGAAAAAGCAAAAATCAAATTGTCTTCAAGTAATACAACTTACAAAAAACAATCATTACCCGATATCGATCCCCAATTAAATTTAAACTACAATTTTGATACGTTAATTGAAGGAAAAAGTAACAAATTAGCTCGAACTGCTGGTATCAGTATTGGAGAAAATCCTGGAAAAACAGCCTTTAATCCATTATTTGTATATGGGCCTTCGGGAATTGGGAAAACTCATTTGGCAAATGCTATCGGAATTAAAGCAAAACAAAATCATGCTGATAAACGAGTTTTGTATGTTTCGGCAAATACCTTTCAAATACAATATACCGATTCTGTACGAAATAATACAGTTAATGATTTCTTGAATTTCTATCAAACTATCGATGTATTAATCATTGACGACATACAGGAATTTGCTGGAAAAACTGGTACGCAAAATACATTTTTCCACATTTTTAACCATTTGCATCAATCAGGAAAACAATTGGTGCTGACTTCTGACCGTTCACCTTTGTTGCTGGCAGGACTTGAACAACGTTTGCTAACAAGATTCAAATGGGGACTTTCAGCCGAAATTGAAAAACCTGATTTTGAACTTCGTAAAGCTATCTTAAAGAATAAAATATACAGGGATGGCTTGGAGATTCCTATGGATGTAATTGATTTTATCGCTTTGAACGTTACTGACAATGTTCGTGATTTGGAAGGAGTTTTAATTTCATTATTAGCACATTCTACTTTAACTGATGTACCTATTGAAATAGAATTAGCAGAAAAAATCATCAATCGAATTGTGAATGTAACCAAAAAAACAAATACAGTAGAAAAAATACGTGATGCTGTTTGTGAATATTTTTCCGTTCCTGTTGAAGATATATTTACAAAAAGTCGGAAAAGAGAAATAGTTCAGGCTCGCCAAATTGCCATGTATTTATCCAAACAAATGACACAAAGCTCGTTATCTTACATTGGTAATGCAATAGGTAAACGCGACCATGCCACTGTATTATACGCCTGCAAAACAGTAAATGATTTAATGGAAATTGATAAGAGCTTTAGAAACAAAGTCAAGGAAATTGAAGAAAAATTGAAAAGCTGATTTTAATTTATTCAAACAAAATTGATTGTAAAGCTGTTGTTATTAACAGCTTTTTTCGAATAAAAAGAAAAAATTTCATCACTGTTTGCTATTACTGCTGAGGTAATACCTTATTTCGGTTTTTTTGTTTTTACCTGTATCCTTGCTGAGCTGTGATTTTTATAATATATAAATTATTTGTTTTTTCTGAGCAAAGATAAGAATTATTTTTTATATTAGAAAACAACTTGGTATAAGAGGAGAGTCAACTTTATATAATTAAAAAGACACAAAAATGAAAGACAGATCTTTTGTGAAAATTTGTCTTTCATTAGTTTTTAAGTAAATTATTGAAATTAATTTACTCTTCCAACAACATTTCCATAATGGTGCAAGCTGCTTTTGCGACAGAAGTACCGGGTCCAAAAATAGCTGCCACACCTGCTTTGTAAAGATAATCATAATCCTGTGGTGGAATGACACCTCCAGCAATAACCATGATATCTTCACGTCCAAGTTTTTTTAATTCCTCAATTACTTGTGGAATAAGCGTTTTATGTCCTCCAGCCAATGAAGAAATGCCCAGTACGTGAACATCGTTTTCTATAGCCTGTTTGGCTACTTCTTCAGGTGTTTGGAACAAAGGACCCATGTCCACGTCGAAGCCACAATCAGCATAACCGCTGGCTACTACTTTGGCTCCACGGTCGTGACCATCCTGTCCCATTTTGGCAATCATAATGCGAGGACGACGACCTTCTTTCTTTGCGAATTTTTCTGTTAATTCGCATGCACGTTTGAAATCTGCATTTTCTTTTGTTTCTGATGAATACACGCCTGATATTGTTCTAATGGTTGCTTTATAACGTCCTGCTACTTTTTCGCAGGCATAAGATATTTCTCCTAAGGTAGCTCTGACGCGAGCAGCTTCTACTGCAAGTGCCAGTAAATTTCCATTACCAGTGCGAGCACATTCAGTAATGGCATCCAGTGCTTTTTGAACTTCTTCGTTATTCCGTGTAGCACGAAGTTGTTTTAATCGTTCAATTTGTTGTTCGCGTACAGCAGTATTATCAATTTCAAGAATTTCAATTGGCTCTTCTTTTTCCAGACAATAACGGTTGACACCAACGATAATCTGTTCTCCTGAATCTATACGAGCTTGTGTTCTGGCGGCTGCTTCTTCAATTTTCATTTTTGGAATGCCCGTTTCGATAGCGGCTGCCATCCCGCCCAGTTCTTCAATTTCCTGAATCAAATGCCAGGCTTTCTCACTGATTTCTTTGGTGAGCGATTCTACATAATAAGAACCTGCCCACGGATCAATCTGACGACAAATATAAGTTTCTTCCTGTAAATAAATTTGTGTGTTTCTGGCAATTCGTGCTGAAAAATCAGTAGGAAGTGCAATAGCTTCATCCAGTGCATTGGTATGAAGAGATTGTGTATGTCCCAATGCCGCTGCCATTGCTTCTATACAGGTACGACCGACATTATTGAACGGGTCTTGTGCAGTAAGCGACCAGCCTGAAGTTTGGGAATGTGTACGAAGTGCCATTGATTTGGGGTTCTTTGGATTAAACTGTTTGACAATTTTTGCCCACAATAGTCGAGCAGCTCTCATTTTGGCAATTTCCATAAAATGATTCATTCCTATTCCCCAGAAGAATGATAATCGCGGTGCAAAAGCATCAATATCCAGACCTGCATTGAGCCCTGTACGAAGATATTCCAGTCCATCAGCCAGCGTATAAGCTAACTCTATATCGGCTGTAGCACCAGCTTCCTGCATGTGATAGCCCGAAATAGAAATGGAGTTGAATTTGGGCATATTTTTCGAGGTATATTTGAATATGTCAGCAATGATACGCATTGAAAATTGAGGAGGATATATATAAGTATTTCGTACCATAAATTCTTTCAAAATATCATTTTGAATGGTGCCTGAAAGTTCTTCCAATTTGGCTCCTTGTTCTTGGGCAGCTACTATATAAAATGCAAGAATAGGCAATACAGCTCCATTCATGGTCATAGAAACGGACATTTTATTTAAAGGAATTCCATCGAAAAGAATTTTCATATCTTCTACCGAACAAATGGAAACACCTGCTTTACCCACATCGCCTACAACTCTTTCATGATCGGCATCATAACCTCTGTGAGTAGGTAAATCGAAAGCAACAGAAAGTCCTTTTTGTCCAGCAGCCAAGTTCCGACGATAAAAAGCATTAGATTCTTCTGCCGTAGAAAAACCTGCATATTGCCGAATAGTCCACGGACGGGTTACATACATCGTGCTATATGGACCACGCAAAAAAGGAGGAATTCCTGCTGCGTAATTCAAATGTTGTATTCCTTTTTCATCTTCTTTCGTATAAAAAGATTTTACGGGAATTTGTTCAGCAGTCATCCAGGTACTTACCTCAACTGCTTCCTCATTTGAAGTAGGAATAATGTTTTGTACATCAATTTTACTAAAATCTGGTTTCATATTTTTAAATTTTAGAATTGAGAGAAACAAATTTTTTCAAAAAATATCTGAGAATTATTTCAAAAACCTTTTGCTTTCTCAATTCATTATAAACATGTTTTTCTATTTATTATTTAGTTGTCATTTTATTATTTTTCAAAAAATCAAGAAATAGGGAACAAAATAAACACAGATACATCCCACAAAGCATGAGAAACAATCAATGTTACTAAATTTTTATTGTATTTATACAAGAGTCCCCAAAAAATACCACAAACCAATGCTGATAAAATAAGCATAAAATTAAATGACCACAAATGAATAAAAGTGTAAGTAATAGCCGTGATGGCAAAAGCACTCCATTCACCATATTGTGGTTCCAACATCCGTTGAACATAACCTCGCCAGAAAATTTCTTCAGCAGGGCCAATTAAAAAAGCGAGCAAAAGTCCTAAATATAAAGTATTTTCTCCACTTTTTATCAAGTATATATTTCCAACTTGTTCTTCTGCAAAGACAAAAATCAATTTTGAAAACACATAACCCAACTGGAAAATTCCATATAAAACTATAGCTGAACCAATACCAATAAATATGTCTTTAATGGAAAATGAAAATTGTTTTTTGAAATTTTTACCAAAAAAAGCACTAATGAAAATAAAAAATACAGCAGCACATGACATCACTATCCAGAAATTAATGTAACTTCTGGTCCAGGGTGAAAACATAAAGAACCAGAGGACTAATGCAATTAAAATAGGTAAAACAACTTTTTTCATAACCAGTTTCCTATCATATTACAAATCGAAAATATCAATCCAAAAAGCAACACAAGTTGAGCCGATTTTGCATCCAGATCTTTGATTAATTCAGGTTTTTCTACTTGTGCTGTTTGCATCTGACGAATATTTTTTATGGTCAAAGGGACAGTTAAAAATACCAGCAATACTATGGGATGAATCATTCTCAAAATTATTAGCAGTGCTATCATCACATAAGCTCCCACTGCCAGCGTAACGTATTGAATTTTAGCTCTTTTCAATCCTAAAACCATTGACTGTGTTTTGATATGGGCTTTATTGTCATCACGAATATCGCGAGTATTGTTGGCATGCAAAATATTTACTACCAGAAAAGCAATCGGGATATTAATCAAAATAATTTTCCACAGCAGTTGTTGCGTCATTACATAAGCGGTTCCTAAACCAATCAACGGACCATAGATAATAAAAATAATCAAATCACCCAATGCTACATATTTCAATTTAGAATATAGTACTGCTGCCAATGTGCCAATAATACCAATCCAGAGCAAAGCATTTCCAGTTTTATACCAGAGAAATAAGCCCAGCAAAACTCCGATGCCCAGCAAAACAAAACCATAAGAAAGAATAAATTTCGGCGTAAAAACTTTTTCAACCAATAACCGGCTAGAACCGAAAGATTCAGGACGATCTACCTGATATTTATAATCAAAATAATCATTGATTAAATTACTGCTGGCTTGAAAAATGGCTGCTCCAATAATTGCTATAATACCATACCACCAGTTGATATTTCCACTGATTTCTTCATTGATATAAAAAATATAAGTGAGAGTTATTAATGCTGGCATGGTAGAAGCAGGGAAAGACCACGGCCGCGTAGCAATAAAATAATTGTTGAGTTTTGACTTCATTTACATCATTTCATTTTTGAAAAATTCTTTCATTAAATACCCAACTTTTCATTGAAACTTTTTAAAATTTCCAGAACATTGGATTTTACACTAATGAAATTTTCTATACCTTGTGTTTTTAAATCATCCATGCAGGCTGGAGCACCCGCTACCACAAAAATCGCTTTGTCTTTTACTAATTGATAAGCTGCTGGGGCAAATTGTGCATATTCTTCATCGCTTGAACATAGAACCACAATATCCGCTTTAGCTTCCAATGCAGCCTGTACACCTTCTTCCACTGTATCAAATCCGACATTGTCTATCACTTCATAACCAGCACAGGCAAAGAAATTGCAGGAAAATTGTGAACGAGCTACTCGCATAGCCAGATTTCCAATGGTTAGCATAAAAACTTTTGGCCTTTTTGCTGCACGCTCGGTAGCAAGACGTAACGTTTCAAATTCTGCTGCACCTCGAACAGGTGGTAAGGTTTCTACTTCAGTAGATTGATTGTTTTTATCACATTGCGGGCAATTAACCAGTTTTTCTGATGCTGTTTCATTAAAGTTAGGATACTGATTGGTTCCAACCAATATTTCTTTTCGATTGGAAATATTTTTCATTCGGTAATTGGCGGTAGCTTTGATGGCTTGTTGAACTTTGCCAGCATAAATAGCTTCTAAAAAGCCTCCTTCGTTTTCAATCTCGAGGAACAATTTCCAGGCTTGTTGAGCAATTTCTTTGGTGAGGATTTCAAGATAGTAAGAACCTGCTGCTGGATCAACCACTTTATCAAAATGAGATTCTTCTTTGAGTAATAGTTGTTGATTTCTGGCGATACGTTCAGCAAATTCGTTTGGAGCATTAAATACATCATCATAACCCAGAACAGTCAATGAATCAATTCCACCGAGCACAGCACTCATGGCTTCTGTTTGGGTGCGAAGCATATTTACATGAGCATCAAATATTGTTTTATTGAAATTAGTCGTTTCTGCATGAATTCTCATTTTAGTAGCACATTTACAAGTACCGTCCTTTGCATTTGAATTATCTTCACAAGAACATACAGGTTGATAAGCATCCACAATAAGTGCCCACAGAAGTCGAGCAGCTCTGAATTTTGCAATTTCCATAAAATAATTGCTGCCTATTCCGAAATTAAATTTAATTTTTTTAGCAGCCAGCGAAGTATCAACTCCAGCATCCACCATCATGGAAAGATATTGATTTCCCCAGGCCAGAGCATTGCCTAATTCCTGTGTAATAAAAGCTCCGGCATTTTTCAAAATTGTAGCATTTACCGTCATTACACGATAAAAAGGTAATTTTGAAATGGCATCAATGACTGATTTTAACTGTTCAACAATTTGTTCCTTGCTTTTCTTTTTGCCATCTTGCAACATTTCACCAATAGGATCAAATTCAATAGCACCCTGTAGATTCTTTACGTCATATTGCTGGCTCAGCAAATATTCAGATAGAGTATTGGCTAATGTTATGGCATTGTTTGCATCGACAAGAAAATTTAGTTCGATGCATTCAGCATTAATATTTTCCAATAAATCTTTTAGCAATGAAGAAGAAATTTTGTATCCTCTTACATCAAAACCTAAGGAATTGATTCCTTTGTTCAAAATATCCAATGCTTTGGCATTTGCCTCTTTTATATTTTCAACTTTAATGTCCTGACGAATAAACCATTCGTTATCCGTTTTTGTACCCCGAACATAAGGAAATTTACCCGGCAATAATTCTGTAGTTTTTAAGTTTTCAATGTTTTCTAATCGGTAAAATGGTTGAACATTGAAACCTTCATCAGTTTTCCAGACAAGTTTTTTCTCAAAATCAGCACCTTTCAGGTCTTCCATGATTTTTTTCATCCATTCTTCAGTGGAAACAGGTGAAAAATCAGCCAATAAGTTTAATTTTTTTTCTGACATATTTTTTATTTTTCAAAAATTATTATCGACTGCAAAATTACTACTTTAAGTTTAGTTATTAAATGTTTTTGGAGAGAAAAACTAAAAAACGTTTTATAAAATTAAGTTGGTAATCACTTTTTTAAAAAATAATTTTTTAGAAGGTTTTTTCTTGATGATTAAAATTCAATTTTTTTATTTACATTTGCTTCAAAATGCAAACGTTTGCACCAATGTTTTATTTAAAAAATTCCTTTAAGAGGAAAGAGAGTTTATACAAATCTATAAATTTATTCAAAAAAATCATATCATCAAATGAAAAAAATTGCATTCTTTATTCTGGCATTTTCCTGTATTTTTAGCTTGTCAGCCAAACGTGTAATGACAGGAATAGAGGTATTAAGAGAACAAAATTTTAAATTACTGGAAGGGAAACGTGTTGGTTTAATTACCAATCCTACGGGAGTGGATGTCAATTTAAAATCAACCATTGATATTCTCAACGAAGCTCCAAATGTTAATTTAGTTGCTTTATATGGTCCAGAACATGGTGTTCGTGGAAATGTATATGCAGGCGGAACAATTGGCAATGAAATAGATGAAAAAACGGGCCTTCCTGTTTATTCCTTGTATGGAAAAACTCGCAAACCGACTCCAGAAATGTTAAAAGGAATTGATGTGCTGGTTTATGATATTCAGGACGTCGGTTGTCGCTCTTATACTTATATTAGCACATTGGGACTGGCTATGGAAGCTGCTGCTGAAAATAATATTGAATTTGTAGTGCTGGATCGTCCCAATCCTCTTGGAGGCGAAAAAATTGAAGGGGTAATCACTGAAGATCCCTTCATTTCATTTGTGAGCCAATTTAAAATTCCATATATTTACGGCCAAACTTGTGGTGAACTTGCTCTGATGCTGAATGAAGAAAATTTTTTGAAGAAAAAATATAAACTCACCGTCGTTAAAATGAAAAACTGGAAGCGTTCGATGAAATGGGAGGATACTGGTCTTGAATGGATTATCTCTTCTCCTCATATACCCTATAAAGAGTCATCTTATTTTTATCCAGTGACTGGCATTCTGGGAGAATTATATTATTTATCTACTGGCGTTGGTTATACTTTACCTTTCCAGATAGTAGCAGCTCCGTGGATAAAAGCTGATGAACTGGCAACAGCCATGAATCAATTACACTTGCCAGGATTTATTTTCAGACCGATTTACTTAACTCCTTTTTATAGCACTTTTCAGGGAGAAAATTGTCAGGGGGTTCAAATTCATATCACTGATTATAAAAAAGCTACTCTTTCTGACGTCCAGTTTTATGTGATGGATAAAATCAATAAACTTTATCCGGATAAAAACATTTTTCTTCATGCTGATTCTACCCGATTTTCAATGTTCGATAAAGTTTGTGGCACCAATCAAGTCCGGTTGAAATTTCAGGAAAACATCTCCATTGAAGATATCTTGAATTTCTGGAATAAGGATAAAGAACAATATTATCAGCTTTCAAAAAAATATTATTTATACAAATGATAAATGATTTTTTAAAAGAAATAAAGGTTTATCTGCGAGAAGATAATATTTATACAGATGATTTACGGCTACTGGCATGGGGAACAGATGCCAGTTTCTACCGATTAATTCCAAAAATTGCCATTCAAACCAGTAATGAATGGGAAATAAGTTTTCTTTTGCAAAAAGCTGCAAAATATAATTTGCCAGTAACTTTCAGAGCTGCTGGCACAAGCCTTTCGGGTCAATCTCTTTCTGATTCGGTTTTAATTATTGCAGGACAACATTGGCAAAATTTTGAAGTGCTAAACAACGGCAATGCTATTCGGTTACAACCGGGCATCATAGGAGAACGCGTAAATGAAATTCTGAAACCTTATGGAAAAAAATTCTCACCCGATCCAGCTTCCATAAAATCAGCCATGATTGGAGGCATCCTTGCTAACAATGCTTCAGGAATGAGTTGCGGGATTCGTGAAAACAGTTATCAAATGCTGGTTTCTGCTCGAATTGTTTTTGCAGATGGAGCTATTCTTGATACAAGCGATGAACAAAGTAAAAATAATTTTATTCAAACCCACGCTGATTTTCTTCGGGAAATTGAGCGAATAAGAGATGAAATCAAAAATGATGAAGAATTATATTCCTTCATCAAGAAAAAATATGAAATAAAAAATGTGACAGGCCTTTCACTTCAACCATTCGTTGATTTTGAAGATCCTTTTGATATTATTTTGCATTTAATGGTGGGTTCGGAAGGAACATTGGGTTTTGTTTCAGAAGCTGTTTTCAAAACAACTGATAATTGTCCATACAGCGCCAGTGGATTCGCTTATTTTGAAAATATGCACTTGGCGTGTCAAGCAGTTCAAAAATTAAAAAATCTTCCTGTCAGTGCAGTAGAATTTTTTGATAGAAAAGCAATTGCTTCAGTTGAAGATAAATTCAACAATATTCCGGAACTTAAATGTTTGCCAGCTGATGGAGCAGCTTTGTTAATAAAAATTGAATCGGATGACGAAGAAATTCTTCATCAAAGAATTGATCAAGTGGAAAATCTTTTATCAAACGCTAAAGTGCTTTTTCCAGTACATTTTACTGATCAGCCTGATGAATACAATGCTTATTGGGATATGCGTTCTGGCATTTTCCCAACAGTAGGCAGTACTCGTCCGTCTGGAACTACTTGTTTGATTGAGGATGTTTGTTTCAGAATGGAAAATCTGGCAGATGCAACTGACGATTTGGATCAAATATTGCTCAGAAATCATTATGAGGATGCCGTCATTTATGGTCATGCACTGGCAGGGAATCTTCATTTTATTATCAGTCAACGTTTTGATAATGAAGAAAATATTCATCAATATGAAACTATGATGAATGAAGTGGTGAATCTGGTAGTAAACAAATATCATGGTTCTTTGAAAGCGGAGCATGGCACTGGAAGAAATATAGCTCCATTTGTGAGCAAAGAATGGGGAGAAAAAGCTTATGGTTTTATGAAAAGGATCAAGCAACTTTTTGATCCTCAAGGAATTTTAAATCCTGAAGTTATTTTCAATGAACATCCACGTTGCTATGTTGAAAATATCAAACCATTACCCAACACGCATCCGCTCATTGATAAATGTATCGAGTGTGGTTTTTGTGAAGTGAATTGTGTCAGTGCTGGTTTTACGATCTCTTCTCGTCAACGGATTGTTGTTCAACGTGAAATAGCTCGTTTGAAAGCAACAAAAGAAAATCCGAAGCGACTTAAAAAACTGGAAAAAGAATTTCTTTTCATGGGGAATCAAAGTTGTGCTACAGATGGACTTTGTGCTACTTCTTGTCCGGTAGAAATCAATGTAGGCGATTATGTTCATTACTTAAGAGAAGAACAGCTTAAGAACAAAAAAGTTGCTCAATTTTTAGGAAAATGGACAGCAGAACATTTTCATTTGGTGGCAAACAGTTTAAGGTCAGTGTTATCATTGGCTTACACGGCTGAGAAGATTTTAGGGAAGAGAGCAATGTCAGTTATTACGAGAGGATTACGTGTTATAAGTGGAAATACTTTTCCTTTTTGGTCACCTGCTTTGCCAAAACCTCAACATAAAATTATTCCACCACCCATCTCTGATAATCCATTGAAAGTGGTTTATTTCCCCAGTTGCTTAAATCAGATGATGAGCGTCAGTTCAAATGATCCTGAACAAACTCCACTTATTGAAAAAATGATTTCATTTCTTAACAAAGCAGGTTATGATGTTATTTTTCCAAAAAATATGGAAAAAATGTGTTGTGGCAGTATCTGGGAAAGTAAAGGTTTGCTTTCTATAGCCGATCAAAAATCTTCTGAATTGGAAAAAGCTCTTCTCGAAGCTTCAGAAAATGGCCGTTATCCTGTTTTGTGTGACCAAAGTCCTTGCTTATTCAGGATGCGGCAAAAAATGCATCAATTGTCTTTATATGAACCAGTTGAATTCATAGATAAATTTTTATTGGATAAACTTGAGTTTTATCCTATTGATGAACCGATTACTATTCATGCCACTTGTTCTACCACAAAAATGGGATTAAAACCAACATTGATTAAAATTGCAAAATTGTGCAGCAAGCAAGTGTTGATTCCTGAAGAAGTCGGTTGTTGTGCCTTTGCGGGTGATAAAGGTTTTATGATGCCGGAATTGAATGCTCATGCGTTACGAAAATTGCGTCCTCAGATTGAAAAATCTAATGTGAAAACAGGATATAGCAACAGTAGGACCTGTGAAATTGGCTTGAATACCAATACAGGAATCCCTTATATGTCTATTGTTTATCTGGTCGATAAATGTACTAAAAGAAAAGAATTATAAATTTGTTCAGGAAATTTATGAAATAATTTTAATTCTTGATTAAATTTGCAGTATAAAATTTATTAGAAACAGTTCAATTAGTCAACTTTATTTGAAATATTTCAAAAATTTTTTAAATACAAAATAATGAAGAAAATAGCATTTATTGTAATTTTCATTGTACTCAGTTTTATTGGGATTTATGCCCAGCCAAAGCGTGAAATGCGAGCAGTCTGGATTGCCACAGTAGCCAATATTGATTGGCCTAGTTCTAACCGACTTACACCCCGTGAACAACGAATAGAAATAACCAATATGCTGGACAAACTTGCTCAAAACAATATCAATGCTATTATTCTTCAGGTTCGGCCTATGGCGGATGCTTTTTATCCTTCTTCCATTGATCCGTGGTCGCATTGGTTGACAGGCAAACAAGGCTTTGCTCCAAATCCTTTCTATGATCCTTTACAATTTATTATTACAGAAGCACATAAACGTTGCATGGAAGTTCATGCCTGGATCAATCCTTATCGTGTTACAATGAACGATAATTTGTCAGTATTGTCACCTAATCATTTGTTTTATCAAAAACCGGAATTGTTTGTTCGTTACGGCGGCAAATATTATTTTAATCCAGGTCTGGACAAAACCCGACAGATTTTAAATAACGTCATAAAAGAAATTGTTGAACATTATGATATTGATGGAATTCATTTTGATGACTATTTTTACCCTTATCCAGTAAAAGGAGAAGAATTTCCTGATGAAGATACTTTCAGAAAATATCCTCGTGGTTTTGCTCCTGATCAAAAAGCTGATTGGAGAAGGAACAATGTGAATATGGTCATTGCTGAAGTTCAGCAAACTATTAAAAATTTAAAACCATGGGTAGAATTTGGTGTAAGTCCTTTTGGTGTTTGGCGAAACAATAATGTTGATCCTCGAGGTTCTGCCACACGTGCTGGCATTCAAAATTATGATGATCTTTATGCAGACATTTTGAAATGGTTAAAAGAAGGTAATATAGATTATGTAGTTCCTCAGTTGTATTTTGAAATTGGCAAGAAAGTAGCTGATTATGAAGTGCTTTTAAAATGGTGGAGCGAAAATTCTTATGGTAAAAATTTATATCCAGGTTTGATTCCGTCTTCATTAGGGAGCAATAAAAATTCGGCATGGTCGAAAGGAAATGAAATTATTCGTCAACTAAGGCTTAATCAACAATATCCTCAAGTGGAAGGAGCTGTGTTTTTTAGTGCCAAAACTTTTTTACAAAACAGGCTAGGATTGAATGATAGTTTACAGCAAAATTTTTATAAGTATCCTGCCATTTGTCCCGTGAATAAAAATATTGTAGGGGAACCTTCCGCTCAACCACAAAATATAAGAATTGTAAAAGATGGAGATGCTGCTTATTTATTGTGGGACGAAGTAGAAGAAGAAGGCGGTTGTCAAGTAGCTTATTATGTGGTGTATGCTTTTAAAGGAAAGAAAGTTGGTGATTTGAACGATCCTGCTAATATTATTGCTCGAACTACAGATAATTGTCTTGATTTACGAGCTTTAAATGTTCATCTGAAAGGACATTATACTTTTGTTGTAACTGCTATTAATCGTTTTAAACAGGAAAGTATTCCAACCATAGCAGTGACCAGGAAATTGTAGAATTATTTATGATTATCCGCGTTTAACACAACAATTGATTTATTTTCAGGTACTTTTATTTCTAAACCAAGAATTGCATTGAGAAAATAAGTATTTAGAAAGTTTAATAAAAAAGGCTATAAAGTATTAAAAGTCAATCAAGTATTTTGTTTTGGTATCTGATAAATTTTATATCAAATTGATATATTTATCGATATATCATCAAAGAACAAAGGTGCGTAGCACCGATATTTTTGTACCCACTAATACAAAATGTTATTCAGTTTTAGGATAAAAAATATTATATGCCGTCATTTCAGCATATTTTTTGAGTAAGTCCACTGCATACTTTATGGTTTCTTCAAGTCCAGTTTTACCTCCATAAGCGTTGATAATCATCAATAAATGATTAGTTTCCATAGTTATTTTTGTTCGTTCATTATCGCTGGTAGGTGTTCCAATACCACCTACTTCGTCTCGAAAAAGCGGAAGACCGGCAACATTTAAAATTCCTCTGCCAATAGCTTCAAACTCATCATTTTCATTTCCCACATCAAGTAAAAGATTTCCTTGAATTTTGTCTGCATCAAAACCACCAATTGAAAAACCACTGTGAATAGAAACAAGATTGATAATATCGACCAGTGTATTGATTTGATAAATGGAATTCCCTTTACAGATTCGTCTGCATAAAGCCTCTGCTGAAGGACGATAACGTGAAGGATCTTTACCAAATTTTTTATAAGCTTCTCTTGTAGCTAAAATAGCAGGGCGTTTACTGATTTGTTTCAATGAATATTTTGAAAGAATCTCCTCCATTTCTTTTTCCACCTCTTGCCATAACAACGCAGAAGTTGGTGAATTTTTGACTTTTCCTTCAATTATACCTAAAACCAAATCAGGGCAAATGTCGTGAACCAGTGATGAGATTGATATTTTCAAAATAATAAATTAAAAATGTTTTTATCGTAAAATAATTCCGCTCAACATTCTTCCACAGTACGTGCCATCTCGACGGGCTGAGAAGAAATCGCTTGAATTTGTAAATGTACATAATTCCTTGATTTCGATATTGGATTTTAAAACTCCGCTTCCTAACAAAATCATTTCGTTTGCTTTCCAGAGATTTAAAAAAATCTTATTTTCTTGTTGAATGAAAATTTCTGATGTTTCAAAGCCAGCAATTATAAAAGTTAGTAAAATTTCTTTTCCTACTTCATATTTTTGTTCCGAAATGGCAGGACCCATAACCACACGAATATTTTTAGGAGAACAACCGTATTTCCGTACAAGTGTAGCTACCATTTTTGCTGCAATTTGCTGAACAGTTCCTCTCCAACCAGCATGAGCTACAGCAACTGCCTTTTTAACAGGATCATAAAACAATAATGGCACGCAATCGGCAGTAGTGACACTAATACAAACATTTTTCAAATTTGTGTATAAGCCATCTACATTGGCAAGGCGATTTTTCTGTTCTTCGGCGGTCAACTGCAAAAAAGTTTCATCAATTTTATGGATGAATTTTCCATGATTTTGGTGAGGGAAAAAAATTTTATCTGTTGGCAATGAAAGAATTTCCGCTAATTTGTTGAGATTCTGAGCAACACATTGAGGTTCGTCCCCAACATACGGACTCAAATTAAAAGTAGCATAATTCCCATCACTAGAACCTCCTTTTCTGGTAGTGAAAAAATATTGAATATCAGGGAATTGATCAAACAAAGGGGAATCAGTCAATAAATTTTCCATAGATTTTTGTTTTAACTGTTTTAGCTTTTAGAACTTTCTTGAAAAATTATCTCAGCAGTAAGGAACTGTCACCATAACTTAAAAAACGAAAGTTATGTTCCAGAGCATATTGATAAATTTTCTGCCAATCATTACCAACAAAAGCTGAAATAAGTAGTAATAAAGTACTTTTCGGCTGATGAAAATTAGTAATCAATCCATTTATCAGATGAAATGTATAACCCGGCTGGATCATGATTTGTGTTTGAGCATAAAGATGGCTCAATTTATTTTTTTCCAAATATTCCAGAATAAGAGTTAATGCTGTTTTTGTCGATATTTCATTTTTCATCGTATATGGTAACCATTGAGAAAGAAAAAATGAAGTCGGCTTTTCTTTCAGCGATGAATCTTGACTTAATAAAAGCCCTATGTAGTAAAGGCTTTCCAATGTTCGTACCGATGTAGTTCCTACAGCAATAATATTTCCCAATTTATCAAGTAATTGTTCAATAGTATTTTTCGAAACCATGAACACTTCGGTATGCATCTCATGCTCTAAAACGTTCTTCGTTTTCACTGGCTGAAAAGTACCAGCACCAACATGCAAAGTCAATTCGGTTGTTTCAATATTTTTCGTCTTCAAGCTTTCAAAAACTTCAGGTGTAAAATGTAAACCAGCAGTAGGAGATGCAACAGAACCTTTCATTTTAGCATAAACTGTTTGGTAGGAAATCAAGTCAATTGCTTCCGTTTTCCGATGAAGATAAGGAGGAATAGGCAATTCTCCTGCTTTTTCCAAAATTTCAGCAAAAGAAACGTCGGGAGCATCCCAGAAAAAGCGGATATAACTAACATTTCCTTTTTTCTCCAGCAACTCAGCTTGCAAAAGAAAATTTTTGTTGTCAATGTTTACTTCTTTTATAAGTACTTCTCCTTTCCATTTTTTCTGATTGCCAACCATACATTTCCATACACATTCTGAAAAAGAACCAAGCGATAAAGCATAATCAGAAGGAACAGCAGGCTTCAAACAAAAAATTTCTATACGTGCACCTGTTTCGCGATAAAAGATAAGACGAGCTTCTATTACCTTTGTATTATTATAAACCAACACGCTGTTCGATGGTAAAAACTCAACGAGATGCAAAAAAGTGCTTTCAGTGATGGCATCATTTTTATATATCAATAATTTTGAAGCATCACGTTGAGGCAAAGGATATTTTGCAATACGTTCGTCGGGCAGGTTGTAGTCAAAATCCTCAATATTCAGTGGAATGATATTTTCGTTGGCAGGTTTCACTGGGCTTCCAGAAAATTTGTTGTAAATTTGCAGCAAAAGTACTAAAAAATTGCCATTTTTTGATAGTAGTTTTATCATTACTTTTCACACTTTAAAAGTAAGAAATGACAATTTTTATACTATTCTAAAATTTATCTTATCATGATAAAAAAAGGAGATCAGGTACGTTTTTTAAATGCTGTTGGTGGTGGCATAGTGACGCGTGTTGATGAAAAGAACAAAATCATTTACGTGGCAGACAATGATGGTTTTGAGGTGCCTGTATTGGCAAATGAATGTGTTGTAATTCCTGCTGCAATAAATGAAAATACAAATTTTCCTGTTCGGAATTTTAAGTCTGAAAGTACCAAAGAAAATGCACCCTCTCTTTCTGAAAGTAAAGAACCAGCTTTTTCATTTTTTGAAGAAAGAGTTGAAATTCCTGAAGAAACACCTGAAGGCGATATGCTCAAATTGTTTTTGGCTTTTGTACCAACCAACATCAAACAGTTGCCAAACACCAGTTATGAATGTTATTTAATCAATGATAGTAATTATTACCTGTTTTATAACATTAGTTTATTAAAAAATACTGTTGCTTTGAGTTTGATGAATGGATTGATTGAACCAAACATGCAGGAACTTTTTGCCGAAATCACTCCAGAGCAATTAAATGATTGGCAAAAAATTAATTTCCAAGCAATCGCTTATAAAAAAAACAAGGAATATCCCATTCAACAGGCAATTGATGTAAATATTGAAGTGAAAATCGATAAATTTTACAAATTACACTGCTTTACCGAAAATGATTATTTTGATCAACCAGCTTTATTGATAGATATTTTATCAGAAAAAGAGAAGCAACAATTTCTTGAAATTTCTGAAAAAGAAATAAAAAAGGTAATTTCACAAAAAGAAGTTCCTGTTCGCTTACACAAATCTAAAAAACCCAAAAAGCCACAAATCATTGAAGTCGATTTACACATTGAACAATTAATAGATAATCCAGCAGGAATGAGTAATTTTGAAATGCTTCAACTTCAATTGAACAAATGCAGGGAAGTACTGGAAATGAACAAAGATAACAAAGGTCAAAAAATCGTTTTTATTCATGGAAAAGGTGAAGGCGTATTAAAAAAAGAAATTCAGAAACTTCTGGAAACACAATACAAAAAATTTTACTTTCAGGACGCTTCGTTTCAGCAATATGGTTTTGGAGCGACAATGATAACGATTCGATAATTTTTTTTCATTTTTTAATTTACAGAAAAATGTCTTTTAATATTTGGTGTCATTATTTAAAACTATTGTTTTTTATTTTTCTAATCTCAGTAATTGTTTCTTGTGAAAAATCAGACAATGAAGTAACAAATTCTGCTTATATTACAGATGTTTTTGAATATCAATATGCACCTGGTCAACATGCCAACATAGTTAAACCTGCAGATGCAGCAAACTTTATTAGCTTACCTTCTAACGTAAAAAGTTGTCTGTACCTGGGTGGTTGGGGCGGATATGTGATAGCTGGCTTTGATCATAATGTGATCAATCATGAAGGATATGATTTTGAAGTATTTGCTTTGGCAGGTGTTTCGCCTGAACCTGCTATTGTTTATGTAATGGAAGATAAAAACGGCGATGGAAAACCCAATGACATCTGGTACGAATTAAAAGGGAATCAATTTGAAAACTCAAAAAGGAATTATTGGGTGTGTTATTATAAGGCTTTTTCAGATTCAGCCAATATAACTTGGAAAGATAGCGAAGGAAATACGGGAGAATTACTTGCAGGTTTTGGTACAAAATATACTGCTTCGTGGTGGTGGAAATATTATGAAAATGATAGCATCACTTTTTACGGAACACGTTTACCTGATGCTTATGAGAATAATAGTACTCAATGGGTTGTTCCCGTTGATCGTTTTACGTGGGGGTATGCCGAAAACAATTTTGGTATTGACTACGATCAAACAGTTCATTCCAATCAATTTGATATTTCAAACGCTGTAGATAGTTTGGGTAACTCAATTAATTTACTACATATTCGTTTTATAAAAATTCAAACTGGAGTTTTTCAGCAAGCTGGTTGGCTCAATGAAATATCGTCAGAAATTTGCGGAGCTCGAGAGTTAAAATAATAGAAATATACGATAAATTCCATTTCAAAAAATAGCGTAAAATCTTATATTTCTTTGTAAATTATTAGCTTCTATCTATGAAATTTTAATTATCTTTGTTAAATTTTCATTTCCTATGAAATTTGTAACTCGAAATTCAAAACTCAAAACTACATTATGATCAATATCGAACCTTCAACAGTCTGGTATTATTTTAACGAAATAACTAAAATTCCTCGTCCTTCAAAAAAGGAAGAAAAAATCAGAAATTATCTTCTTCAAATTGCAAAGCTATATAATCTTTCAGCAAAAGTTGATAGGGCAGGAAATGTTTTGATTACTAAACCAGCCACTTCAGGTTACGAAAATCAGCAAAAAATTATTTTACAATCACATATGGACATGGTATGTGAAAAAAATAGTGAAGTGGATTTCGATTTTGAAACTGATGCTATTCAAACTTACATAGAAGGTGACTGGATTAAAGCAAAGGGAACAACTTTAGGTGCGGATAATGGAATTGGTATGGCTATGATGCTGGCTGTCTTGACTTCCAATGATATTTCCCATCCGGAAATAGAATGCTTGTTTACTGTTGATGAAGAAAGTGGTTTAACTGGTGCTTCAGCTTTAGAACCTGATTTTTTGGAAGGGAAAATTTTAATTAATTTGGATTCAGAGGATGATGGTGTTATTTTTATAGGTTGCGCCGGAGGTATTGACACCACAGCTAATCTTTCATATATACCTCGAAAAACTCCGCTAACTAATTTATCTTTTTCCATAACAGTTAAAGGTCTAAAAGGAGGACATTCAGGGGAAGATATTGACAAGAAACATGGCAATGCTATTAAAATTTTGACTCGATTCCTGTGGAATTTAAGCAAAGAAGTAGTAGTACATCTTCATAGTCTGGAAGGTGGTGGTTTATCCAATGCCATTCCACGTGAAGCTACTGCAATAATTTCTATTCCTTTTCACCAAAAAGAAAATTTGAGTGTTTTATTCAATCAATATATTGCAGAAATAACATCTGAATTACAACAAAGCGAGCCTAATTTGCAATTTATACTTTCTTCAGAAAAAATGCCATACACCGTTTTGGATAAAAGAAGCTCAAAAATACTTCTCAATGCTCTTTATGCTTGCCCTCACGGAGTAAAAGCCAGGAGTGAAGAAATTCCCGATTTAGTTGAAACTTCTACTAATTTAGCTTCAGTAAAAATGATAGGAAATAACCAAATTTTGATTACCACCAGTCAACGAAGTTCTGTTGAATCGGCCAAATATGATATAGCTCATCAAGTAGAATCGGTTTTTGTTTTGGCTGGAGCAAAAGTACATCATAGTAAAGGTTATCCAGGCTGGAAGCCAAATTTTAATTCTGAAATTCTTAAAGTAGCTCAACAATGTTATCAGGAAATTATAGGAGAAGAGCCTAAAGTTCGAGCAGTACATGCAGGTCTGGAATGTGGACTTTTTCTTGAAAAATATCCTCAGTTGGATATGATTTCTATTGGACCACAAATGTATGGGGTTCATTCTCCGGAAGAAAGATTGAGTATATCTTCAACTCAAAAGTGCTGGAAATGGCTGGTGAAAATACTGGCACATAGGTTATAAGCGTTCTCTCAATAGTTCATTTAATCAGCATAGATAAAAAAGATGGAACAATCGAATAAACTAAAAATAATTAACGATCCTGTTTTTGGTTTTATCAATATTCCTGATGATTTTTTATATGAAATCATTCAACATCCTTATTTTCAGCGATTAAATCGTATTAAACAATTGGGTGTTTCTTATTATGTTTATCCTGGTGCCCAACATACCCGCATGCAACATTCACTTGGTTGCATGTATCTGGTTGGTGAAGCCATTAAAGAGTTGAGACAAAAAGGTCACTTCATTACTACAGGCGAAGAACAAGCTGTTCGGGCTTGTATGCTGTTGCACGATATAGGACATGGACCTTTTTCCCATGCACTGGAAAAAAGTTTGGTCACGGACATTGACCACGAAAAAATTTCTCTTTTGATGATGCAGCGTCTCAATGAAGAGTTTGAAGGGAAATTGACCACCGCGATTGAAATTTTTACCAATCAATATCCAAAAAAATTTTTACATCAATTGGTTTCAAGCCAACTGGACATGGACAGAATGGATTATTTGAGCCGTGACAGTTTTTTTTGTGGTGTAAGTGAAGGAATTATTGGTTCTGCTCGCATTATTAATATGCTAAATATATTTAATGACGATCTGGTAGTTGAGTCAAAAGGCATTTATTCTATTGAAAAATTCCTTGTGGCACGACGTTTGATGTTTTGGCAAGTTTATTTGCATAAAACATGTGTAGCTGTTGAAAGAATGCTAATTAACATACTAACAAGAGCCAAAGAGTTGGCATTGAAAGGTAAAGAACTTTTTTCTTCTCCAGCTCTACATTATTTTTTATACAATTATATAAATGAAGAAAAATTTAGTGAATCGGCTGAGGTACTCGATAATTTTGCAAATCTTGACGACTCAGACTTGATTTGTGCCATTAAAGTTTGGACAAATAACGAAGATAAAGTTTTATCATATTTATGTAAATCGTTTATTAATAGAAAATTATTTAAAGTTGAAATGTTGGAACATGGTTTCCATGAAACTAAACGACAACATTTGTTAAGTCAATATCAAGAACATTTTAAAATTTCTGCTGAAGAAGCGGAATATTTTATGGGAGAAGAAACAGTGAGTACAGATACTTACAATCCCAGCGAAGAAAGAATCAATATCTTATACAAAAATAATACTGTCAAAGACATAACCGAAGCATCCGACATGTTGAACATAAAAGTGCTTACCAAAAAAGTTTATAAGCATTATTTGTGTTATTGCAGAATATAAATTATATAAATATTTAATAACAAATAGTTTATATCTTATTATTTAAAATTGTTTATTTCTAAAAGTGAAAAATTAAAAATAGTTTAGTACTTTTGTAGCCAAAATTTTTAACTATGGAGTTTACCGCTCAACAAATAGCAGATTTTTTAGGAGGAGAAATTGAAGGTAATCCTTCTGTAAAAGTAAGTGGTTTTTCTAAAATTGAAGAAGGAAAGCCAGGCACGCTTACTTTTCTGTCCAATCCAAAATACAATCATTATCTTTATGATTGTAAAGCCAGTATAGTTTTAATCAACAAAGATTTTAAGCCTGAAAAAGAAGTTACTGCTACTTTAATTCGTGTGGATAATGCTTATGAATCATTAGCTAAACTTTTTTCTCTCATTAATCAAAATCAAATCCACAAAAAAGGCATTTCGTCACTGGCATACATTGCTCCTACGGCACAAATTGGTGAAAATGTTTATATTGCTCCTTTTGTGTTTATTGGAGAAAATGTTAAAATTGGAAATAATTCTGAAATATATGCTCAATGTACTATCGAAGAAAATTCTACAGTTGGCGAAAATGTAATTCTTTATCCAGGAGTGAAAATTTATCATAATTGTGTTATTGGTAACAATTGTATTTTGCATAGTGGTGTTGTGATTGGAGCCGATGGTTTTGGTTTTGCACCATCTAAAGAAGGAGTCTACGAAAAGATTTTTCAATTAGGCAACGTTGTGTTGGAAGATGATATTGAAGTGGGAGCAAATTCTACGATCGATAGAGCTACGTTGGGTAGTACTATTATTCACAAAGGGGTAAAAATAGATAATTTGGTGCAGATTGCTCATAATGTCGAAATTGGAGAAAATACTGTTATCGTGGCACAAACAGGGATTGCAGGTTCAACAAAAATAGGTAAAAATTGTGTTTTAGCCGGGCAAGTAGGAATTGTAGGACATTTACAAATTGCAGACAATACACAAATAGGAGCACAATCAGGTGTGACAAATTCAGTGAAAATACCAGGTCAGATTATTATTGGTTCTCCTGCTATACCCATTCGTAATTTTAGAAGGTCTTCTATTCTTTTTAAAAATTTACCGGAAATACAAAATCTTCTTATAGAATTGAAAAATAAAGTGGAAGAACTTGAAAAAAATATTCAATCAGGTAATTCTCAATAATTATAGTACTGCCTTGCATAAAGGATTTTTATTCTAACAAGTAAAATGATGACAAAACAAAAAACAATAAAGGAAACATTCACTCTTCACGGGAAAGGATTACATACAGGTTTAGAAATCTCTTTAACATTTATACCAGCAGTTGAAAATCATGGAATTAAACTGAAACGAATAGATCTTCCTGAACAACCTATCATTGAAGCTTTAGCGGAAAATGTAACCCATACAATTCGTGGTACTGTACTGCAAAAAGGAGAAGTTCAAGTAAGCACCGTAGAACATGCGTTGGCAGCTTTGTATGCTTTAGGGATCGACAATTGTTTGCTGGAGGTTAACGGACCAGAATTTCCTATTTTAGATGGTAGTGCCAAACATTATGTTGAAAAAATTTTGGAGGTTGGAATAGAAGAACTGAATGCTAAAAAAGATGAATTTATTGTTCGAAAAAAAATTGAATATTCTTTGCCAGATTCTAAATCAAAAATCACTTTATTGCCCGATGATATATTTAGCATTGATGTTCATATCGGATTTGATTCACCAGTACTCTCTAATCAATTTGCATCACTCGATTCATTGGATAATTTTGTAACTGAAATTGCCTCTGCTCGTACTTTCGTTTTTGTTCATGAAATTGAACCTTTATTGAACATGAACCTTATTAAAGGAGGAGATTTAAAAAATGCACTGGTAATTTATGACAAAGAAATCTCGCAGGAAAGAATGGATTTTCTTACTGAGAAATTAAATCAAAAACCTATTGATGCTTCCAAATTAGGTTATATTAATAATGAACTTAATTATCCAAATGAACCAGCAAGACATAAACTTCTTGATGTTATTGGTGATTTATCATTGATTGGTAAACCCATTAAAGGTAAAGTAATTGCCAATTATCCAGGTCATAAAATCAATACAGAATTTGCCAAATTAATTCGTAAAGAAATAAAAAAGCAAGAAGTTCCTGTTCCTATTTATGATGACAGCATTCCTCCTGTATTGGATATAAATGCC
The DNA here is from genome assembly GCA_018056165.1 of Paludibacteraceae bacterium. Lineage (GTDB taxonomy): Bacteria > Bacteroidota > Bacteroidia > Bacteroidales > Paludibacteraceae > MVYY01. Next base: position 7,696 of record JAGPGD010000005.1, on the reverse strand, counting down.
ATCAGAAAACTTTTACCTCATCGATGGCCTTTTCTTTTAGTTGATAAAATTATTGAGATACACGATAAAGTTATTGTAGGAATAAAAAATGTTTCAGGAAATGAAACTTTCTTTGTAGGTCATTTCCCCAACGAGCCCGTGATGCCTGGAGTTTTAATTGTAGAAGCAATGGCTCAAACAGGTGGAATTTTAGTTCTGAATTCTATTCCTAATCCTGAAAAATATTCTACCTATTTTTTAAAAATAGATAATGTAAAATTCCGTCAGAAAGTAGTTCCTGGCGATACTGTTATCTTTCGTCTTGAAATGATAGACGAAATCAGACATGGCTGTACTAATATGAAAGGATATGCTTTTGTTGGCGGGAAAATTGTAGCAGAAGCTCAATTTATGGCTCAGATTACAAAAAATAATTAAAAGTTGATATAAAAAAAATGGAACAACTGCTTGCCTATATTCATCCAGAAGCTAAAATAGATCCATCAGTCACAGTAGGACCTTTTGTTTTTATTGATAAAAACGTAGAGGTTGGAGAAGGGACTACCATTGGTCCTCATGTAACTATACTTGAAGGAAGTAGAATCGGGAAAAATTGCAAAATTTTTCCTGGCGCAGTAATTGGAGCTATTCCGCAAGATTTAAAATTTAAAGGCGAAGAAACTCTTGCCATTATTGGCGATAACACTACCATTCGCGAATATGTTACCGTAAATCGCGGTACAGCCTCAAAAGGAAAAACTATAATTGGCAACAATTGTTTGATAATGGCATACTGTCATATTGCTCATGATTGTCGAATCGGGAACAATGTTATTATGTCTAATGCTTCTCAACTGGCAGGTGAGGTAGTAATAGATGATTATGCAATTTTAAGTGGGAGTGTGTTAGTACATCAGTTTAGCCATATTGGTTCGCATGTGATCATTCAAGGCGGTTCAAAAGTAAATAAAGATATTCCTCCTTATATAAAAGCAGGTCGTGAACCACTTTCATTCGAAGGTATTAATTCTATTGGTTTACGTCGATGTGGTTTTACGAGTGAACAAATTTGTAGTATTCAGGAAATTTATCGCTATTTATATTTATCAGGGATGAATGTTTCGCAAGCAATTGAACGGATCGAAGCTGAATTGCCTGCCACAAAAGAACGAGAAGATATTTTAGTGTTTATCCGTAATTCTGAAAGAGGTATTGTCAAGGCTTACTTTGAATAAATATTTTACTCTTTCTATCAAACTATCAAAAAATCTTTTTTATTCTCTTTTCACATCTACATCAATTATCGTTAAAAGAGGTTGATATAAAAATAATTTGAGTAATAAATATATGATATACAAAGAAGAACCTTCCAAACGAAACTTGAATTTTATCGAGGCAATCGTTGAACAAGATTTAAAGGAGGGGAAAAATGGAGGTAGAATTCAGACACGTTTTCCACCTGAACCTAATGGTTATTTACATATTGGTCATGCTAAAGCTATTTGCCTTGATTTTGGCATTGCCGAAAAATATGGTGGCATTTGTAATTTACGTTTTGACGACACCAATCCATTAAAAGAAGACGTTGAATACGTTGATTCCATTATGGAAGATATTCAATGGCTTGGTTTTCAGTGGAAAAATGTATATTATGCTTCTGATTACTTTCAAAAGCTTTGGGATTTAGCTGTTTTTTTTATCAAAAAAGAATTGGCTTATGTTGATGAACAATCCGCTGAAATCATAGCAAAACAGAAAGGAACGCCTACTATTCCTGGTATCGAAAGCCCATACCGTAATCGTCCCGTCGAAGAAAATCTTGAATTGTTTTATAAAATGTCATCAGGTGAAATTCCTGAAGGAGCAATGGTATTGCGAGCAAAAATTGATATGTCTTCGCCCAATATGCACATGCGCGATCCAATTATGTATCGTATTATTACCTCGCATCCTCATCATCGCACAGGTTGGAAATGGAAAGTGTATCCTATGTATGATTTTGCTCACGGGCAATGTGATTATTTTGAAGGAGTTACACATTCTCTATGCACACTTGAATTTGAAGTTCATCGTCCACTTTATGATTGGTTCATTGATCAGTATCAAGATTCAGATTATCGACCACGACAAATTGAATTTAATCGTTTAAATCTAACCTATACTATTTTAAGTAAAAGAAAATTACTCCAACTGGTGCAGGAAGGTCTGGTGAACGGTTGGGACGATCCTCGCATGCCAACTCTTTGTGGACTTAGAAGAAGAGGATACACTCCCGAAGCTATTCGAAACTTTATAAACAAAATTGGTTATACTAAATTCGATGCATTAAACGATATTGGTTTGCTGGAGTATTCAGCACGTGAAAATCTCAATAAAATTGCCACACGAGTTAGCGCAGTACTTTATCCAGTGAAATTGATTATTACAAATTATCCTGATAATGAAATAGAAATACTACAAACGCCCAATAATCCCGAAGATCCTTCGGCAGGGACACGAGAAATTATTTTCTCAAAAGAATTGTATATCGAGCAAGATGATTTTATGGAGAATGCACCGAAAAATTATTTTCGCCTAACTCCCGGTCAGGAAGTCAGATTAAAAAGTGCCTATATTGTTAAATGTACGGGCTGCAAAAAAAACGAGAAAGGTGAAATTGTTGAAGTTTATTGCGAATATGATCCAAACACAAAAAGTGGAATGCCTGAGAGCAATCGCAAAGTTAAAGGTACTATTCATTGGGTTTCAGTTGCTCATTCATTATCCGCAGAAGTTCGTTTATATGATCGTTTGTTCCGAGTTGAAAATCCTTCGGAAGAAGAAGGTGATTTCCGTGAATTGCTCAATCCAGATTCTTTAAAAATTCTGACCGGCTGTAAAGTGGAAACTTTTTTGCAGGAAGCTAAACCTTTGGATCATTTTCAATTTCAACGAATTGGTTATTTTACTGTAGATCTGGATGCTACACCTGAAAATTTAATCTTTAATCGTACCGTTTCGCTCAAAGATAGTTGGGCAAAAGAACAAAAGAAAAAATGAATTTTCTTTTACAAGATTGTGATAAAAAACTGTTGCATGTGGTTGTGACAGTTTTTTATTTATGGATTCCTCGATATAAAATAAAAAATGATAAAGCTTTTTAAAAAATATGGAATTGTAGTTTTAAACTGATAACTTTGTATAAAGAAAAGTTAAGCAATCATTGTATGGAAACGTGGACAGATCGCACCGAATTATTAATTGGAGAAAAAGGATTGAAAATTTTACAAGATTCTTCAGTCCTGATTGTAGGAATAGGAGGGGTGGGAGGGATGGCAGCAGAAATGATTTGTCGTGCAGGTATTGGAAAAATAACCCTCATTGATGGTGACATAGTAAATGTGAGTAATATCAATCGCCAAATTATTGCTTTAACATCTACTCTTTATCGCCCAAAAGTAGAAGTCATGGCAGAACGACTCTCGCAAATTAATCCTGAGTTGAAGTTGATTATTCACCATAAATGGCTGGACTCTTCCAATACCATATCAATGTTGGAAGAAAATCATTTTGATTTTGTGATAGATGCCATTGACACGTTAATGTCCAAAGTTTTTTTGATAAAATCATGTGTGGAACGAAACATTCATATCATTTCTTCTATGGGTGCAGGAGGAAAATTAAATCCATCAAAAGTGATGATAAAAGATATTTCGGAAACCACCATGTGCAGTCTGGCAAGAGCTGTGCGTCAACAATTGGCAAAAATAGGTATTAAAAAAGGGGTTCCGGTAGTTTATTCAACCGAACCAGTGATAAAAAAATCCATTATTCCTGTTGCAAATGAAGCAAACAAAAAATCAACTATTGGGAGTATTTCATATATGCCTGCGGTATTTGGATGTTATTTGACTTCCTTTGTGATTCGGGAATTATTAAATAAGTCAAGAGAATAATTTATTAGACAAGATATTATAAATAAAGATGAGCGACGAAGAAATATTTGAGGAAGAAAATGAAAATATATTATCAACTGACGAGGAAGAATTAAATTCCGAATCTTTTGATACAGGGCATTCAACTTATCAAGTTCCCAAAATAACAGATGAAAGTGTGAAACATCATCTTTCAGGAATGTTTCAAAACTGGTTTCTGGATTATGCTTCTTATGTCATTCTGGAGCGAGCTGTGCCTGATATTCATGACGGTTTGAAACCTGTTCAGCGACGTATTCTTCATTCTATGAAGGAAATGGACGATGGACGCTACAACAAAGTTGCCAATATTGTTGGTCAAACCATGCAATACCATCCGCACGGTGATGCTTCCATTACGGAAGCGCTGGTTCAATTAGGACAAAAAGATTTGTTGATTGACTGTCAGGGAAACTGGGGAAACATTTTAACAGGTGATGCAGCAGCCGCTCCACGATATATCGAAGCACGTCTCTCAAAATTTGCTCTCGAAACCGTCTTTAATCCAAAAATCACTGAATGGAAACCTTCGTATGACGGACGAAAGAAAGAGCCAGTAACTTTACCTGTTAAATTTCCATTACTTTTAGCTTTAGGATGTGAAGGGATTGCTGTTGGATTAAACTCTAAAATTTTACCCCATAATTTCAACGAACTTCTTGATGCTTGTATTGCTTATTTAAAAGGAGAAGAATTTGTTCTTTATCCTGATTTTCAAACAGGTGGTCTGATAGATATAAGTCGTTATAATGATGGAGAAAGGGGCGGTGTTGTTAAAATCAGAGCCAAAATTAATAAAATAGATAACAAAACATTGGCTATCACTGAAATTCCTTATAGCACAAACACTTCCAAACTTATTGATTCTATTCTGAAAGCAAATGACAAAGGAAAAATTAAAATCAGAAAAATAGATGACAATACTTCTTCTAATGTTGAAATTTTGGTTTATCTCCAGCCAGGTACTTCGTCTGACAAAACCATTGATGCTCTGTATGCCTTTACCGATTGTGAAATAAGTATTTCGCCAAATTGTTGCGTCATTCACGATAAAAAGCCTCGATTCATGAGCGTCAGCGAAATGCTTTGCGTGAGTTGCGAGGATACAAAAAATCTTTTGGAAGCAGAATTGAAAATTCGTAAAAAAGAACTAGAAGAACAATTCTTTTTCATTTCACTGGAAAAAATTTTTATTGAAAATCGTATCTATAAGGAAAAAGGTTTTGAAGACAGTACCTCTCATGAAGTTGCTATTCAGTACATTGATAAACAACTCGAACCGTTTAAAGCCAATCTGATTCGTGAAGTTACCCGAGAAGATATTTTGAAACTACTGGAAATAAAAATGGTACGAATTACCAAATTTGATGCCGATAAAGCCAATAATACTTTAATAGAAATTCAGAAAAAAATTGAGGAAACTGATTATCAACTTTCTCATTTGATAGATTATACTATTGCCTGGTACGAAAGTTTAAAGGCAAAATATGGGAAAAAATATCCACGCCGAACAGAAATTCGCAATTTTGAAACCATTGAAGCTACAAAAGTTATCGAAGCCAACGAAAAACTTTATGTCAATCGAGAAGAAGGTTTTATTGGAACTTCGTTGAAGAAAGATGAATTTGTATGCAATTGTTCCGAAATAGATGACATCATTGTCTTTTTTAAAGATGGTAAATATAAAGTAGTGAAAGTAGCTGAAAAAATGTTTGTTGGGAAAAATATTCTCTATATCAATGTCTTTAAAAAGAATGATAAACGCACGGTTTATAATGTAGTATATCGTGACGGGAAAACAGGACCTTATTACATCAAACGTTTTGCAGTGAATAGCATCACTCGCGATAAAGAATATGATCTTACTCAGGGGAAGCCAGGTTCAAAAATTGTTTATTTTTCAGCCAATCCCAATGCTGAAGCAGAAATAATACGCGTCACTTTAAAACCAAAACCGCGTTTACAGAAATTGGTTTTTGAAAAGGATTTTAGTGAAATTGCTATTAAAGGTCGTCAGACAAGAGGGAGCATTTTAACCAAAAATGAAATTCATAAAATCACCTTGAAACAAAAAGGAGGTTCTACCTTAGGTGGCAGAGAGGTTTGGTTTGATCATGATGTGTTGCGTCTGAATTATGACAAACGAGGCGAATATCTGGGAGAATTTCAAAATGATGATCTTATCTTAGTTATTACTCAACAAGGGGAATATTATACTACTGATTTTGACGTCAATAATCATTATGAAAACAATATTTTAAGACTTGAAAAGTTCGAGGAAGATAAAATCTGGTCTGCTGCTATTTTTGATGCTGACCAGAACTATTATTATTTGAAACGTTTCCAATTATCACCATCGCAAAAGAAAGTAAGCTTTATTGGTGAAAATCCTGAGTCGCGTTTAATTCTTCTTTCTGATAAGGATTTTCCACGCTTTGAGGTAATTTTTGGTGGCAAAGATGCTTATCGAAAACCTTTGGTGATCGAAGTCAGTGAATTTATTTCGGCGAAAAGCTACAAGGCAAAAGGGAAACGTATTACTACCCATGAAATTGAAATCATCAATGAATTAGAACCCTTGCATACAAAACAAGAAATTGATACAGAACAGGTAAGCGATTATATTGAAATAGAAGAAAACGGAAATGATAGAAACGAAGAGTCAGAAATTTTAGAAAAAAATTTCACATCATTAGAAGAGGCTTCAGAAATGGAAAAAAAAGAAGCAACAATGATTTTTTCTGAAAAAGATTCTATTTTACCAGATGAATCGGTAAATGATAAAAAAAATCATGATGAAACCTCACAGCAATTATCTTTGTTTTAACAATAAAGATAGAAACATTCTATCATGAAATGTCCCTATCTTTATTTCTCAAAATTTGGTTATAAAAAAAAATTAAAAATAAAAAACCAACGTACTTAAAAATCTTTTTTAAGAGATTTTTTTATTCATGAAAAGAAAAGTAAAAAAACCTATTATCATTAATAATCCAGCAATTGCTAACAAAGTATTTGAGTTAATACCAGCAAAATGATATACTCCTAATATACAAACACCTATTAAAACGATAATAGCACCCAAAAAATTTAAAATATCTTTCATCTTCTGAAAAAGTTTATTTGTCCTTTTATAGGCACAAATTAAATAAATATTTATCAAGTAATCAAATATTTTTTACAAAATTAAGCTGAATGTTCCAAAAATTTTTAAATACTTAGAAAACAATTCTTTTTATATCATTTTCTGTTTTTAATAAGCTAATAAGGTTGGTATGATTCGTTTATCATTTGTTATTAAGGTTTTAAGCAAGATAAAGTTAAAAAATTGACCTTGTTTGATGACTCAAAAGTTAATGAGTTACGAGTTTCGAATTTGTGAGAGAATGATTAGCAAGGTTTGAAGAATATGGTGCGATTAATTTTGTTGATGGTCAGAAGTTTGCTAATTGCGAGACACACGGTGCTGGTTCGAGATAAGAGTTTGCAAGGAAACAAAAAATTGTGGAATGATGGAATAAAAAAAATTTTAATCAAAAGAATTCCTCGAGGCTTGCCTCGAGGTTATTCATTTTATGTCAGGAAAAAAATACAATCAAACTTAACCCACATTGCAGGTATTATGGAGCTAAGTACCTGTAAGAGAGTGGATGTTTTTTTGAGGAGGAGCCTTTGGGTGCCACACAAATTTTTTTCTTCTTATCAGAGGTGTTTTTATATCCAGTGCGGTCAGAATTTGATTGAGTTTCTCTTCCGGTTCTGTG